>NZ_CP043627.1:1955312-2285625 GCF_016804325.1 Methylobacterium aquaticum
AGGCATGGGCTGGATTCCTTGCCGAAAGGTTGCGCCCGCATGCTCCCGCGCCGTCTCGCCCTCGCCCTCCTCGCCGGGCTGCCGCTCGCGGCCTGCCAATCCCGCGGGCCTGCGGCCGTCGCGGCGGTGGATCCGGACGCGGCCTGGTACATCGGCAGCATGCCCGACCAGCCCTACGACGTGCCGCTGGTCGACCGCAGCCGGATGGACCCGAAATACCGGCGCCAGACCGTCGCCTATACCGGCCTGGAGAAGCCCGGCACCGTCGTGGTCGATATCGACGAGCGCTTCCTCTACCTCGTCCAGGAGGGGGGCCAGGCGCTGCGCTACGGCGTCGGCGTCGGCAAGCTCGGCTTCTCCTGGAAGGGCACCGCCACGGTCGGCCGCAAGGGCGTCTGGCCCGATTGGGGTCCCACCGCCAAGATGGTCAGCCTCAACCCCGACCTGCCGCGCCTGCGCAAGGGCGGCGTCGACAACCCGCTCGGCGCCCGCGCCCTCTACCTCTACCAGGGCGGCCGCGACATCCTGTTCCGCATCCACGGCACCAACGAGCCCTGGAGCATCGGCGAGCAGATGTCCTCGGGCTGCGTGCGCATGCTCAACGAGGACGTGGTCGATCTCTACAATCGCGTGCCGGTGGGCACGACCGTGATGGTGAAGCGGAACGGGAAGTATCGGGTTTAGGGGAACGATCGCCGGGTCGAGGGCTCACGCCCGAACCCTCCCCCCTCTGCGGCAGGGCTGTCCGGGGAAAGTTGTGGCGCGCCTCCCCTCTCCCGTGTGGGAGAGGGGCCGGGGGTGAGGGTGACACGCTTCCGCGTAAAGCTCTGAACGTCGTGCTGACAGCTCGACGCTCTTCGTTTCATACTGAAGCGTGTCACCCCTACCCCTCTCCCACACGGGAGAGGGGATCCCGCGCTTGATTTTAAGAGAGATTTTCCCCGCAGAGGGAGGAGGGTTATCGGCCGCGCTCCGTCACACCGGCGGATGCATCCAGAACTGGGCGATCAGCGCCGCGCCGAGGAACGTCCCGGCATTGGCCATGAACGACACCACCACGATGCGCCAGCCGAGGCGCCGGAAGGCCGGGAAGTCCTTGGCGAGCGACAGGCCCGCGAAGGCGAGGATCGGGGTGGCGAGCGCCAGGAAGTTGATCCGGCCCGTCGCCGCGGCGATCTCGGCGGAGAACGGCGTGCCCGGATAGGTGAGCGCCATGCCGATCAGCGAGACCCACACCACCGCCGGCAGCCGACGCCCGGCGAGGCGGTAGAGCACCTCGCCCACCGCCACCGCGGCGACGATGATCGCGGCACCGACCAGCACCTGCCCGTCGATCGCCGTGCCGTAGGTCAGCCGGTTGCCGATGAGCCCGAATACCGCCGTGGCGAGCCAGATCAGGACCAGCGCCGGCAGGCCGAAGCTCGGCGCGGCATGGGCCGTCACCGCCGTCGCCGCCTCGGGCGCGGGTTCGGTCCGTCCGCGGCCTCTGCCGAGGATCGGCTCCAGCACGCCATAGGCCCAGATCGTGAACGGGAGCGACAGGAACAGGGTGAAGTAGGTGCCGATGGTGGTGGTGATGAGGTTGCTCGCTGCCGCGAAGGTGGCGACCTCCTTGGCCATCTCGGGCGTCTGCTGCGCCGCGATGGCGCCGGCCGCCGCCGCCATCATGCTGCCCGACCCGACGCCGGCCCCCATCGCGAGCGCCAGCGGGTTGAAGATGCCGAGGCTGGCGATCAGCCCGGCCAGCACCGCGATGAACACCGCCCCGAACACCGTGCCGGTCAGGTACTCGGCGAGCACGCCGCGCCCTTCCGGCGAATCCATGCCGAAGCGCTCGCCGATGATGGCGAGGCTGGGCTCGCGCCCGACCGAGAAGGTGGCGCCGATCGCCTCGCGCTTCAGCCCGAGGAGGAGCGCCACGGGCAGGCCGAACACCATCGTGCCGAAGAAGTGGCCGAATTCCTGGAAGGCGAGGGCCCAGCCGGCGCCCAGGATCTTCGGCAGCGAGCCGCCGACGAGGAGCCCGAGCTTGGCGACGAAGAGCAGCAGCGCCGGCTGGAGGATCGCGCCCGCGGCGTGCTGGAGCGAGACGGGGAGCCGCAGGGCGCGGGGCAGGCGCGGCGCGGCAAGGCCGAGGCCGCCGCCCATCAAGAGGGCCCAGAGCAGCGGCAGCAGGATGATCTTGCCGTGGCCGAGCGGGATGGCGACGTTGCCGATCGCCTCCGCGATCGTCACCACCACGAGGGCGAGGAGGAACAGGACCAGGATGCCGGTGCGGCCGGCATGGGCGACGGGTGGGGTTGCGGGCGCGACGGCGGGGCTGCCGGTCGCCAGGGTGGCGCTCGTCATCGAAACAATCTCCGGTGCGGGGAACGGTCCGGAGGGGCCGCCCCCGGACCGGGAGAGGATCAGGCGCCGACGCCCGGGGCGTAGCCGAAGGAGGCGGCGGGGGCGGCGGCGGTCTCGACCCAGACGCTCTTGACCTGGGTGTATTCGTGCAGGGCCTCGAGGCCGCTGGAGCGCCCGTAGCCGCTGCGTCCCGAGCCGCCGAAGGGCGAGGAGACGTGGATGGTCTTGTAGGCGTTGATCCAGAAGGTGCCGGCACGGACCAGGGCCGCGACCCGGTGGGCGCGGCCGACGTCGCGGGTCCAGACCGCGCCGGCGAGCGCGAACTCGGAATCGTTGGCGATGGCGACCGCCTCCTCTTCCGTGTCGAACGGGATCACCGTCACGACGGGCCCGAAGATCTCGGTGCGGGCGCAATCCATGGCATTGTCGGCCTGGGCGAGGATCGTCGGGCGCACGTAGAAGCCGCCCTCGGTCGGGGTGCCGTCGCTGCCGGCGGCGAGCGTGGCGCCCTGATCGATCCCGCCGCGGATCATCGCGAGGACGTGCCGGTACTGGGTGGCGTTGTTGATCGGCCCGACCTCGGTCTCGGGATCGAGCGGATCGCCGACGCGGATGCGCTCGGCGCCCGCCGCCAGCATGGCGACGAAGCGCTCGTAGACCGGGCGCTCGACGAGGAGCCGCGAGCCGGCGACGCAGGACTGGCCGGCCCCGGCGAAGATCGCGGCCTGCGCCCCGAGGCAGGCCCGCTCCAGGTCGGCATCGGCGAAGACGATGTTGGCCGACTTGCCGCCGAGTTCGAGCACGCAGGGCTTCAGGTGCCGCGCGGCGCTCTCCGCGATCTTGGCGCCGGTGGCCGGCGAGCCGACGAAGACCACCTTCGTCACGACCTTCTCGGCGAGGGCCGCCTGGCCGGAGGTGTGGCCGTAGCCGGAAAGCACGTTGACGACGCCCGCCGGCAGCCCGGCCCGCTCGGCCAAAGCCGCCACCGCGAGCGAGGTCAGGGGGGTGAGCTCCGAGGGCTTGAGCAGCACTGCGTTGCCGGCGGCGAGCGCCGGGGCGAGCTGCCAGCCGCAGGTGAAGACCGGGGCGTTCCAGGGCGTGATCTGGAGCACGACGCCGAGGGGTTCGCGGCGGGTGTAGTTGAGGTGGCTGGTCGGGACCGGGATCACCTCGCCGTGGAGCTTGTCGGCCCAGCCGGCGTAATACTCGAACATCTCGGCGACCTTGGTCGCCTCGCCCCGGCAATCGCGGATCGGCTTGCCGGCATTCAGCGCCTCGAGGCGGGCGAGCCCCTCGATCTCGCCGCGGATGGTGCGGGCGATCTCCTGCATCACCCGGCCGCGGGCCGCACCGGTCAGCGCCGCCCAGCGGGCCTGGCCGGCTTTCGCCGCGCGGGCGGCCTCGGCGACCACGTCGGGCCCCGCATCGGGGTACTCGGCGAGCGTCAGGCCGGTCGAGGGATCGACGAGGCGCACCGGCTCGCCGGTGCCGGGGACGATGCGGCCGTTCACCCAGGATCCGATCTGGGTCGTCTCGGGGAAGAACGGGCGCAGGAGGGCGGCGAGCGCCTGCGGGCGGGTCTCGGTCATGGGGGGATCTCCCGGGTTCAGGCGAGCTGGAGCTTGACGATGGCGTTGAAGTCGGCGTCGTCGGGGGCGACCTCGACGCTGTCGCGCCACAGCCGGCCGACCTGGGCCGAGAGCGGCAGGTCGAGGTCGAGGGCGCCGATCAGGCTCTCGGCGAGGCGCACGTCCTTGCGCATCAGCTTCATGGTGAAGCCGGAATCGAAGGCGCCGTTGAGCACCCAGGTCGGGAAGTTGACCTGCGTGACGCCGCTGCGGCCCGAGCCGGCATTGATCCCGGCGAGCAGGCGCTCGGGATCGACGCCCGCGTCCTTTGCCATCCGCACGGCTTCCGCGGCCGTGATGAGATGGGCGGCGCAGAGCAGGTTGTTGGCGAGCTTGGTGACGTGGCCGGCGCCGACGCCGCCGACATGGACCCGGGTCGCGCTCATCGCCGCGAGCACCGGCTCGGCCAGGGCCACCGCCCGGTCGCTGCCGCCGATCACCATGGTGAGGGTCGCGGCATGCGCGCCCTTCGGGCCGCCGCTCACCGGCGCGTCGATCAGGTCGATGCCAGCCGGCTCCAGCGCCGCCGCGATGCGCCGGGTGACCGCCGGGTCCGAGGTCGAGGTGTCGACGATCAGGAGGCCGGACTTCGCTCCGTGGAGCGGCCCGTCGGGCCCGAGCAGCACCGCGTCCACCACCTCGGGATTCGGCAGCGACAGGACCACCGCCTCGCAATCCCGCCAGAGGGCGGACGGTCCCTCGGCGATGACGATCCCGTCCGCCGCCGAGGCCTCCCGGGCGGCGGGGGCGGGGTCGTAGCCCATCACGGTGAAGCCGCGCCGCCGCAGCGAGAGGGCCATGCCCCGGCCCATGTTGCCGAGCCCGATGACGCCGATCGTCCGCATGTCCGCTGTCTCCCGGAACCGGCGCCGCCATGATGCGGCGCCCCTCTGGGAACCGGAGACTGGGGCCGATCGGCGTTGAGCGGAATGAGGTTGGCCGGTATTTTGCGTTGACTTGCCGGCAACGCACCCGGTGAGCGGGTGGGAGGATCCGATGCATCACAGCCTCGACGAGCGCTGCCTGCGCTATCTCGCGGAAGCCGTCGGTTGCGGCTCGGTCCGCGCCGCGGCCGACAAACTCGACGTCAACGCCTCGGCGGTGAGCCGCCAGATCGTCCAGATGGAGGGGCAGCTCGGCACCTCCCTGATCGAGCGACACCGCCGCGGGGTGCGGGCGACGCCTGCCGGCTCGCTCCTCCTCGACTATTACCGGCGCCAGACCTCCGACCGGGAGGACATCCTGGCCAAGCTCACCGAGCTCAAGGGTCTGCGCCGCGGGCACATCGATGTCGTGCTCGGCGAGGGCTTCATCGGCGACCTGATGTCGGGCCTGCTCCAGGGCTTCTGGGCCCGCCACCCCGACCTGACCATGACCCTCGACCTCGCGGCGACCAACGACGTGGTGCGCCGGGTTGTCGAGGACGAGGCGCATCTCGGCCTCGTCTACAACCCGCCGCCGGAGCCGCGCCTACGCACCCATCTGGCGATGCCGCACCCGATTCGGGTGCTGGTGCGGACCGACCACCCGCTGGCCGCCCATCCGGGTCCGGTGCGGCTCGCCGACCTCGCCGGCCACCGCCTCGGCACGATGCACCCGGCCTACGGCATCCGGCAGATCATCGCGGCGGCCGAGCGTGCGGAGGGCGTGCGGCTCGATCCGGCGCTGATCACCGGCTCGATCGGCGTGCTCAAGCAATTCGCCGCCTCCGGCACCGGCGTGACCCTGCTGCCGGCCTTCTGCGCCGCGCAGGAGATCGCCGACGGTGTTCTGGTGGCCCTGCCGCTGGCCGATCCCGGTCTCGACGGCGTCGAGGCGCGGATCGTCACGCGGCTGGGCCGCCAGCTCTCGCCCGCGGCGGCCAAGCTGCTCCAGCATCTCGCCCGGGGGATGGCGGGGGAGGAGCGGGGGCGTGCGAGAGCGTGAGGTATTCTTGACAGTAAGAGTCGGTTTGCCCGATCGCAGACCTTCATCCCACCTATGACCTCATCCTGAGGTGTTAGTCGATTGAAAATCGACTGACCTCGAAGGAGGCCTCCAGAAGATGCTGCGATTCCTGGAGTCCTCCTTCGAGGCTCCTTTCAGTCGCACCTCAGGATGAGGTCATGGATAGGATATATCCTGCAATTTACGGCGTTATGAAAGACGATCCCACTCAAGCAGGCTCTCGGGATGAGGTCGCGGGTAGAATAGAAAAATTATCGCGATCCCCTTCTCTTAAGTCAAATAGACTCCGAGATATGCCTGGACGAGATGAGGCGTCAGCTTGCTCGATCGGGTTCCGACGCGGCCTCGTGCCTCTCCCCGAACGTCGTCCGGAACTCCGGCAGCGCCAGCTCGTGCAGCAGGTCGCGCAGCAGAGCCGCCCGCTCCGGCCCGAAGGCGGCGTCGAACCGGTCCTGGGCCGCCCGCCACAAAGGTGTCGCCTCCGCGAGCTTGGCGGCGCCGGACGTCGTCAGGGCGATGCGCCGCGCCCGGCGGTCCCGGGGGTCGGGCACCACGCTGAGATAGCCGTCGCGGGTCAGGGGCTTGAGGGTGTGGGCGAGGCCCGAGAGGTCCATCACCATCGCCTCGGCCAGTTCGCCCATGGTCGGGGTGCCGAGGCGGCGGATCATCCCGAGCAGGCCGTATTGCGTCGTGCGCAGGCCGCTCGGCGCCAGGGCGTCGTCGTAGAGCTGCCCGACGCTGCGCGTCGCCCGGCGCAGGGCCGCGTTGCTGCAACGGGTCGGTTGGATCGTCACGCGCGCCTCCCGCCCCGCCACGGCGGGGCCGCGCCCAGATATGCGGCCTTGCCCGCCCCGCCGCAATGCGGGCGCGACCCCCCGCCTGCGTCGATGGTCGCGGGGCGGACGGGTGGAGACGGGCGGCCCGCCTCCTCTATATGGGACCCGGGGATGAGGCGATGGGCGCGGACGGGCCGCGCGGCGCCGCTGCGGGTGGGAGAGGAATGACGGATCCCGGACACGTCCCGGACCTCGTCGCGGAGAATGCGCGGTTGCGCGCCGCCCTGGCGGCCTCCGAGCGGGCGCGGGAAGAGGCCGAGGCGGAGGCCTCCGCCGCCCGGAGCGAGCGGGCGATGGCGGACGGACGGGGTCCGGTCCGGAGCGGCGGCTTCCTCGTCGATCCGCGCCTGCGCGCCGCCCTCGACATCGAGACCGTCGGGGCGATCGTGTTCGACATGGCCGGCCGGGTGATCGAGGCCAACGACGCCTTCCTGGCGATGAGCGGCTACGACCGGGACGACCTGGAGCGCGGCCTGCTCTCGGGCCGCATCCTGGTACCGCCGGAATGGCAGGCCGTCTCCCGGGGCGTCATCGCCGAGCTCCAGGCGCGGGGCCGCTCGGCCTCGACCGAGCGCGAATACCTGCGCAAGGACGGCTCGCGGTTCTGGGCCTTGTGCGCGGCGACCCGCCTCGACGACGGCAGCGGCTTCGAGTTCATCATCGACATCACCGGCCGGCGCCGGGCCGAGGAGGCCCTGCGGCGCAGCGAGACGCGCTACCGCACCCTGTTCGAGGCGATCGATGCCGGCTTCTGCGTCGTCGCCCTGCGCTTCGATCCCGAGGGCCGGGCCGAGGATTACCGCTTCCTGGAGGTGAACCCGGCGTTCGCCCGCCAGACCGGCATCGCGGACGCGGCCGGGCGCTGGATGCGCGAGATCGCTCCGGACCACGAGCCGCACTGGTTCGACCTCTACGGCCGGGTGGCGCTGACCGGCGAGCCGATCCGCTTCGTCCAGCCGGCCCGGGCGCTGGGCGAGCGCTGGTACGAGGTCCATGCCTTCCGGGTCGACGCGCCGGAGGACCGGCACGTCGCGATCCTGTTCAACGACATCACCGCCCAGCGCCGGCTGGAGGAGGCCCTGCGCGGCCTCAACGAGACCCTGGAGCGTCAGGTCGCGGCCCGCACCGCCGAGCGCGACCGGATCTGGCAGGTGAGCCGGGACATGCTGGGGGTGGCCGATGCCGACGGGGTCTGGCTCAGCGTCAACCCGGCCTGGACGGCGACGCTCGGCTGGCGGCCCGACGAGGTGGTGGGGCAGACCTCCGCCTGGCTCGAACACCCGGACGACCTCGACCGCACCCGGACCGAGATCCGGCGCCTCGGCTCCGGCGAGCCGACCCTGTCGTTCGAGAACCGGTTCCGCACCCGGGACGGCGGCTACCGCACCCTGTCGTGGCGGGCGGTGCCGTTCGAGGGCAGCCTGTACTGCGTCGCCCGCGACGTCACCGAGCAGCGCGATCGCGCCCAGCGCCTCGTCCAGGCCGAGGAGGCACTTCGCCAGTCGCAGAAGATGGAGGCGGTGGGGCAACTGACCGGCGGCGTCGCCCACGACTTCAACAACCTGCTCACGATCATCCGCTCGTCGGTGGACTTCCTGCGCCGGCCCGAACTGCCGGAGGCGCGCAAGCGCCGCTACCTCGACGCGGTCTCCGACACGGTGGACCGGGCCGCCAAGCTCACCGGCCAGCTCCTCGCCTTCGCCCGCCGCCAGGCGCTCGCCCCCGAGGTGTTCGACGTCGTCGCCCGCCTCCAGGGTGTGGCCGACATGCTCGACACGGTCACCGGCGCGCGCATCCGCGTGGTGACGAAAGCCCCCGACCGGCCGTGCTTCGTGCGCGCCGATCAGAGCCAGTTCGAGACCGCGCTCATCAACATGGCGGTCAATGCCCGCGACGCGATGGAGGGGGAGGGGACGCTGACGCTGGCCGTGGCCTGCGGGGCGGCCAAGCCCGAGATCCGCGGCCACGCCGCCGCAAGGGGGCCCTTCGCGGCGATCTCGCTGACCGACACCGGCACCGGCATGAGCCCGGCGGTGATGGAAAAGATCTTCGAGCCGTTCTTCACCACCAAGGAGGTCGGCAAGGGCACGGGCCTGGGGCTCAGCCAGGTCTTCGGCTTCGCCAAGCAATCCGGCGGCGACGTCGACGTGACGAGTGCCCCGGGCGAGGGCTCGACCTTCATCCTCTACCTGCCCGAGGTGGCGGCGCCCGCCGAGGGAGCCGAGGCGCCGCCGGTGGACGAGGGCCTGGCGCCGGCCCGGGCCGGCCAGCGGGTGCTCCTCGTCGAGGACAATGTCGGGGTCGGCCGCTTCGCCGCGCAGATCCTCGGCGATCTCGGCTACGTCGCCACCTGGGTCACCAGCGCCGAGGCGGCCCTCGACGTGCTGGGCCAGGATGCGGCTTACGACGCCGTGTTCTCCGACGTGGTGATGCCCGGCATGGGCGGCATCGAACTCGCCAAGGCCCTGCGCCGGCGCCATCCCGGCCTGCCGGTGCTGCTCACCTCCGGCTACAGCCACGTCCTGGCGCAGGAGGGCTCCCACGGCTTTCCGCTCCTGCACAAGCCGTACTCGGCCGAGCAGCTCTCGCGCATGCTGGCGAGTGCCATCGGGCAGCGGCGGAGCCATACCACCTCGGCGGGGTGAGAGAGCCCGTGCCGCACCGCATCCCAGCCGCCGGCACCCGGGTCATACCGCGAGTCCATGTCAGGATCGTAGAGCCTCGATCACCACGGCCGGAGAGCCTGTTCGAATTGGCCGACCGGACTGAAACCCTCGGTGTCATCCCGGGGCCGCGTAGCGGAACCCGGGATCCATAACCGTTGGCCTTTCAGGATGAGGCGGAACGCTGACCGTCTCGTTCGGCGCCGTCAGCGCTTATGGATCCCGGGTTCTCGTCTTCGACGAGCCCCAGGATGACGAGGAGAGATGTCGATGTGTGTAGATCGATTGACGCAACCGCTCAGACAGTCTCTCGGGATGATGTAGCCGGTAGGATAACTGCAAATGTCTCAAAATTTGAGTAGGTGATCTTACGCATCACGGCCGGTGGTCTTCAGGTGTTCCGCATGATACGCGCACAATTCCTCGAACACCCGATCGGCGGGAATGGGAAGGCTCGGATCGTTCAGAGCCTCTTGCACATTCTGGCGGAGCACGGCTTCGAGGGCCGCCTCTTCCCGATCGAGGGCGCGTAGACCTGCCCGCACGACCTCGCTGACGGACGCGTAGGCACCCGGTCGGACACGCGCCTCCACCTTCTCCTGCATCTCGCCCAGGGTGACGGTGATTGGCTTGCTGCTTCTCATCGAGGCGCCTCCGTTCCGCGCCTCATCGGATCACGCTGCATGACGATGTCATACAGATCCGCCAAGCGAGCAGATCCGCCAAGCGAGCAGATCCGGCAAGTGAGGTTGGGCGGGACGGCGGACCATCCGGCCCAACCTCGGTTCTCACGCCGCCGCGAAAGCCCGCAGCACCGCCTCGGCCGCCTCGCGGGTCGAGGCCGTGCCCTTGAGGTCGCGGGTGCGCGACGCCGGATCGCGCAGGGCCGTCTCGATCGCCGCCACGATGGCGTGGGCGGCGTCCACCTCGCCGAGGTGTTCCAGCATCATCGCGGCGGTCCAGATCTGGCCGACCGGGTTGGCGATGCCCTGACCCGCGATGTCCGGCGCCGAGCCGTGGACGGGCTCGAACAGCGAGGGGAAGCGTCCCTCCGGGTTGATGTTGGCGGACGGCGCGATGCCGATCGTGCCGGTGCAGGCGGGGCCGAGATCCGACAGGATGTCGCCGAAGAGGTTCGAGCCCACCACCACGTCGAAGCGGTCCGGATTCAGCACGAAGTGGGCCGTCAGGATGTCGATGTGGTACTTGTCGCGGCGAACCTCCGGGTAGCGCTCGCCCATCGCCTCGACCCGCTGGTCCCAGTACGGCATCGTGATGGCGATGCCGTTCGACTTGGTGGCCGAGGTCAGGTGCTTCTTCGGCCGGGACTGCGCGAGGTCGAAGGCGAATTTCAGGATCCGGTCGACGCCGTGACGGCTCATCACCGTCTCCTGGATCACGATCTCCCGCTCGGTGCCCGGATACATCGTGCCGCCGACCGACGAATACTCGCCCTCGGTGTTCTCGCGCACGACGTAGAAGTCGATGTCGCCGGGCTCGCGGCCGGCGAGCGGGCAGGGCACGCCCGGCATCAGCCGGACCGGGCGCAGGTTGACGTACTGGTCGAACTCGCGCCGGAACTGGAGCAGCGAGCCCCAGAGCGAGATGTGGTCCGGCACGGTGGCCGGCCAGCCGACGGCGCCGAAGAAGATCGCGTCGGTCGGCGTCAGGAGCTCCTTCCAGTTCGCCGGCAGCATCGTGCCGTGCTCGGCGTAGTAGTCGCACGAGCCGAAGGCGTGGTGCTCGAGATCGAGGCGGAACCCGAACTTTTCGGCGGCGGTCTCCAGGATGCGGACGCCCTCCGGCACCACCTCCTTGCCGATGCCGTCGCCGGGGATGACCGCGATGCGGTAGTGACGGTTCTGATCGCTCATGGTGGAAAACCTTCTCACGCCAGCGCGGCGCGCACGTCGGCGACGGCGAGGACGTCGTCCAGCGTCTGCTCGAAGCGGGCGAGCAGGGTGTCGATGTCCTCGTCCGTGCAGCAGAGCGGCGGCGCGAAGCCGACGATGTCGTCGGCGAAGGCGCGGAAGATCACGCCGTTCCTGTAGCCGAGCCGGGCGAGGTGGCCGGAGATGCCGAGATCCGGCGACGGCTTCGTGCGCTTCGCCTTGTCGGTGACGAGTTCGACGCCCGCGAGCAGGCCGCGCACCCGCACGTCGCCGACGAGGGGATGGTCGGCGAGGCGCTTGAGGCCGGCGGTGAAGCGCTCGCCGGCGCGCCGCCCGTTCTCCAAGATGCCGCCCTCGGTGTAGAGCCGCAGCACTTCGAGGCCGACCGCGGCGCTGACCGGGTGGGCCGAGTAGGTGAAGCCGTGGCCGATCGGCTTGCCGGCCGGCGCGTGGTCGGCGATGGCGCGGTAGATCCGGTCCGACATCAGCACCGCGCCCATCGGGCTGTAGCCCGAGGTCAGGCCCTTGGCGGTGGTCATCAGGTCCGGCACCACGCCGTCATGCTCGCAGCCGAAGAGCGGGCCGGTGCGGCCGAAGCCGGTGATGACCTCGTCGGCGACGAACAGGATGTCGAGGTCGCGCGCCGCCTCGCGCATCGCCTTCAGCCAGCCGTCCGGCGGCACGATCACGCCGCCCGAGCCCTGGATCGGCTCGGCGAAGAACGCCGCGACGTTGTCCTGACCCAGTTCCTCGACCTTGGCCTTGAGCGCTGCCACGGAGGCGGCGATCACCGTCGCGTCGTCGTCGCCGGCCGGGTTGCGGTAGGGATAGGGCGAGGGAATGTGGTGCTGGAGGGTGGTCGGCGCGTCGAAGTTGTCGTGGAAGGACTGAATGGCGGTCAGCCCGGCGCCGATGGTCGAGGAGCCGTGATAGCCCCGCTCCAGGGCGATCATGTGCTTCTTCGTCGGCCGGCCGGTGACGTTGTAGTAGTAGCGGATGAACCGCACCGCCGAATCGACCGCGTCCGAGCCGCCGAGCGTGAAGTAGACGTGGTTGAGGTCGCCCGGCGCCAGTTCGGCGAGGCGGGCGGCGAGCCGGATCGCCGGCTCGCTGGAGAAATGGAAGTAGCCGGTGGCGTAGGGCAGCCGGCGCATCTGCTCGGCCGCGACTTCCACGATCGAGTCGTGGCCGTAGCCGACGTTCACGCACCACAGGCCCGAGAAACCGTCGAGCAGGGTGTGGCCCTCAGCGTCGGTGAGCGTCGCGCCCTTGGCCGATTGCAGCACCGTGGCGCCGCGCGCCTCGTGCCCCTTCCACGAGATCACCGGGTGGATGAGGTGATCGCGGTCGAGCTCGATCAGGGAATTGGGGCGCATGGCTCAAGGGCTCCGGGGCGGCGATGCCCGGGAGACTAAGCGGGAGTCGCGGGATTTTCCGCCGATCTGGCCCCGCGGCGCCGCGCGGGGTGCGGGTTTGGCGGGGGTGGGCGGCAGAAATGATGGTGGGTGGCCGCCTGGAATTGTCACCTGGCAACTCGCTCGGAGCCCCGCCCGCGGGGGACGGTCCGTTCCTGCCGCGTCGGCCATCGCCTGCCGCAGGTTCTGCCGCGGGGGACGGCTTTCCGCCGGAGCCTGCCGGAGCCCCGGGGCTATGATGTCGGCACAGCCAGCGAGAGCCCCGATGACCGACGCCGCCGCCCTCCTCTCCGATCTCGTCGCGATCCCCTCCGTCTGCCGCACGCCGAACGGCACGATCGTGGACCTCGTGCGCGACCATCTCGCCCGCCACGGCGTCGAGGCGACCGTGCTGCCGGGGCCGGAGGGCGACCGCGCCAACCTGTTCGCCACGATCGGCCCGCGCGACATGCCGGGGATCATCCTGTCGGGCCATCTCGACGTGGTGCCGGCCGGCGAGGGCTGGACCGGCGACCCGTTCTCCTTGCGCCGGATCGGCGACCGCCTGGTCGGGCGGGGCGCCGTCGACATGAAGGGCTTCGTCGCCTGCATGCTCGCGCTCGTGCCCGAGATGGTGCGGGCCGGGCTCACCCGGCCGATCCACCTGGCTCTCTCCTACGACGAGGAGGTCGGCTGCGTCGGCGTCCGCCACATGATCGCCCGGCTGCCCGAACTCTGCGCGGCGCCCGAAGGCTGCATCGTCGGCGAGCCCTCGGAGATGCAGCCGGTCCTGCGCCACAAGGGCAAGGTGGCGGGGCGCCTCACGGTCCGCGGCCGGGCCGGCCATTCCTCGCGGCCGGACCTCGCCGACAACGCCGTGCATCTCGCCGCGGACGTCATCGGGCTGGTGCGCAGCCTGCACGAGGGGTTCGGACGCCAGGGGCCGTTCCACCCGCTGTTCGAGCCGGCCTCCTCGACGCTCCAGGTCGGGGTGATCCACGGCGGCACCGGAGTCAACGTCGTGCCCGACACCTGCCGGGTCGAGTGGGAGGCCCGCGCGGTGCCGGGAGTCGATCCGATGACGATCCACGATGCGTTCCAGGCCGGTATCGACGGTCTCGTGGCGCCGCTCCGGGCGGCCGGCCGCGTGGTCGCGGTCGAAGGCGAGATCCTGTCGCTCTACCCGGCCCTCGATCTGCCCGACGACGCGCCCTTGCGCGGTCTCGCCGAGGTCTGGTCGGGCAGGCCGGCGCTGGGAGCGGTGAGCTACGGCACCGAGGCCGGCCTGTTCCAGGCCGCCGGCATCCCGTCGATCATCTGCGGACCCGGCCGCATCGCCGAGGCGCACCGGCCCGACGAGTCGATCGGCCTGTCCGATCTGGACGAATGCTGCGCGATGCTGCGCCGCGTCATCGCTCATCAAGTCAAATAATGTCGAACCGGACCAGTTCGCGCACGTTGTCGGGTCCAGGATCAACCGAATCCAGGATCCGACAGGAGAGCAGCATGCGTTCGATTCTCGCCGGACTCGCCGCCGGGCTTCTCGTCGCCGGCGCGGCCTCGGCCCAGACCGCCGCCCCGACCACCGCGCCGGGCCCGATGGGCAACGGCACCATGCAGACCGGGCCCGCCGCCGCCGGCACCGTCGCGCCGATGCCGAACAACACCGGCGGCACCGCCGGCGGCGTGATCGCGCCCGGGCCGAACGGCGCCTCGACCATCACCGGCAACTCGGCCGCCGGCGGCAATGCCGGCCAGCCGTCCCGGGCGGTGCCGCAGGGCAGCGGCAATAGCGGCTCCGGCCGGTAATCCGACCGCCGCGAGGCGCGGTTGGAGCGCGCTGCGCTCCGTCCGCCTCTTGGCAACCGGTCGTGGCCTCGGCAGTTTGAGGGAAGAAATCCCCGGAGCAGTCCGGGTCGGCTCCCGCTGCTGCCGAGGTTGTTCCATGGCCAGGACCGTCACGACATCTGCCGGCAAGAAGGCCGCCGGCAACAAGGCTGCTCCCACCGGCAAGGCTGCTCCCACCGGGAAGACGGCAGCCAAGAAGGCCGCTACCAAGAGGGCGCCCGGCCGGCAGGTCTCGCCCGGGCGATCCGCCGAAGCGATCGCCGCGGACGGGGATGCGATGTCCCGCACGCTCCTGACCGTCCTCGCCGACCAGCTCGCCGAGGCCGTGCGGTCCGGCGCGCCCGCCGCGCCCGTCCCGGGCATGATGGCCGAGTTCGTCTCCCTCGACGGCGCCCCGGAGGCCCTGTTCGATCTCCTGATGGAGCAGGGCCGCAGGAAGCGGCGCGACGACGACCGCTGCACGGCCCTTCTGATGCTGCTCGGCAGCGCCCTCGGCGAGGCCCGGATGGCCGTCGAGGCGGAGCCGGGAGGCGCGGCCGCGGTAACCCTCCTGACGCTGTTCGAGCGCCTGGAAGAGGCCGCCGAGACCGGCACGCTGCCGCCCGACCTCCTCCTCGGCATCGCCCATCAATTCGTCGCGGCCCGGCTGCCCCTGCCCGAATCGATGCGCGATCTGATCGCCGGGGCTGCCCTGGACTCGGTGGAGGGCGCGGAGCCGCCAACCCCGGAGGAGATGGCGGCCGATTTCGCGCAGGCCGCCGAGGCGATGGATCACGACCCGTTCCTGATCCACGGGCAGTTCGCCGAGCAGTTCGCGGTCTTCCCCGACGCGGTCCGCATCGTGTCGGTCGGCATCATGATCGACTCGGACGTGCCGGCGATGCGTGAGGCGGCACTGGGCTGGCTCCTCGATCCGGACCGGGAGATCGCCCGGGCCGTGGCGGAGCGCCTCGTCGCGGCCGCACGGAAGGGGCAGGTCTCGGCGGTGAGCGCCGGCCGGCTCGCCGCGATGCGCCCCTGGCTGCCGGATGAGCTCCAGGAGCCCGTCGGTGCCGCGATCGCGGCCTGCCGCGAGCGGGGCGGGACCTTGCGGCCGGCCGAAGGCTCCGCGCCGGCGCGCGTCGTACGCTTCATTGCCACCGGCTGCGACGGCGGTGGGGCACAGAGCGTCTTCGCACTGGTGGACGAGACCGACCGGCACGTCTTCGCCGCTCTTCTGATGAAGCACGGCCATGGCCTGCGCGAGGCGATGCTGCAGGACGATCTCGGTCGCCAGGGCGCGGCCCAGTTCCTCGGCGAGGTCGCGCGGACCATCGACTGTGTCGATACCTCGCCGGATTTCGTCCGCGACCTGATCGCCCATGGCCTCGCCACCGGCCTGGCGGGGGGCGAGCCGCCGCCCTTCGAATTGCTGCGATTTCTCGACGCCGTCGGCCTGCCGCCGATCGCCCCGGCGCGGCTGGAGGCCGGCGCGATCGTGGCGCAGCTCCTCGACGGGCTGCCGGAGGAGCGCCGCTCGGAGGCGGCGACCAAGGCGGCACTCGCCGCCTCGGCGACCTGGGCGAAGGCCTATCACTTCCCGGCCAGCTGGTTCGAGACCGACATGGCGACGATCGTCGCCACGACGCTCACCGCCGGCCGCAAGAAGCAGGGCGCGGTGCTCACCCGGATCGTCGGTCCGCGGCGGTCGCATTGGGGCGAGCAGCTCGCCTGGATCGCCAAGGCGGTCAAGGGTGGAGCGGAACGGGGTGGGGCGGACGGCGGGACCATGGTCGGGCGCAGCCGGCGCAAGCTGCCGGCCTCCGAGGCCTGGATCGATCTCGCCCTCGTCGCCCGGGCGTTCCTGGACGAGACGCCGATCGAGGACATCCCGCTCGCCGCCGAGATCGCCCGGCAGACCCTGTCGGCGCAGCGGCACTGGTGACGGTGCGCGCCATATCCCTTTCCTATCGCGCGCGCCCGTCGATCGTATTGGAATCCCTCCTCACGGCGCGGTAACACCGCGCCCAAGAGTTGGCCGGCCGCCCCGAATGGCGGCCGGCCGCCACGGGAGGAAGACGCATGAACGCCCACCAGCACTTCATCGGCGGCGCCTGGATCGGCAGCGAGGCGAGCCTGCCGGTGCTCAACCCGTCGCACGGCCAGGAGATGGCCCGCATCGCCCGCGGCGGCGCCAAGGAGATCGACGACGCCGTCAAGGCCGGCCACGCCGCCATGGACGGCGAGTGGGGCCGGCTCGACGCCGCCTCCCGCGGCCGGCTGATGCTGAAGCTCGCCGAGCTGATCCGCCGCGACGCCGAGATCCTGGCGAAGATGGAGAGCGAGGATGTCGGCAAGCCGATGACGCTCGCCCGCAACGACGCCCAGGTCTGCGCCCGCTACTTCGAGTATTACGGCGGCGCCGCCGACAAGGTGCACGGCGACACGATCCCGTTCCAGAACGGCTTCACCGTGATGACCGTCTACGAGCCGCACGGCGTCGTCGGCGTGATCGTGCCGTGGAACTATCCGCTCCAGATGACCGGCCGCTCGGTCGCCCCGGCGCTCGCCATGGGCAACGCTGTGGTGCTCAAGCCCGCCGAGGACACCTCGCTCTCGGCGCTGCACCTGGCGAAGCTCGCCGCCGAGGCCGGCTTCCCGGCCGGCAGCCTCAACGTGGTCACCGGCCTCGGCGAGGAGGCGGGCGCGGCTCTCGCCTCGCACAAGGGCATCCACCACATCAGCTTCACCGGCTCGCGCGAGGTCGGCACCCTGATCCAGACGGCGGCCGCCAAGAACACGATTCCGGTGACGCTCGAGCTCGGCGGCAAGTCGCCCCAGGTCGTCTTCGCCGATGCCGACCTGTCGGAGGCCGGCACCGTCATCGTCAAGGCGATCACCCAGAATGCCGGCCAGACCTGCTCGGCGGGCTCGCGCGTGGTGATCGAGGACACGATCTACGACAGCTTCACCGCCGACCTCGCCAAGCGCTTCAAGGACCTGCGGGTCGGCTCGGGCGAGCAGGACCTCGATCTCGGCCCCGTGGTCAATGCCAAGCAGTGCGAGCGGGTGCAGGGCTACATCGATCTGGCCCGCCGCGACGGCCTGACCATCCTGGCCGAGGGCGAACTCGGCACCAACGTGCCGGGGGAGGGCTACTACGTCCGCCCGACCCTGATCGGCGACGTGCCGCCGGACCACCGCCTGGCGCAGGAAGAGATCTTCGGGCCGGTCCTGGTGGCGATCCGGGTGCGCGACGAGGCCGAGGCGCTGAAGGTGGCCAACGGCACCGAGTACGGGCTCGCCGCCGGCATCTGGACCCAGGATCTCGGCAAGGCCCTGCGCCTGTCGAAGGGCATCAAGTCGGGCCAGGTCTTCGTCAACAATTACGGCGCGGGCGGCGGCGTCGAACTGCCCTTCGGCGGCGTGAAGGGCTCGGGCCACGGCCGCGAGAAGGGCTTCGAGGCCCTGTACGGCTTCGGCTCGATGAAGATGATCGCGATCAAGCACGGGGTCTGACGATCATGGCTGCGGGGACTTCGGCGGCGGGGAGTGGGGTGAGGCCGCTCGAGGGCCTCACCGTGGTGGCGCTCGAGCAGGCGGTGGCGGCACCCTACTGCTCTTCGCGCCTGGCCGATGCGGGCGCCCGCGTCATCAAGATCGAGCGGCCCGAGGGCGATTTCGCCCGCGGCTACGACGCGTCGGTGAACGGCTTGGCGAGCTACTTCGTCTGGCTCAACCGCGGCAAGGAGAGCCTGGTCGCCGACATCAAGGACCCGGGCGACGCCAGGCTCCTGCACGCGGTGCTGGAAAAGGCCGACGTGTTCATCCAGAACCTCGCGCCGGGCGCCGCCGCCCGGGCGGGTTTCGGCTCGGACGAGCTGCGCGCCCGCTACCCCCGGCTCATCACCGTGGACGTGACCGGCTATGGCGCGGGGCATTCCTACTCGGACATGAAGGCCTACGACCTGCTGGTCCAGGCCGAGAGCGGGCTTGCCGAGATCACCGGCCATCCCGCCGGTCCCGGCCGGGTCGGGGTGTCGGTCTGCGACATCGCCTGCGGCATGGCGGCCCACGCCGCGGTGCTGGAAGCCTTGATCGCCCGCGGCATCACCGGCGAGGGGACCAAGCTCGAGGTCAGCCTGTTCGACGGCATGGCCGACTGGATGAACGTGCCGCTGCTCTACTTCGAGGGCACCGGCCGGGCGCCGCAGCGGGTGGGCCTGGCCCACCCGTCGATCTGCCCCTACGGCGCCTTCCCGACCCGGGACGGGGCCCTGGTGCTGATCTCGATCCAGAACGAGCGCGAATGGGCGAAGTTCTGCACGTCGTTCCTGCGCCAGCCCGACCTTCCCGCGCGGGCGGGCTTCGAGAGCAACAACGCCCGGGTGGCGAACCGGCCCGCGGTCGACGCGGTGGTGGCGCAGGCCTTCGCCGCGTTGAGCCGCGACGAGGCGGCGGATCGGTTGCGCGCGGCCGGCACCGCCTTCGGCTTCGTCAACGGGCTCTCCGACCTCGTCTCGCATCCGGCACTCAGGCGGGTGACGGTGGAGACCCATGCCGGCCCGGCCTCGATCGTCGCGCCGCCGGCCTTGCGGAACGGGCAGGCGCCGGTGCTCGGCCGGGTGCCGGGGATCGGCGAGCACAGCGAGGCGATCCGGCGGGAGTTTGCGGCGTAGCTTCGCTCTCACGTTGACTAGTGGAGCACTCACCCCTCTCCCGTGTGGGAGAGGGGCTGGGGGTGAGGGTGCTACGGTTCAGAATTGATCTCGACCGTGAAGCTACCAGCACGACGCTCAGCGTCTCATCCTGAAGCGTATCACCCTCACCCCTACCCCTCTCCCACACGGGAGAGGGGATCCCGCGCTCTGCAAATAAAAGGTGCGGTAAATCCTGTAACCATTTCGGGAGGACCACCATGGCCACCATCCGCGAAGACGACCTGGTCGCCTCCATCGCCGACGCCCTGCAATTCATCTCGTACTATCACCCGGCGGACTACATCCAGAACCTCGCCGAGGCCTGGCGGCGCGAGGAGAGCCCGGCGGCGCGGGATGCGATGGCGCAGATCCTGGTCAATTCCCGCATGGCCGCCTTCGGCCGGCGGCCGATCTGCCAGGATACCGGCACGGCGCAGATCTTCATGAAGGTCGGGCTCGGCGCCCGCATCGTGTCGAACCGCTCGCTCCAGGAGATCGTCGACGAGGGCGTGCGCCGCGCCTGGCGCGAGGAGCGCAACCCGCTGCGGGCCTCGGTGGTCTCCGAACCCCTCTTCGGCCGCCGCAACACCGGCGACAACGCACCGGCCATGCTCCATGTCGAGATGGTGGCCGGCGAGCATGTCGAGGTCCACGTCGCCGCGAAGGGCGGCGGGTCGGAGAACAAGGCGAAGTTCGCCGCCCTCAACCCGAGCGATTCCGTCGCCGACTGGGTGGTGCGCACCGTCGAGACGCTGGGGCCGGCTGGTGCCCGCCCGGCATGCTCGGCATCGGCGTCGGCGGCTCGCCCGAGAAGGCGATGACGCTCGCCAAGCTCTCGCTCCTCGATCCGATCGACCTGCCGCAGATCCGCGCCCGCGGGCCGTCCTCGAAGGAGGAAGAGCTGCGCCTCGAGATCTTCGAGCGGGTCAATGCGCTGGGTATCGGCGCGCAGGGGCTCGGCGGGCTCACCACCGTGCTGGATGTGAAGCTCAAGACCTTCCCGGTCCACGCCGCCTCGCTCCCCGTCGGCCTGATCCCGCAATGCGCCGCCGACCGGCACGCCCATTTCACCCTCGACGGCAGCGGGCCCGCGGTCTTCACCCCGCCCTCCCTCGATCTCTGGCCCCAGGACATCAGCGTGGCCACGGCCGCGGGGCGGCGGGTCGATCTCGACCAGCTGACCCGCGAGGAGGTCGCGACCTGGCGCGCCGGCGAGACCCTGCTGCTCTCGGGCCGCCTGCTCACCGGGCGCGATGCGGCGCACCTGCGCCTGACCCGGATGCTGGCGGCGGGCGAGGCCCTGCCGGTCGATCTGCGCGACCGGGCGATCTATTATGTCGGCCCGGTCGATGCGGTCGGCGACGAGGCGGTGGGGCCGGCCGGCCCGACCACCGCGACCCGGATGGACAAGTTCCTGGAGCCGATCCTGTCGCAGACCGGCCTCCTGGTGATGGTCGGCAAGGCCGAGCGCGGTCCCGCCGCCGTCGGGACCATCGCTCGCCACGGCGCGGCCTACCTGATCGCGGTCGGGGGCGCCGCCTACCTCGTCTCGAAGGCGATCAAGTCGGCGCGGGTGCTCGCCTTCGACGATCTCGGCATGGAGGCGATCCACGAATTCATCGTCGAGGACATGCCGGTCACGGTCGCGGTGGACGCCGCCGGCACCTCGGTGCATCGCGACGGCCCGGCCCGCTGGCGCCGCCCGGTGCGGGAGATGGCGCCGGCCTGAGACGCTTGTTCTCGAAAGTGCAGGGCTTTCCAAGAAAAGGAATGGCGCGGGTTCCCCCTCCCCCCTCTGCGGGGGAAGGTGCCCGGCGGAGCCGGGTGGGAGAGGGGAACCACGCTTCCGGTAAACACTGAGCCGTTCTGAAGGGCGCTCTCTGGATCAGCGTCGCGCCGCCCCTCTCCCGGCCTGCTCCGCAGGCCACCCTCCCCCGCGGAGGGGGGAGGGGAAACCCGCGATACCGGTCACCGGTCGCTCACGCCCGCCGCATCGCCCCACCCGTCCCGACATGCCGGCTGCGCAGCCGGAAGGCGAGGACCAGCATGAAGGCCCCGAAGGCGATGGCGTAGCCGCCCATCCAGTAGGTCAGGACGAGGAGCGACAGGGCCGGGCTGGCGATCAGCGCGATCGCGAACAGGACCGAGAGCGCGCCGCCGATCCCCAGCCACCAGCGGCCGTGGTCGAGGTGGAGCCGGAAGGCCGCGGCGATCATCAGCGCGCCGGTCACCAGCGCCCAGGCGGCGATGAGGTAGACGAAGGCGACGAGCGCACTGCCCGGCATCAGGAAGGCGATCACGCCGACCAGGATGTTGAGCAGGCCGGCCGCCAGGAGATAGCCCCAGCGCTCGTGCCTTTCCGCCGCCCGGACCGCGGCCACGATCTCGGTGATGCCGTCGACCAGCATGTAGGCCGAGAAGAAGATCACCAGGGTCAGCAGGGTAGCGCCGGGCGCGATGAGCGCGATGATCCCGAACAGGATCGCGAAGGCGCCGCGCAGGGCGATCAGCCACCAGTTGCGGGCGAGCACCGCGCTCATCGCGTTCAGCCGGGCGAGCGGATCGATCGTGCTGCCGTAAGGGGAGGCGCCGTCAGGCATCCTGTTCGGAAGGGGTGAAGCGGTACTCATGCGATCATCCTCCGGTCACGAGGGCCGCCAAGGTCCGGCCTTGCACGGAGTGAACGTGGATGAATCGCGGCCGTTCCGTTAGCTTTTGGTAACCTTACGTTTCTGCAAATCCGGCTTGCCTGCCTCGCCCTGCTTCGGGCCGGTTCTCGCGCCCCACGGCCTGCGAGCCCGGATCATCCCGGCGCCTGCCCTGCTTTTTTGCCGCGCTGCGGAACCGACGCGTTCGCGGCGGCGTCTTCCATGCCGAGGCGGGCGCCTTGCAGGTTCGCCGGGTTTTCGATCCCGCGCGTGGAAATCACCACATGTTGCACGATCAGTCCGGGGCGGAGGCTCCCGCGGAACGGGCCGCGTCGGTGCCCGCTGCGGCGCGGGGCGACGAGGCGCAGGCCGAGAACACGCGCGCCCTGCGCGACAACACCCGTGCCCTGCGCGAGCACATGCCGCAGGACGAGGCCGCCGACGACAAGTCCGACGGGACCGGGCGGGGCGACGAGGAAGGCGAGGGTTCGGGCAAGGACTCGGGCAAGAACTCAGGCAAGGATCCGGACAAGAAGAAGCCGAGCATCATCCGCCGCCACCCGCTCTGGTTCGTGCTCGGTGCCGTGCTGCTCCTCGTCGCGGGTGCGGCCGGTTACTGGTACTGGCTGACCTCCGTGCATCCCTACGAGAGCACCGACGACGCCTTCGTCGATGCGCGTCAGTTCGCGGTGGCGCCGAAGGTCTCGGGTTACATCACCGCCGTACCCGTGACCGACAACCAGCATGTCGAGCCCGGCGCGGTGCTGTTCCAGATCGACAAGCGCGACTACGACGTGGCGCTCCAGCAGGCCCAGGCCCAGGTCCAGGCGGCGCAGGCCCAGATCCAGGGCTTCGAGGCGCAGATCCAGGCGCAACAGGGCAGCATCCAGGAGGCCAAGGCCCAGGTCGAGCAAGCCAAGGCGGCCTTGCAATTCGCCAAGCAGGATGCCGCCCGCTACCAGGACCTCGCCCAGCGCGGCGCGGGCTCGGTTCAGCAATCGCAGCAATCGACCTCGAACCTGCAGCAGCAGCAGGCGAGTTTCGATCGCGCCAACGCTGCCGTCACGGTGGCGCAGCGCCAGATCGGCTCGCTCCAGGCGCAGAAGGCCGGCGCCGAGGCGAGCCTGGCGCAGGCCCGGGCGCAGGTGGCGCAGGCCAGGCTCAACCTCGCCTACACGACGATCACCACCGCCCAATCCGGCCGGGTGGTGCGGCTCACCGGCGCCGTCGGGCAGTTCGCGCAAGCGGGACAGGCGCTCGGCATGTTCGTGCCGGACGACATCTGGGTCACGGCGAACTTCAAGGAGACCCAGATCACCGACATGCGGCCCGGCCAGAATGTCGACATCGAGATCGATGCCTATCCGGAGCGCAAAATCACTGGAAAAGTCGCCTCGGTGCAGCCGGGCTCCGGCACCGCCTTCAGCCTGCTGCCGGCGGAGAACGCCACCGGCAACTACGTCAAGGTGGTGCAGCGCGTGCCCGTGAAGATCACGGTCGAGGACTGGCCGAAGGACGTCTCGATCGGCCCGGCATGTCGATCGTGCCGACGGTGCGGGTCCGCTGAGGGGTTTGCCGTGAGCGGTCAGAACCCTGCCGACAGCGCCGCCGGCGACCACAATCCCTGGATCATCGCCATGGTGGTGGCGCTCGCCACCTTCATGGAGGTGCTCGACACCACCATCGCCAACGTCGCCCTGCGCTACATCGCCGGCGGGCTGGCGGTCGGTCCCGACGAGGCGGCCTGGGTGGTGACGAGCTACCTCGTCGCCAACGCGATCGTGCTCACCGCGTCGAGCTTCCTCGCCAAGCGCTACGGGCGCAAGGCCTTCTTCATGGCGGCGATCGCGCTGTTCACCGTCTCGTCGGTGCTGTGCGGCCTCGCCTGGAGCCTCGAATCGCTGCTGTTCTTCCGGATCCTCCAGGGGCTCGGCGGCGGCGGCATGGCGCCGCTGGCGCAGTCGATCCTGGCGGATTCCTTCCCGCCGGAGAAGCGCGGCCAGGCCTTCGCCCTCTACGGCGTCGCGATCGTGGTCGCGCCCGTCGTCGGCCCGACCCTCGGTGGCTGGCTCTCCGACCAGTATTCCTGGCACTGGTGCTTCCTCATCAACGCACCCGTCGGCGTGATCGCCCTGTTCCTGGTCTGGTGGATGGTCCAGGACCCGAAATCGGCGGTCGAGGAGCGGAAGCGCCTGCGCCGCGAGGGCGTGCGCTTCGACATTGTCGGCTTCATCCTGGTGGCGACCTTCCTCGGCTCGCTCGAGGTCGTCCTCGACGAGGGCCAGCGCAAGGACTGGTTCGGCTCGAACCTGATCGTGGTCTTCGCCTGCCTGATGGTGGCGTCGTTCGTCGCGATGATTCCCTGGGAGCTGAACCACAAGAACCCGGTCATCGACCTGCGCCTGCTGGGCCAGCGCCAGTTCGGCTCGTGCTTCCTGGTGATGCTCGCCACCGGCGCCATCCTGATCGCCACGACGCAGTTCCTGCCGCAGCTGCTCCAGGATTACTTCGGCTACACCGCGACCTGGGCCGGCCTGGCCTTGTCCCCCGGCGGCATCGTCACCGCGATGATGATGTTCGTGGTCGGCCGCCTCTCGGGCTTCATCCAGCCGAAATACCTGATCGCGACGGGGGCCACCATCATCGCCTTCGCGATGTATGACCTCACTAACCTCTACGGCGATCTGAATTTCGGCTTCTTCGTCTGGTCGCGGATCTATATCGGCATCGGCCTGCCGATGATCTTCCTGTCGATCACCTCCGCCTCCTACGAGGGGATCGCCAAGGACCAGACCGACCAGGCCTCGGCGCTGATCAACGTCGCCCGCAACGTCGGCGGCTCGATGGGCGTGTCGCTGGCGCAGAACATCCTGGCCTACCGCCAGCAATTCCACACCAGCCGGCTGGTCGAGCACGTCGTGCCGTCGGAACCCGCCTACAAGGAGACCCTGAGGGCCGCGACCCAGTTCTTCGCCACCCGCGGCGCCAGCACGGTCGATGCGCAGAACCAGGCCATCGCCTGGATCGGCCAGCAGGTCCGGACCCAGTCGGCGTTCCTGGCCTATATCGACGTGTTCTGGGCGCTCGCCATCGTCTCGGCCTGCGCGGTGCCGCTGGCGATGATCCTCAAGAACGTGAAGCGCGGCGGCGACGCCCCGGTCGGGGGCATTGAGGGCCGGTTAAAAAATCCTGAACGGGCCGGAACCGGGCGGCGTATCCCGGGTTGTTGCAGTGTCTCCGGTGCGCGGACCGTCCTGCCCCGTGTGCCGCATCTCCCGGCCGCTTCGCTCAAACAGAGGCCGAGGAACGAAGGACCCGGATCAGGGCAGCTGGCTCAAGGCCGCGGGCGGCGCGTCGCTCGGCCTGCGGGTGTCGATCTGCTCGGCGATCGCCGTGACCGGCTGATAGAGGTCGAGGCGCTGATCGATCATGCCGTCGAGGCGGTCATACACCTCGGCGACCGTCAGGCTGCGCGTCTTCCGGCCTTCGCGACGAAAAAAAAGGCTCTTGTTCGCCCGTGCGGCGGCCCGGAACGAGGCCTGGGCCGGCTGGTGCGGGTTCTCGGCCGTCAGTTCCATGAACTTGCCGGCGCTCGCCGCCCCCAGGAAGTGGGCGAAGTAGCATTCCGTCGGCTTCAGGTCGCGGCCGAGGCGCTGCTCGACGCGATTGCGGTCGCGCTTCATCATCTCGCCGGCCATCAGGCTCGCGGCATAGGGGTCGCGCCGCAGGGCCAGCACCCGGCGCCGGTCGGCCTCCTTCAGCACCACCAGCGTGCCGCCGCGCTTCTCGATCAGATCGGCCTCCGCCGCATAGCCGTGCTTGGCGCCGAAGCTGCGCACCAGTTCGAGCCAGGTGCCGGTGAGGAACTGGAACAGCCCCTCCGCCGTCGAGGTCGCCGCGCGTACGCTCGGCTGGAAGCTCGATTCCTTGTCGGCCAGCGCCATCAGGTAGACCGGATCGGTCTCGGTCTCGCGGGCGGCGCGCACGATGGTCTCGACCAGGACCCGCGGCACCTTCTTGTCGCCGAAGATCACCAGCCCGTCCGGGGTCACCTCGGGCAGGGCCATCACCTCGGGTAGGGAGATGTCCTCGGCGGGGGCCGTCTCCTGCGGCAGCACGATCTCCCGGGCCAGCGAGGCGTCCCGTAGCGGCGCGGTTCCGGCGCCGGGCGCATCGTCGCCGAGGACGGTCGTCTCGCCGGGCGACACCGTCTCGTCGCGGCCGGCCTCGCCCTGCATCTCGCGATGCAGGCGCTCGAGGTCGTCGCGGATCAGTGCCGTGGTGCTCGGGGTTTGTTCGATCAGGGCCGGGCCGCGCCAGTCCGGCGACAGGCCGCGGGCCTCGAGCGGAAGACGGGGAGCCGCGAGGTCGATCCGGTCATGCGCTTCCGCCGCCGGGGCCACGGCATCCTGCGGCAGGCAGGCCGCGAAGGCGACGCCGACGGCCAGCACTGCTACGGCCTTGCGGCTCAGCGCGGCGGCGACGGACCGGGTCCGGCTATGCGCTCCGGAATGGTGGCCTTCGCGGGCATCGAGCCAGCGGATGGTGTCGGTGCCCGTCTCGGGCACGAGTCGGCCTGCGTCGTCGGCGCGGGGCGCCGGCTCCGGGTAAACCCCCATCTCCAACCTTTGTCCTTGCCGTTTGTCCTGGGCGCGTGTCCGGCCCCGAGGGGCCACGCCGTGTGTTTCGTGCTTCGCTCGTCGGCACCTCTGGCCGCCCGGTGTGTCCAGAATGGGACGAGGCCGGGGCGGGCCGTGAGGCCATTTTGCGGCGCCGTTTCTCTCGGGATGGTTAACGAGACGGTAAACGGGGTGTCCCGGGGGTCGCGAGGGCACGAAAAAATCGTGCGCGCTACGGAACCTAATACTCCCCCGAGCATTCCTACTCGCCACGCGGAGCGAGCGAACGATTGCTCCACCGCCCCGTCCGGGGTCCGCGGCCCAGAAGAGGACAGTCCCTACCGATGAGCATGCAGCCCGGTCGGCGCGTCGGCGTCGCTTTCGTCGGGATGGGGGGTGCTGTCGCCACCACCGCCATCGCCGGCATCGAGATGATCAAGTCCGGCTCGAATCGTCTCGACGGTCTGCCCCTTGCGGGCCACGCGGTGGCCGGGATGGTCGGTTACAAGGATCTCGTCTTCGGTGGCTGGGACCTCAACGGCGACGACCTCGGCGCCGCGGCGACCGGCCACGGCGTGCTGACGAAGCAGGACATCGAGAACGGCGCCCAGGTGCTCAACGGCATGAAGCCATGGCCGGCGGTCGGCAGCGCCAAGTTCTGCAAGAACATCGACGGCGGCAACCGCATCGTCGCCAAGGACCACCGCGGGGCGGTGGATTGCATCGCCGACGACCTCAAGCGCTTCCGCGAGGAATCCGGCGTCGACGACGTGGTGGTCGTCAACCTCGCCTCGACCGAGCGCTGGCCCGACCTCGACGACCCGACGCTGAATTCGGCCGCCGCCTTCGAGCGCGGCCTGGATGCGAGCGACGAGGCGATCAGCCCGGCGATGCTCTACGCCTATGCGGCGATCAAGAACGGCATTCCGTATGCCAACTTCACCCCGTCGGTCGCCGCCGACGTGCCGGCGCTCGTCGATCTCGCCCGGCAGATGAACGTCCCGGTCGCCGGCAAGGACGGCAAGACCGGCCAGACCATGATGAAGACGGTGCTGGCCCCGGCGCTCAAGTCGCGGGCGCTCCACGTCGACGGCTGGTTCTCCACCAACATCCTCGGCAACCGCGACGGCCTCGCGCTCAACGACAAGGACTCGCTCCAGTCCAAGCTCAACACCAAAGGCACGGTGCTGGACTCGATCCTCGGCTATCCGGTCGAGGATCACCTGGTCCACATCCACTATTACCGGCCGCGCGGCGACGACAAGGAGGCCTGGGACAACATCGACGTCACCGGCTTCCTCGGCCAGCGGATGCAGATCAAGGTCAACTTCCTCTGCAAGGACTCGATCCTGGCCGCCCCCCTGGTGATCGAGATCGCCCGCGTCCTCGACCTCGCCAAGAAGCGCGGCGACGGCGGCGTGCAGGAGCAGCTGTCGCTGTTCTTCAAGGCGCCGATGGTCAAGAACGGCAACAGCCCCGAGCACGCCTTCGGCGCGCAGGAGCGCATGCTGCTCGACTGGCTCGGCGTCCACTAGGGATGGCTGAAAGCCTGAACTCGGCGGGCGGGGCTCAGGCCCCGCTCCCTCTCCGCGAGCTTCTCGTGGAGCTCAACGACATCAAGCGCGTCCGGTCCGCCGGGCGCGACGGTTCGATCGCCGAGCGGTTGTTCCTCCAGGCCTGGGCGGCGCTGACCGGCGGGGCCGACCCGGCGGCGCTCGCCCTCGACATCACCGCCAAGGCGCTCGCCGCCTCCCGCCTCGGCGACCTCGACGCGGCGTTCCTGGGCGTCGCCGGCCTCTCGCGGGCCCAGGCCTCCGCCGTGCTGGTGCGGGGCTTCGACGAGGTGGCGGGCTCGCTCGATCCGGTCCTTGCGGGGCGCCTGCGCGCCTGCCTGGCGGAGCCGCGGGAGTGGGAGGCGGGCCCCGTGCCCCAGTTCGCCCTGCTCCAGGCCGACCAGCCACGGGCCGGCGTGACTTGCCCGGGCAAGCCGCGCATCCTGCTCGAACCGCCGGAGAACCACGCCGAGCATTGCCTCGTGGTGGCGGCCTACGGCGTCGCGCTGAGCCCGTTCTACGGTGCCGACCCGACCACAGTGTTCGTCGCCGCCCTCGCCCATCACCTGCACAACGCCCTGATGCCGGATGCCGGCTTCACCGGCGAGATCCTGCTGGGCGACCATCTCGATGCGGTCATCGCCGCCTTGAGCGAGCGGGCCCTGTCGGAACTCGACGCGCCGTTGCGGGGCCTGGTCGCCTCATCGCGAAGGATCCTGGCGGATGACCGCACGGCGGAGGGACGCGCCTTCCACGCCGCCGACGTGATCGACCGGGTCCTGCAGATCGCCCAGCACCTGCGGGCGGCCTCGCTCACCATGGATACGGTGCTCGGCGAGATGGCGCTGGTGCACGAGGGTCCGGTGAAGGGCTTTCACGACCGGGTGCTCGCCGACATGCGGCTCCCGTGACGAGGACAGCGGACGCCCACCGGAGTCCGCATGTCCTTGGGCGTTCGCGCCCGCGCCCTATCTCCCGTCAGAGCCTGCCGCAGGGCGGGCGCCGCGAGGAAACGCATTCGTGATCCCGTTCGGGCTCCTCTCGCCGGTCACCGGCGAGGCGCTGCACCACGATACGCCCCACTCCCTGCGCGAGGGCAGGCGCGGCCCGCGCTGGCCGGTGGTCGACGGCATTCCCTACCTGCGGATCGGCCGCGACGATGTGATCGGGGAGGTGCTGGGCCATCTCGACAAGGGGGCTCCCGGCCATGCCCTCGAACTCCTCCTCGCCGACCAGGACGATTGGTGGACCGGGCCCAAGGCCGATCCCGCGACCTTGCGCGATCTCGTCCGCGAGATGAAGTACGTCTCGTTGCGCGAGGCTTGCGCCCGCCTCGGCTGGGGCCGGGTCGGCGACTACTTCGTCAACCGCTGGAGCGACCCGACCTATCTCGCCGGCCTCGCCCTGCTGGAGGCGCACTGGAACAAGCCGCTCTGCGCCTTCGAGCTGGCCTGCGGCATCGGCCATTACCTGCGCGAGCTGCAGGGGCGGGGCGTGCGGGTGTCGGGCGGGGACGTGGTCTTCTCCAAGCTCTGGGTCGCCCGCCACTGGGTCGCCGGGCAACGGCCGCAACTCGTCTGCTTCGACGCCGCCTCGCCGCACTGGCCGATCGACCAGGCGCCGGTCGATCTCGTGATGTGCCACGACGCGTTCTACTTTCTCCCCGAGAAGGCCCGCATCCTCGAAGCGTTGCGCAAGACCGCCGGCGAGGAGGGATGGCTGGCGCTGAGCCACGTCCATAACAGCGCCCGGCCCGGCTTCTCCGCCGGCCACGCGGTCTCGGCGACCGAGATCGGGGAGCTGTTCCCCGACGGGCTCGTCTACGACGACGACGAACTGACCCGGGCGCTGGTCGAGGCCCGCGCCCCGGTTCCGGCGGAGCCGGCCGCCCTCGACCACGTCGAGGCCTTCTCGGTGGTCTGCGGGCCCGGCATGCGCCCGGCGCCCCGCCCCTTGGTCGATGGGCTGACCCTGCCGCAGGAAGGGGCCACGTTGCGCCTCAACCCGCTCTACGCGCCCGATCCGGCGGGGGGCCATGCCATCGCCTGGCCCTCCGAGCGCTACCGCGACGAATATGCCGCCCGCGCCACCTATCCGCTGCGCTCCGAGGGGCCCGAGACCCTGGAGATGACGCCGGACACCCTCGAGCGCGCCCGCACCCGCGAGTTCGTCGACCTGCCGGAGCGCTGGTGATGGGGGATTCGATCGGCTGGGGCATCGTCGGGTTCGGCTGGGTCGCCCGGGACTTCATGGCGCCGGCGATCCGGGAGGCCGGGCACCGCCTCGTCGCCGTCTGCGATCCGGGCGCGGAGGCGCGGGCGGCCGCCGCCGATCTCGGTGCCCGGGGGCACGCCGATCTCGCCGGTCTCATCGCCGAGCCGGAGGTCGAGGCGGTCTACGTCGCGACGCCCAACCATCTCCATCGCGGCGCCGTCGAGGCCCTGGCCTCATCCGGCAAGGCGATCCTGTGCGAGAAGCCGATGGCGGCGGCACTGCCCGACGCCGAGGCGATGGCGGCGGCTGTCGCCCGGACCGGCGTGCTCTACGGCACCGCCTTCGACCAGCGCCACCACCCGGCCCATCGCCTGTTGCGCGACGCGATCCGCGCCGGCCGGGTCGGCACCGTCACGGCGGTCCGGATCGTCTATGCCTGCTGGCTCGACAGGGGCTGGACGGCGATTCCCGGGCAATCCAACTGGCGCATCGACCAGGCCCAGGCCGGCGGCGGCGCGCTGATGGACCTCGCCCCGCACGGCCTCGACCTGACCGATTTCCTCCTCGACGAGCCGATCCTCGACATCACGGCGCTGACCCAGGCGAGGGCGCAGGATTACGCCGTCGATGACGGGGCGCTGCTGATCGGCCGGACCGGCTCCGGCGTGCTGGCGAGCCTGCACGTCGCCTACAATTGTCCCAACGCGCTGCCACGCCGCCGCCTGGAGATCGCCGGCACCAGGGGCCTGCTCGTCGCCACCAACACGATGGGGCAGGAGGCGGGCGGGAGCGTGACCTTCACGGACGGGGCCACGGGCGAGACGACCCCGCTCTCCTTCGACACCCAGGCCTCGCCGTTCCTGGAGCAGGTCCGGGCCTTCGGGCGCGCGTTGCGCGATTCCTCCGGGCGCGGCGCCTGGTCGGCAGAGCGCGACCTCCACACCATGCGGCTGCTGGCCCGCGCCTACGCGGCATCCCCCTCGCATCGTACTGCCGTATCTCCGGAATGTTGAGAGCAACATGAAATCTCCCATCCTCTCACCTCATCCTGAGGTGTCGATCGATCGAAGATCGACTGACCTCGAAGGAGGCCTCCAGAGATCGCGGGGATACCTGGAGCTCTCCTTCGAGGCTCGCGATGCTCGCACCTCAGGATGAGGTGAGTGGGTGGGATATCCCTAACTAACGCAAGTCATCAGTAGAAGATCGCGCTCAAGCCAGCTCTGATGCTCGCGGAGGAGTTTTCGCATCGTGGACAGACCCACCGCCCCCCGTCCCTACACCTACGGTCAGAAGCGGATCATCGAGGGCTTGCCCGAGCGCCTGCCCGACGCGGTCCGCGCCTATCTCGACGTGCTGCCGCCGGGAAGGATCGTCGGCTTTCCCCTCGCGCCCCTCGACCGGACCGGGGTGCCGTGCTGGTTCGTGTCGCTGTTCCTCGACGATCCGTATTTCGTCGGCGCGATGCCGAGCGGCATCGGCTACGGCGCCACCGACGACGAGGCGATCATCGGCTCGGTGGCGGAGATCGCCGAGAACCTGATGCCGAGCCTGGCGCTGCTCCCACGCAAGAAGGAGCGCGGCAGCTACCACGACCTCGTGCGGGTCTTCGGCGCCGGCTCGGTCGCCGATCCCCTGACCCTCGGCCTGCCGGCGGGCAGCCCGGTCGATCGCGACACCGTGCTCGAATGGACCGGCACGGTGCGGGCCCGGACCGGCGAAACCGTGCTGATGCCCCTCGACCTCGCGGCAACCGATTACTTCGAGCTGTCGGAAGGGTACACGCCCTTCACCAACCTCATCACCAACGGGCTCGGCGCCGGGCCGGACGTGGAGTTCGCCCTCGGTCACGGGCTCCTCGAACTGCTCCAGCGCGACGGCAACGGCCTGTTGTTCCGCGCCCTCGACCAGGGCGTGATGCTCGACACCTCCGAGGGTCTGGGGCCGGAGACGCGCGCGATGCTCGACCGGCTGGAGACTCTCGGCATCCGCGCGATGCCGAAATTCGCCACCGACCAGTTCGGCTTCACCAACGTCTACTGCGTCGGCTACGACGTCGACGCGTCGCGCACGCCGGCACCGATCGCGCTGTCGGCCTGCGGCGAGGCCTGCGATCCCGATCGCGAGCGGGCCCTGCGCAAGGCGATCCTGGAATTCCAGGCCGCGCGGGTGCGCAAGACCTTCGGGCACGGGCCCCTGGCGCTCGCCCGCTCCATCACCCCGCCCGGCTACGTCGACGCCTTCATCGAGAAGGCGCTGCCCAGCCTCGACCTCGAGGAGGGGAGGGCGCTGTCCGCGATGCTCGACTGGATCGATAAGCCGGCCGAGACCCTGCGCGACTACCTCGCAGACAGCGTCTATTCCGAGCGTGCGACGAAGCGCTTCACCGACCTGCCGACGCAACCCGCCCCCACCGGCCAGGACCGCGCCCGCATCGCCCGCGAGCGGCTGGAGGCGGAAGGCTTCGACGTGCTCTACGTCGACGCCTCGCCGCCGGGCGGCGGTGTCGGCATCGTCAAGGCGATCGTGCCGGGTCTCGAAGTCGAGACCATGAGCTATTACCGCATCGGCGAGCGCAACACCCGGAAGCTCATCGAGCGCGACCACCCGCTGATCCGTTTCGGGGAGTCGAGCGAGTCTTTACGCCCGGTGCGCCTGACCCCGGAGGCGCTGGAGCGCTTCGGAGGCCAGCCGCTCTTCGATGTCGCGTTGGCGGAAAAGATCGTCGGCCCGCTCTATCCGCTCTACCGCGAGCCGGAATCGCACCATGCGCCGTTCCGGCTCGAGCGCCGGGGGAGGGCGGCATGAGCCTGCGCTTCGCCTACAACACCAATGGGGCGGCCAATCACCGCCTCGACGACGCGCTCGGCCTGATCGCCGATGCCGGCTACGATGGCGTCGCGCTCACCCTCGACATCCACCACCTCGACCCCTTCGCCGAGACCTGGGCGCAGGATGCCGAGCGGGTGCGCGGCCGGCTCTACGGCTTGAACCTCGGCTCGGTGATCGAGACCGGCGCCCGCTTCCTCCTCGATCCGCGGGCCAAGCACGAGCCGACCCTGGTGACCGCCGATCCGGCAGGCCGCGCCCGCCGGGTCGCCTTCCTGCAACGGGCCGTCGACATCGCGGCGATCCTGGGGTCGGAGGCGGTGTCGTTCTGGGCCGGCGTGCCGAAGCCCGGCGTCGATCCTGAGGCGGCGCGGGGCTGGCTGCGGGCGGGTCTCGAAGAGGTGGTGGCCTATGCCGCCGAGCGCCGGGTCGTGGCCGCGCTCGAACCCGAGCCCGGCATGCTGGTCGAGACCCTGGACGATTACGCGGCGCTCGCCATCCCGGGCCTGAGCTTGGCGCTCGATACCGGCCATTGCCTGGTGACGCAGGAGCGCGAGCCCGCGGCGGCGGTGCGTGAATTCGCCGACCGGCTCGGCACCGTGGCGATCGAGGACATGGCGCGGGGCACCCACATCCACCTGCCCTTCGGCGAGGGCGACATGGACGTGCCCGGCGTGCTCGACGCCCTGGAGAGCATCGGCTTCGACAGGCTGGTCTGCGTCGAGCTGTCCCGCGAGAGCCACCGGGCCGACCGGATGATCCCGGATTCGCTCCGCTACCTGCGGGAGTGCCGCCGATGAGAATTTGTTTCGTCAGCCGGCGCTACTTCCCGGCGATTTCCGGCATGAGCGTCTACGCGCAGAACCTCCTGCGCGAGCTGGTCGGCGCCGGCCACGACGTGACGATGGTGAGCCAGTACCGGGGCGACGCCTTCGGCACCAAGGTCTACGGCGGCGGCCCGCCGCCGCCGGTCCCGGGCGTGCGGGTGATCGGCCTCGAACAAAGCGGCGAGCAGGAGAGCGGCGACTTCGAGCGCGACATCGCCACGATGGTCGAGACGATCGCGGCCGAGCACGAGAAGAAGCCCTTCGACATGCTCCACGCGCAGTACGGCTACCCGACGGGCTTTGCCACGCTGATCGCCTCGCAACGGTTGGGCGTGCCGAACGTGGTCTCGATCCAGGGCGGCGACGGCCACTGGGTCGGCTCGTGCTGCGAGACCCATCGGCTGGCCATGGTGCGGGTGCTGGCCCACGCCAACGCGCTGCTGATCGGCGGCCGCTCCTTCGTGGCCGAGGTCTGCGACCGGCTCGGCAGCGATCCCGACCGCTTCACCATCGTGCCGGGCGCCGTCGACACCGCGCGTTTCCGCCCGCCGGACGGCTGGCAGCCGGGCGATGCCGCGGACCCGGTGCGGCTGTTCTATCACGGCCGGGTCGACCGCCGGAAAGGCGTGCTCGACTTCCTCGACGCCTTGAGCCTGCTGCGCCTGCGCGGCACGCCGTTTGCGGCGATCATCTCCGGCATCGGCCCCGACGTGGAGCCGGCGCGAGCACTGGCCGCCGATCTCGGCTTCTCCGAGGCCGAGGTGCGCTTCACCGGCTACGCCGATTACGACGCCGTGCCGGGCCTCTACGCGATGGGCGACGTGTTCGTCTCGCCGACCTACGCGGAGGGGTTCTCCAACACCATCCTGGAGGCGATGGCCGCGGGGCAGGCGGTGGTCTCGACCCACTCCGTCGGCGTCTCCGATTGCCTGCGCGACGGGGAGAACGGGTTGATGGTCCAGCCTGGCGACGTGACGGCGCTCGCCGAGGCTCTGCACAAGATCATCACCGACCGCCAGTTGCGCGCCCGCCTCGCGGCGGCGGCCCTGGAGGAATGCCGGCGGGTCTATTCCTGGCAGGCGGTGGGGCGGCAGATCATGGAGGTCTATGCGTCGGTGCGGGGCGAGCGGCCGGACCCGGCCTTCGACCCGGATCTGCCGCACGATCCGAGCTGCCGCTTCCGGGCCGAGCCGCATCTGTTGTGAGATGCACTCCCGTGGATGGTGCAGTGCTGTTCGCGGAAAGCGATGGCGCGGGTCTCCCCCTCCCCCCTCTGCGGGGGAGGGTGGCCTGCGAAGCAGGCCGGGAGAGGGGACGCCGCTCCCGGAAAGGTCGCGACCGTGCTGACGGGCGCCCCCTGGATCAGCGTCGCGCTGCCCCTCTCCCGGCTCACTGCGTTCGCCACCCTCCCCCGCAGAGGGGGGAGGGGAAGACCCGCGCTCTCCTGGTTGTCTCTAGATAAGTGAGTCGATGCCCACAGCCCTCGCCCTCTCGCCCCATCTCGACGATGCCGCCTTCTCCTGCGGCGGCACCCTGGCGCAGCTCGCTCAAGGGGGGTGGCGGGTGGTGATGGTGACGCTGCTCACCGCCAGCGTGCCCGACCCGACCGGCTTCGCGCTGGCCTGCCAGCTCGACAAGGGGCTCGGGCCCGAGATCGACTACATGGCGTTGCGCCGCGACGAGGACCGGGCGGCGGCGGCGTTGCTCGGGCTGACCCCGCCGGTCCACGTCGCGCTGACCGAGGCGCCGCATCGCGGCTACGCCTCGGCGCCCGAGCTCTTCGCCGGGACACGGCCCGACGACCCGCTCGCCGACGATCTCGGCCCCGTGCTCGCCCGCCTGATGGAGGAGGCGGCGCCCGACCTGCTGCTGGCGCCTCAAGGCGTCGGCGGCCATGTCGATCACGTCCAGCTGGTCCGCGCCCTGACCGCGCTCGCCCCGGCCTGCCCGATCCTGTGGTGGCGCGACTTCCCCTATACCGTGCGCCATCCCGACCCGAAGGAGCCGTTCCGCGAGGCCTTCGCGGATCTGGCTCCCGTCACCGTGCGCCTGTCCCCGCAGGAGGAAGCCGCCAAGCACGCGGCCTGCGCGGCCTATGCGAGCCAGATCGGCTTCCAGTTCGGCGGCCCCGCCGGCCTCGCCGTGCGCCTGAGCGCCGAGGAGGCGCGCGAGCATTTCCGCCTCGCCGGCTCCCTGCCGGACGGGCTGACCCTGGCGTGAACCCGGACGCGCCGAAAAGCCTGGCCGATCCCGGTGCCGTCGCGGCGCGCCATGCCCTCGCCGAGGCCAGCCCCCGCCTTGACCCGCTGCGCCGCCTCGCCGAGCGCATCCGGACCGAGCGGGGCCGGCCGGTGCCCGAGGCCGATCCCCTCGACGGCGGGGTTTCGGCCCGCCTGCTCCTCCTCCTCGAGACCCCCGGCCCGGCCACCGGCCGCACCGCCTTCGTCTCCCGCGACAACCCGACCGGCACCGCCGCCAACCTGTTCCGCTTCCTCGCCGATGCCGGCATCCCGCGCACCGACACCCTGATCTGGAACGCCGTGCCCTGGGTGATCCACGCCCCCGGCGCCCGCAACCGGGCGCCGCGCACGGGCGAGATCCGGGCGGCCCGGGCCTACCTGATGCCGCTCGTCGCGCTGATGCCGGACCTCGCCGTCGCGGTCCTGTCCGGCCGGGTCGCGCAAGGCTTGGGCCCCGTCCTCGCGGAGGCGCGGCCGGACCTGCCGGTGGTGGCGATCCCGCATCCGAGCCCGACCTATGTCTGCACCAGCCCGGCGGTGCCGGCCCGCATCGCCGCCGGCCTTTCCGAGGCGGCGCGGCATCTCGGGCTCCCCGGGTGATTCGCCCCCTGCCGCATGGTCCGGCTGGTCATTCGCCGGCAGAGGGCCTACATGGCCCCTCATGCGAGCGGGGCTCGGTCGGAGTGCCGCCGGGCACCTGTGTGCGCGAGCCTGGCCGCGGCCGGCCGCGCGCTCGTGCCCGCGACAAGCGGGGTCGGACGCCGACGCGATGAATTTCGCCAGCCATGACAAGAACATCGCGCAGGCCAGACCCTTGCGCGATCCCGTGCGAGACGCCGGCACCGAGCCGCCGCGCGACGAGGATCCGGCCGGGCAGGATCCGGGACTCGATCCGGGTTCCGACCCGCGCGCCCCGGCCGACCGTCATGCCCGCCACAAGCGCCGCTATGCCTGGATCGGTACGGTCGCCAGCGTCGTGCTGTTCCTCATCTCGCTGGGGGTGCTGGGCAAGCTCGTCTCCACCGTCACCTGGGCCGACCTGCGCACCGCCTTCCTGGCGGCGACGCCGGAACAGGTCGGGCTCGCCATCGGCCTCGTGGTGGTGAGCTACCTGTTCCTCACCTGCTACGACGCGCTGGCGCTCCGCCAGCTCAACCTGAAGGTGCCCTACCGCACCACCGCGCTCGCCTCCTTCACCAGCTACGCGGTGAGCTTCAACCTCGGCTTCCCGCTGCTCACCGCCGGCACGGTGCGCTACTGGATCTATTCGGGCCAGGGTCTCAGCCCCGGGCGCATCGCCGCGCTCACCATCGTCGCCGGCTTCACCTTCTGGCTCGGCATGGGAGCGGTGCTCGGCATCAGCCTGATCCGCGAGGCCGAGCCGCTCTCGCACCTCACCTATACCAGCGTCCTCTTCAACCAGGGTCTCGGCTTCGCGACGCTCGCGGCGGTGCTGGCCTATCTCGCCTGGGTCACCGTCAAGCGCCGCAGCGTCAAGGTGCGGGGCTGGCGCCTGGAACTGCCGGGCCTCAAGCTCTCCTTGAGCCAGATGCTCGTCGGCGCCGGCGACGTCTGCGCGGCGGCCGGCGTGCTCTACGTGCTGCTGCCGGCCGGCCACGGCCTCAGCTTCGAGACCTTCGTGGCGATCTACGTGCTCGCCGCGATGCTCGGCATCGCCAGCCACGCGCCGGGCGGGCTCGGGGTGTTCGAGGCGACCGTGCTGCTGGCGCTGTCCGGCCTGCCGCGGGAATCGGTCCTCGGTGCGCTGCTGCTGTTCCGGGTCTGCTACTACCTGATCCCGTTCGTGGTGGCGCTCGCCGCACTCGGCGCCTATGAGATCGCCAAGCGGGCGCGCCTCACCCCGCGGGAGGCGCCCGACGATGATGCCGCCGAGAGCGACGCAAAGCCCTGAATCCGGCGACCCGCCGGAGGGCAGGCCCGCCGACGCCGCGCCGCCGCCCTTCCTGCCGAGTGCCGCCGGCACCCTCTCGGCCGCCCGCCGGGCGGCGTGGCGGGGGCGCTCGGGGCCGTGGTGGCGTTCCTCGCCGGGCATGCCTGGCTGCACGGGATCGATCTCGGCACCGGGCTCCTGGGGCTCCTCGCGCTCCTCGCCGGCGGCCTCGCCGCCGCGCCGCGCCGGGGCGAGCCGGTGCCGCGCTCCGAGGTGCAGGCCGGCCGGGGCCGCCACGGCCTCGCCGAGGCGCTGCTCGCCAACATCCCCGACCCCGTCATCCTGATCGACCGCCGCTCCCTGGTGATCGAGTCGAACGCCGCCGCCCGCGCGCTCCTGCCCTCCCTGCGGCCGCGCCACCCGCTCTCCTTCGCGTTGCGCGACCCCGACGTGCTCGACGGCATCGAGACCGTGCTGCGCACCGGCGAGCCCCTGAAGACGCTGTATTCCCCGCGCATCCCGACCGAGCGCACCTTCGAGGTCCAGATCGGCGCCATGCAGGGCGGCGAGACCGGGCGGGCCGGCCCCAACGTCGTGCTGTTCCTGCGCGACCTCACCTCGGCCCAGCGCCTGGAGACGATGCGGGTCGATTTCGTCGCCAATGCCAGCCACGAGCTGCGCACCCCGCTCGCCTCGCTGCTCGGCTTCATCGAGACCCTGCAGGGCCCGGCCCGGGACGACGCCAAGGCGCGGGAGCGCTTCCTCGGCATCATGCGGGTGCAGGCCCTGCGGATGACGCGGCTGATCGACGACCTGCTGTCGCTCTCCCGCATCGAATTGCGCGCCCACGTGCCGCCGACGCAAGTCGTGGATGTCGTGCCGCTCGCCCGCCAGATCGCCGACGCCCTCGGGCCGATCGCCGGCGAGCGCGGGGTGACGATCACCCTCGACGCCGCGCCGGGGCCGCACCGGATCCTCGGGGACCGCGACGAGATCCTGCGGGTGATCGAGAACCTGGTCGAGAACGCCGTGAAATACGGCGGCGAGGGCGGCCGGGTCGCGGTCTCGCTGGACACCCAGCCGGCGGAGGAGAGCCGGCCGCCGCAGGTCGAGATCGCGGTGCGCGACGAGGGCCCGGGCATCGCCCCCGAGCACCTGCCGCGCCTGACCGAGCGGTTCTATCGGGTCGATGCCGCCTCGAGCCGCCAGCAGGGCGGCACCGGTCTCGGCCTCGCCATCGTCAAGCACATCCTCAACCGCCATCGCGGCCGGCTGGTGATCGAGAGTGCTCCGGGGGCGGGGGCGACCTTCCGGGCCCTGATCCCGGCCCATGGCGACCCGAAGAAGGCCTAAGCGGACGAAGCGTCGGCAGGCCGACGCGTCGTCCGCTTAGGTTCTTGTTCTATCGCAGATTTTCCCCGCCGGACCGGCGACCATTGCGGCGAAATCTGTTCAGGGGCAGGCGACGAGCAGCCGCCCGATATAGTCGGAGGCCGCCGCGGCGGCGGCGCCCGGCGTGCCGGTGGCCTCGTCGTCGGGGATCAGCTGCTCGCCCTCCTGGGCCTGCCGGTTCGGCCGGTTGAGCTTCAGCACGCAATCCGTGGTGCCCGACAGCTTGACCGGCTCACCCGGCGGCAACCCGAAGGCGACGTAGAAATCCGGATCGTCGAAGCTCACCACCAGGTTGCGCACCGGGCCGGCGGGGCCTTGCGGCACCAGGGTGAAATCGAGGGTCAGGCGCCCCTGCGAGAAGCTCGCCTTCGGGTCGGGGCCGGCCTTGAGGGCGAGCGGGCGCCCGTTGAGCTTGCCCGAGGTGAAGAACGCCGTCTCGGCCATCGCCCCCAGGCGCTCGACGGCGAGCTCGTCGAGCTTCTTTTGGTCCGGCACGCCGTCGCGCTTGGAATCGAGGTTCAGCACCGAGAAGGCGGAATATTCCGGATCGAAGGTCCAGGATTCGCGGATCGCCACCAGGTTGCGCTTCTGGTCGAGCACCAGTTCGGCCCGGGCCTGCACCCAGACATGGGGATGCGCCAAGGCCGCCCCCGCCCCGCCGCAGACCATCGCCACAGCCGCCAATACCCGCCCGATCATCGCCCGCTCCCGCTCCGCCCCGCGCTCTGGAGCGCGAGCGCGGCGAAACCATGTTCGCAAAGCAGGGCACGACGTCGATCCCTACCGTACCGGAGAGCGACCCCGCGCCCCACATTCCCCGGCGGGAGACCGCACCATGACCGCACCCGCCCGCCGCCTCACCCTGCCCGTCGAGGGCATGACCTGCGCGTCCTGCACCGGCCGGGTCGAACGGGTGCTGAAGCGGGTCCCCGGCGTGCAGGCGGTCGCCGTCAACCTCGCCACCGGGCGCGCCACCCTGGACCTCACTCCCGACAACGACCCGACGGCGCTCGCCGCGGCGGTCGAGGATGCCGGCTATGCGGTGCCGGAGGCGGTGAGCGAACTGATCGTGGACGGCATGACCTGCGCCTCCTGCACCGGCCGGGTCGAGCGGGTGCTGAAGGCAGTGCCCGGCGTGCGCGAGGCGAGCGCCAACCTCGCCACCGGCCGGGTGAGCGTGCGCCACCCCGCCGGGCTCGTGAGCCTCGACGCCCTCGAATCCGCCATACGGGAGGCCGGCTACGAGCCCCGTCCCGTGGCGACGGAGCCGGAGGCCGACGCTCCCCCGCGCGAGCCGGAGACGCTGACCCGCAACCTGATCCTCGCCGCCCTCCTGTCGCTCCCCGTCGTGGTGCTCGACATGGGTGGTCACCTCCTGGGCGGCCACCTCGCCGGCCACGGCCTCCTGCCCGGGGCCTGGAGCGCCGGGATCCAGGCCGTGTTCGCCACCCTGGTCCTCGCCGGGCCCGGGCGGCGCTTCTTTTCCCGCGGCCTGCCCGGTCTGGTGCGCGGCCACCCGGACATGAACGCCCTGGTGGCGCTCGGTGCCGGCGCCGCCTACCTGTTCTCGCTGGTCGCGACCCTGGGGCCGGGCTGGCTCCCGGACGGCGCGGCCCACGTCTATTTCGAGGCCTCGGTCCTCATCGTCACCCTGATCCTGCTCGGGCGCAGCCTGGAGGCGCGGGCCCGCGGCCGCACGGGAGCGGCGGTGGCGCGCCTCGTCGGCCTCGCGCCGAAGACCGCCCTCGCGGTGAGGGACGGCCTCGAGACCGAGGTCCCGGTGGCCGACCTCGCGGTCGGCGACCGGGTCCGCGTCCGCCCCGGCGAGCGCCTGCCGGCGGATGGCCGGGTGGTCGAGGGCGCCTCCCGCATCGACGAGAGCATGCTGACCGGCGAGCCGGTGCCCGTGGCGAAGGCGCCGGGCGATCCCGTCACCGGCGGCACCGTCAACGGCACCGGGGCGCTCACGGTCGCGGTCGAGCGGGTCGGCGCCGACACGGCGCTCGCCCAGATCGTCCGCATGGTCGAGGCGGCGCAAGGCGCCAAGCTCCCGATCCAGGCGCTGGCCGACCGGGTCACCGCCCGGTTCGTGCCGGCGGTGCTGGCTCTCGCCCTCCTCACCTTCCTGGCCTGGCTCGTCCTCGCGCCGCCCCCTCCCTCGGCCTCGCTCTGGTCCATGCGGTGGCGGTGCTGATCATCGCCTGCCCCTGCGCCATGGGGCTCGCCACCCCGACCTCGATCATGGTCGGCACCGGCCGGGCGGCGGAGCGCGGCATCCTGTTTCGCAGCGGTGCCGGCCTGCAGGCCCTGGAGGAGGTGCGCGTCGTCGCCTTCGACAAGACCGGCACCCTGACCGAGGGCCGCCCGACCCTCACCGACCTGATCCCGGCCCCCGGCTTCGACGCCGACGCCGTGCTGGCCGCCGCCGCCGCCCTCGAGGCCCGCTCCGAGCACCCGATCGCCCGCGCCATCGTGGCGGCCGCCGCCGAGAAGGGCCTGGACCTGCCGCCGGTGAGCGCGTTCGCGGCCGTGCCGGGCCACGGCGTCACCGGCCGGGCCGGGGACCGCGCGGTCGCAATCGGCGCCGCCCGCCACCTCGCCGGCCTCGACCTCTCGGGCTTCGCGCCCGAGGCCGAGCGCCTGGCGAGGGAGGGACGCTCACCCCTCTACCTCGCCCTCGACGGCGTGCCGGCGGCGCTCCTGGCGGTGGCCGATCCGGTCAAGCCCGGCGCCGCGGCGGCCGTGCGGGCGCTGGCCGACCGGGGCCTCGCGGTCGCCCTCGTCACCGGCGATGCGAGGGGCGCCGCCGAGGGCGTCACCCGGAGCCTCGGCATCACGACGGTCCTCGCCGAGGTGCTGCCCGCCGGCAAACGCGACGCCGTCCGGCACTTGCGCGAGCAATACGGCCCGGTCGCCTTCGTGGGCGACGGCATCAACGACGCCCCGGCTTTGGCCGAGGCCGATACGGGCCTGGCGCTCGCACCGGCACCGACGTGGCGGTGGAGAGCGCCGACGTGGTGCTGATGGCCGGCGATCCCGCCACCGTCGCCGAGGCGCTGCGGCTGTCGCGGGCGGTGATGCGCAACATCCGCCAGAACCTGTTCTGGGCCTTCGCCTACAACGCGGCGCTGATCCCGGTGGCGGCGGGCGTGTTGCGGGCGGCCGGCGGGCCGTCCCTGTCGCCGGTTCTGGCCGCGGGGGCGATGGCGTTGTCGAGCGTGTTCGTGGTCGGCAATGCCCTGCGGCTCAGGCGGGCGTGAGCGACGCTCTCCCGTCGATGCGACGTAAGAGAGCCTTGTCCTTGGCGGAAACGGTGAATGACCCGGCGATCAATCTTGGCTTAAGTTCCTGTCGTTAGTCTGATCACAGACGGACGGAACGTGATTTGCGCCTGCAATGCAAGCGAGCACGAAGTTGCGATGTGCAACTGATCTTTGTTCGCCCCCGGCTCCCGGGGCGGAGGCTTTGGCGGCGTTCCTCGAACGCGTCCGGGGGGCTTTCGCCGTGGATGCCGTTCTGCTGCTCGGCCCCGATGAGGGGCCGCCCCTGGCGACGGCCGGCGCCGACCTGCCCGCCACCGTCGCCGACCTGTGCCGGGCCGTGGCGAGCCGCCGGCCGGGGAGCGTGATCCGCCTCGTCGCCGATCTCGCCGCCGCCCGCTGGCGCACCCATCCCGGCGCGGCGGAATGCCGGTTCCTGGCGACCTGCACCATCGAGCCGGGATCGGGCATCCTCGCCCTCGTCGATCGCGAGCCGCGCCGGCCGAGGGCCGCGGAAAGCCGCCGCCTGGCCGATTTCGCCGCCGCCGCCGATTGCCTCGCCCGGGCGACGACGGACTTTCGCGAGGCCTTCGCCCATCAGACGCGGGCGCTCGCCCATAGCCGCAAGATCTTCGATCGCGCCTCGGCCGCCGCGCGGATCGGCGTCTGGGAATGCGCCCTGCCGGACGAGGCCCTGACCTGGACCGATCAGGTCTACGCGATGTTCGACCTGCCGCGGGAGGCACCCCTCGACAGGAGCCGGATCGTCGCCTGCTACACGCCCAAATCCCGCGAGGCGCTGACCGCCGCCCGCAGCCGCGCCATCGCCGAGCGCGGCGGCTTCGCCCTCGACGCCGAGATCGTGACGCTCGCCGGCCGCCGCCGCTGGATCCGCATCACCGCCTCGGTCGAGTGCGAGGGCGCGGTCCCGGTGCGGATCTTCGGGATGAAGCAGGACATCACCGAGGAGAAGCTGCTCGCCGACCGGACCCGCTACCTCGCGGAATTCGATGCCATGACCGGGCTCGCCAACCGGGCGACTTTCGAGGCCCGGTTCGCCGCCCTCGACCGGGACCCGCCCGGACGCTCCCCGTTCGGCGCCCTGCTGCTGATCGATCTCGACGGGTTCAAGCCGGTCAACGACACGTTCGGGCATGCCGCGGGCGATGCCTGCCTGGTCGAGGTGGCGGCGCGGCTGCGCCACTCGTGCCGCGACGGCGACGTCGTCGCCCGGATCGGCGGCGACGAGTTCGCGATCCTGCTCGCCACCACGGCACCCGGCATCGCCGAGGAGGTGGCGGCCCGCCTCATCGCCGCCTTGAGCCGGCCGATGACCTGGACCGGCCGCACCTTCACGGTCGGCGCGTCGATCGGGATCGCCCGCGCCGATGGCCGGTCCTCCGCCGACCTGTTCGTGGCGGCGGATACGGCGCTCTACGCCGCGAAGGCGCAGGGGCGGGGGCAGTTCCGGGTGGCGGACGCCGCCGTCGACGGCGCGGCGCGGCCCGCGTGACCGCCGGTCAGGCCCGGATCGCCGCGAGCCCCTTCCAGTCGAAGGCGATGCCGTGGCCCGGACGGTCCGGCGCCACTGCGAAGCCGTCCTCGATCGCCAGCGGCTCGGCGATGTAGGCGTCCAGCCCGAAGCCGTGCGCCTCCAGGTACGAGCGGTTCGGGCAGGCGGCGAGCAGATGCACGGTGACGTCGTGCGCGCCGTGCGACGTGACCGGCAGGTTGAAGGCCTCGGCCAAGTGCGCGATCTTCATGAACGGCGTGACGCCGCCGCAATTCGTCACGTCCGGCTCCGGGTAGGTGACGCCGCCGGCCGTGATCAGCTGCTTGAACTCCCACAGCGAGCGCAGGTTCTCGCCCGCGGCGATCGGCAATCCACCCTCGCGGACCACCCGGGCCTGCCCGGCGACGTCGTCGGGGATCACCGGCTCCTCGAGCCAGAACGGCGCGAACGGTTGCAGGGCTCGCGCCGCGCGGATCGCCTCGTCGGCGCTCCAGCGCATGTTGGCGTCCACCATCAGGGGGAATCCGTCGCCGAGATGCGCGCGCATCGCCCGCACCCGCTCGACATCCTGCGAGAGCCTGTCGCGCCCGACCTTCATCTTGATCGCGCGAAACCCCTTCTTCAGGTTGTCGTCGGTCTGCCGCAGCAAAAGGTCGAGCGGCAGGTGCAGGTCGATGCCGCCGGCGTAGCACGGCACCTTGGGATCGTTCCCGCCGAGAAGCAGCCAGAGCGGCTGGCCGAGGCGCTTCGCCTTCAGGTCCCACAGCGCCATGTCGAGGGCCGATTGCGCGAGCACCGCCGGCCCGCCGCGGCCGCCGTAATGCTGGCCCCACCAGATCCGCTGCCACAGATGCGCGATCCGGTCGGCGTCCTGGCCGATGATCTGGTCGGGGATGTCGCGCCGCAGGATCGCGTCGATGGCGCCGCCGTTGCGGCCGCAGGTATAGGTGTAGCCGGTGCCCTCCGCCCCGTCGGCGTCGCGCAGGCGGACGGTGTTGAGCTCGAAGGCCGGCATGTCGCCGTGCATGCTGTCGCTGAGGGGGACCGGGAGCGCGACGCGGTAATACCCGGCCTCCAGCGAGACGATGCGGGGCATGGCGCTCCTCCCTTCCTATGCGGCTCGTCGGCCGCTTATCGACAGATGAATGTCGTGTTGCGGGGAGCGTATCGGATCGGGCGGCGGGGTCGTCAAGACGGGATTGTCAGATCTTGTTCACGGCCGCCGGACCGTTATTGCGAGTGGAATGTCCCGATCTGCATGGGCGTCGCGCGGGTTTGACCCCGTGGCGCGCAATACAATCGCGCCGGGCTTATACCTTGTGTTGACTGTCGCCGAATTGCGCCCCGCTCCGTCCCGTGCTGATATGCGGGATAAGCCGCCCGACCAACGGGGCGGATGGGAGGAACGGATCGATGAAGCGAGTGATCGCGGGGGCGTTGTCGATGGGCGCGCTGGTTATGGCAGCGCTGCCGGCCGTCGCGCAGGACAACAAGACGCTCACCGTCTGGTTCAGCAAGGGCTTCTACCGGTCCGAGGACGAGTCGCTCTGGGCGACGATCAAGAAGTTCGAGCAGAAGACCGGGATCAAGGTCGAGCTGTCGCAATACGCGATCCAGGACATGATCCCCAAGACCGTGGCGGCGCTGGATTCCGGCTCGCCGCCCGATGTCGGCTATTCCGACACCTACAACAACCAGGCCGCCGGCAAGTGGGCCTATGAGGGCAAGCTCGAGGACCTGACCGACGTCCTCCAGCCGATGATGCCGCGCTTCGCAGCCCAGACCGTCGAGCACGTGCTGCTCATGAACGGCCAGACCGGCAAGAAGGCCTATTACGGCTTCCCGCTCAAGCGCCAGACCCTCCACACCGAGATCTGGGGCGACATGCTGGAGAAGGCCGGCTTCAAGCAGGCCGACATCCCGCAGAAATGGTCGGATTACTGGGCGTTCTGGTGCGACAAGGTCCAGCCGGCCTACCGCAAGGCGTCCGGCACCCGCACCTACGGCATCGGCGCGCCGATGGGCGTGGAATCGACCGACAGCTTCCAGTCCTTCTACGCCTTCATGGACGCCTACGACGCCAAGCTCGTCGACAGCGACGGCAAGCTGACCGTCGACGACCCGAAGACCCGCGAGGGCGTGGTCAAGGCGCTGAAGGACTACACCGACCCCTACGTCAAGGGCTGCGTGCCGCCCTCGGCGACGACCTGGAAGGATCCCGACAACAACGTCGCCTTCCACAACCGCACCACGGTGATGACGCACAACTTCACCATCTCGATCGCCGCGAAGTGGTACGAGGACAGCGTCAACCCGAACAACACCCCTGAGCAGCGCGAGGCCTCGAAGAAGGCCTACGAGGAGACCATCATCACCGCGCCGTTCCCGAACCGGCCGGACGGCAAGCCGATGACCTACCGTGCCGACGTCAAGCAGGGCGTGGTCTTCTCGGGCGCCAAGAACAAGGCGGCGGCCAAGGAGTTCGTGAAGTTCATCATGGAGGAGGACAACCTCCGTCCCTACGTCGAGGGCGCGATCGGCCGCTGGTTCCCGGTCACCACCGCCTCGATCGAGAGCCCGTTCTGGCAGGCCGACAAGCACCGCAAGGCGGTCTACAACCAGTTCAAGTCCGGCACCGAGCCGTTCGACTACGTGAAGAACTACAAGTTCACGCTGGTCAACAACGAGAACGTGTTCGCCAAGGCGATGAACCGGGTGGTGAGCGAGAAGGTCCCGGTCGAGAAGGCCGCCGACGAGATGCTGACCCGCATCAAGCAGATCGCCGGGCAGTAACTTCGATCCGAGCGCTCTCCCCTTTGATGGGCGCGCGCTTCCCCTCCCCCTTGTGGGGAGGGGCTAGGGGTGGGGGTGGTGCCGGAGAAGCCTCGCGCTTGACGCGGCACCACCCCCACCCCCTGACCCCTCCCCACAAGGGGGAGGGGAGGGCGCTCGATCCTTTGAAGGACAGTCCCGCCTAGACCCGCGGAACAAGAGGAGAGGCACCCGTGCCTCCACCCACACCATCCAGAGCGGGGTCCGATCGCTTAGCGCTCGGGGCCCGCTCTCGGTTTTCGCGTACCCCCCATCCCGGCCTCATCGAGGAGACCGACCATGTCCGCAACGGTCGCTGAGGCAGCGCCGGTCGCCGCGGCCCAGCCCTTCCGCCTGACCTCGTGGCAGGCCTGGGGGCTGATCCTGATCGCGCCCTACCTGCTGATCTTCCTGTTCTTCGTCATCTACCCGATCGGCTACGGCCTGTGGCTGGCGCGCAGCCCCGCGAGCTACGTGCATCTGGCGGAAGACCCGATCTTCGCCCGCGCCGTCGTCAACACGCTGATCTTCCTGATCGTCGGCATCAACGTGAAGATGGCGATCGCGCTCGTGCTGTCGGGCTTCTTCACCAACGAGCGGAAGTGGATCCGCTGGCTGTCGGTGCTGTTCATCCTGCCTTGGGCGGTGCCGTCGATCCCCACCATCCTGTCGGTGCGGTTCATGCTCAACCCCGAATGGGGCATCGTGAACTCGCTGATCTTCCGGCTGACCGGCGATGACGGCCCGAACTGGCTCAACGACCCGAGCCTCGCGCTCACGCTCGCCATCGGCGTCCATATCTGGAAGTCGCTGCCTTTCTGGACGCTGATCCTGCTCGCCGGGCGGCTCGCCATCTCGGCCGACCTCTACGAGGCGGCCTCCGTCGACGGTGCCACCAAGTGGCAGAAGTTTTTGCACGTCACCTGGCCGTCGATGCGGACGCTCTACGTGACCTGCACCATCCTGTCGATGATCTGGACGCTGGGCGACTTCAACTCGGTCTACCTGCTCACCGGCGGCGGTCCCGCCGACCTCACCCACGTGCTGGCGACCCTCGGCATCCGGTATCTTCGCCTCGATCAGGTCGACGCCTCGATGGCGGCGGTGGTCTGCGCGATGCCCTTCGTGCTGCCGCTGGTCTACGTGCTGATGAAGAGGCTCTCGAAATGAGCACGACCCTGACAGCCCGCGCGACGCCGTCCGCCGAGGAGCGCGCCGCCGCCCGCACCAACTGGCTGCGCGCGGCCGGCACGGAGGCCAAGCTCCTCCTCATCGGCATCCCGGTCCTGCTCTGGACCGTGATCCCGATCTACCACCTCGTCCTGTTCGCGATCTCGCCGAAGCAGGACGCGATGTCGGGGGCTTTGTTCCCGGCCCACCCGACGCTGCAGAACTTTAGAATCGTGTTCGGGCAGCAGCACTACTTCCTATCGAACTTCTGGCAGCAATTCTGGAACTCGGCGGTCATCGCCTTCGCGACCGGCGTGCTGACGCTGTTCGTCGCCACCGCGGCGGCCTTCGCGATCAGCCGCCTGAAGGTGAAGGGCGGCCGGACCGTGATGAACATGGCGCTCTTCACCTACTTCATCCCGGCCGCGTTCCTGGCCGTGCCGATGTACAAGACGATGGGAGCGTACGGGCTGCTCAACAGCAAGTGGGCGCTGATCCTCGCGATGGTGACGATCGCCAGCCCCTACGCGATCTGGGTGCTGAAGCAGGCCTCCGACAAGCTGCCGGTGGAGCTGGACGAAGCCGCGATCATGGACGGCGCCTCGCCGCCCCAGCTCTTCCGCTTCGTCTACCTGCCGCTGATGGTCCCGTCCCTGGTCGCGATCGGCGTCTACGCGCTGCTGCTCGCCTGGAACGAGTACCTGTTCGCCTTCCTGCTCCTCTCCCGCGACACCGACGTGACCCTGCCGGTGGCCTTGGGGAGTTTCCTGGCGGCGGATGACTCGCCGTGGGAGCTGCTGATGACCACGGGGTTGATCTACGCCCTGCCGCCTGCCGCGATCTATTATGTGTTCAAACGGTATATGGTGGGTGGGTTGACGGCGGGGGCGGTGAAGAGCTGAAACTTAGAGACAACGAAATATGACATGTGGAAGCGGCCGCGAACGATACGTTTGCGGCCATTCTTGATTCAGTGAAGCGCAGGAATTTAATAAATTAAGCCTCTTGTTGCGGACAAAAATATTTTCTCATCACCGAATATCTCGACGCCAAATATGATCCATGTAATGTTTCAGGGACTGTGTCTGCGTCGGCGGGCAAAATCGGCTATTGATACGTCTGAGCAACTACCTTACATAGGGCGAAGTTGTTGAATCGTATAATCTGTAGCTTGAAAGTGACATGCGGAGCGCTTAGTGAGTAATTTGTTGACGCGTTTCAACGAGGCGCAAACACAGCTTGTAACTCAGACAGCTGATGTACCACTCGGCACGCTTGCACAAATGGTAGAGTCGGGAGGTATAAATTTACAGCCAGCCTTTCAAAGGCGCGAGCGATGGAAGATAGAAAAGCAAACTGCGCTCATCGAGTCATTTCTTTTGAATGTGCCGGTGCCCCCAATTTATTTATCTGAAGAATTCGATGGTACTTACACGGCTATCGATGGAAAGCAAAGATTGCATGCAATTAATGAATTTATCCATAATAGAATTGCACTTAAAGACCCAGAGAGATTGCAGGAGGCAAATGGGATTAAATTTGAGAATTTGCCTATACCAATACAAAACTCACTTATGCTTCGACCTTCAATGAGGGTTGTGACCTTGCTGCGGCAGACCCACACCGATTTAAAATATGAGGTATTTCTTCGCCTTAATCGAGGGGGTGAGTCATTAAACGACCAAGAAATTAGAAACGTGGCTTTCAGGGGAGTCTTGAATGACGCAATATACGAATTAGCCGGATATAATTTTTTAAAACAACAATTAAAAATCGAAAACGCAAAATCTGCCCCATATCGCAACATGGAAGACGCGGAATATGTATTGCGATTTATGACGCTATCGTCGGATCTCGAAGCTTTCAGTGGACGTCTATCTAAGGCGATGGACGATTTTATGAAAAAATATTCTGACCAAGACGAAGAGGTCATACAGCGATACAAAAATCTTTTTATTAAGTCTCTTGCGAGATGCGAGACTTTTTGGGGAGAAAACGCGTTTAAGCGGCCAGAGGGAGATAGATGGAGATCGCAATTTTTAGCTGGAATGTACGATGCGCAAATGCTGGCAGTGGCAAGGCTTGAAAACAATGTGCTGCATATAATTTCAGGTAGGCAAGATCGTGTGCTTGAAGTGACTCGAAATTTATTTCAAGATGATAGATTCGAGGAGTCCGTTCGGACGGGTACTAACACCCCACAGCGCATACGTTATCGTGTCGATGCTGTTTACAACATGCTGATGGCGATCGCTCGTGAGTAATGCAAGAGACAATTTTTATAAAACGATTGCTCTTATGCGATCGCTGCAATCAGACGCCTCGTTCATTGATCAGGGCATAGCGCCTTCAGATCACAACATAAAAGCGCGTATTTTGCGCAACGGATTGGTTGTTTCCGCCTTCTCTTTACTTGAAACTTATTTAGAAGATCGATTGGAAGAAGCTGTGGCTAGCTTGTCAAGTTCGGCTATACCATATAGCAGTTTTCCTGATGAATTTAGAAATTTCTTCACAGTGCAAGCGGTGCAAGGACTCGCCAATCGGTTAAAATTTTTAGATAAAAATGACAAATTAATATATGCTGAACAGAATATATCATCAATCGCAAGGATATTATCAAATCCAAGTTCGTATAACAAATTTGGCTTCAGTCCCAATGGATCAAATATTAAATCAGAAGATGTTAGAGATCTTCCAAAGTTATTTGGTGTCAAAAACGGCTGGTTTCAACTTCAGACTGTTTGTAGTGAAATTGGAGCATCGAGATTGGCGCTAAGTAATGATTTCGAAAATTTTAAAAAAGCTAGGAATGCTGGCGCTCATGATATCGGATCGAATATTGCTTCACTGGATCTGGACACTCATATTGAGACGGCGTTGCTTGTCGGTATATCGTCAGATATTTCTATCTCTAACGCAATTGAGTGGTTGTGCAGATCACACACGCACGCACTAGCCATGCAGCATATTTCAACGAATCGACCAAAATACAAATTTTTAGTAGAACGTGGAGACGGTCGATGGGCTGAATATGGCACAGGAAATGCGAGAATAATAAAAATATATCCAGATTTTGAAAATGCAAAAAGAGGGGCAGCGACTCGTAGTCGTCAACAAAATACGCATTTAGTTGCCAAAGATTTGAGTCTACGCCCTGTTTTTTTGATTTGATATTCTGTCGCTGGCTAACAGATAAGGAACATTTTATCAACATAAAAATTGCTATGTATATAGTACAAATCTATATTTAATTTATTCTGCACAGATCAATTAGGATGGCGCGCTAATTCATGGGAATAGGCTTTGCAGTGCGATCGACTACAAATAGCGCACTGCAAAGCACAAATTGATTACTTGTAATCAAGCAACAAACGTCAGACCCCCCGGCATCAACCGCCCTTCCTCCACCGCATGACACGCCACCCCATCCCGGAACACCGGCACCTCCGCCTTGCACCGGTCATTCGCGAACGGGCAGCGCGGGTGAAAGGTACACCCTGACGGCGGGTTGATCGGGTTCGGGATCTCACCCTGCACCGGCACCCGCTGCCGTCCGACATGCGCAAGATCAGGAACCGCATCGAGGAGCATGCGCGTGTAGGGGTGCTTCGGGGCGGTGAAGAGCTCGCGGCCGCCGCCGATCTCGACGATGCGGCCGAGATACATCACGCCGATGCGGTTCGCCATGTGGCGCACCACGGCGAGGTTGTGGCTGATGAACAGGTAGGTCAGGCCGAGCCGGTCCTGGAGGTCGCGCATCAGGTTCAGGATCTGGGCCTGGACCGAGACGTCGAGGGCCGAGGTCGGCTCGTCGGCGACCAGGAACTCGGCCTCGGAGGCGAGCGCCCGCGCGATGGCGATGCGCTGGCGCTGGCCGCCCGAGAAGGCGTGGGGGTAGCGCTTGCCGTCGTCGGGGTGCAGGCCGACCAGGGTCAGCAACTCGCCGACGCGGGCCTGGATCTCGCGCTCGCCCGACAGAATCCCGAAGGCGCGGATCGGCTCGGAGATGATCCGGTCGACCCGCCAGCGCGGGTTCATCGAGGCGTAGGGGTCCTGGAAGATCATCTGGATGCGCCGCCGCAGGGCCCGGCGCTCGGCGGCCTGGCGCGGGTCGGTCATCGAGATGCCGGCGATCGAGACCTCGCCGTCGGAGGGCGGCATCAGGCCGACCACCATGCGGGCGACCGTCGACTTGCCGGAGCCGGATTCGCCGACGATCGCCAGGGTCTCGCCCTTGGCGACCGAGAACGAGACGTGGTCGACGGCGCGGAGGTACTGGCGCGGCTGGCGCTCGATCACCCGGTTGAGCCAGGGGCGCGAGACGTCGAACAGGCGGCGCAGGTCGCGGACCTGCACGTAGTCGGGCTGGGGAGCGATCACGGGCTTCAAGGCGATGTGGGGCTTCATGCGGCGGCCTGTCCGGTCGCGTCGTAGAGGTGGCAGGCGACCCGGTGGGAGCCGACGACCAGGGGCTCGGGCCGGTCGACCGTGCAGCGGGCAAAGACCTTCGGGCAGCGCGGGTTGAAGGCGCAGCCGGGCGGGATCGCCGAGAGCCGCGGCATCGCGCCGGGGATCTGGGCCAGGCGGTCGGCCTCGTGCGACAGGGACGGGATCGCCCCCATCAGGCCCTTGGCGTAGGGGTGGAGCGGATCGCCCACCACCGCCGCCACCGGGCCGATCTCGGCGACGCGGCCGGCATACATCACCGCGACGCGGTCGGCGGCCTCGGCGATCACCCCCATGTCGTGGGTGATCAGCATCACGGCGGTGCCGTGGTCGCGCCCGAGGCGCTTCAGCAGCGTGATGATCTGGGCCTGGACCGAGACGTCGAGCGCCGTCGTCGGCTCATCCGCGATGATCAGCTCCGGCTCGGCGGCGAGCGCGAGCGCGATCACGACGCGCTGCCTCATGCCGCCGGAGAATTCGTGCGGGAAGCCGTCGATGCGCCGCTCCGGCGCCGGAATGCCGACCTCGGCGAGCAGGTCGATCGCCCGCTGGCGGGCGGCCTTGGCCGAGAGGTCGGTGTGGGTGCGGATCGTCTCCTCGATCTGCCGGCCAACCCGGTAGAGCGGGTTGAGGCTGGTCAGCGGGTCCTGGAAGATCATGCCGATGCGCTTGCCGCGGACCTTCCGCATCGCGTCGGGCGAGAGGTTGTCGATGCGCTCGCCGGCGAGGCGGATCTCGCCGCCGGCGATGCGGCCGGGCGGGTCGATCAGGCCGATCACCGCCGAGCCGGTCACCGACTTGCCGGCGCCGGACTCGCCGACGACGCCGAGCACCTCGCCGCGGTTGATCTCGAAGGAGACGCCGTCGAGGGCGGTCAGCACGCCGCGGCGGGTGGCGAACTCGACCCGCAGGTCGCGCACCGAGAGGACGGGTTGGGTCATGTCGGTCATTGCAGCTTGGGGTTCAGGGCGTCGCGCAGCCAGTCGCCCAGCAGGTTGATCGCGAGCACGAGGCCGGCCAGCGCCAGGCCCGGAAAGGCGACGATCCACCACTCGCCCGAGAACAGGAAGCGGTTGCCGGTGCGGATCAGCGTGCCGAGCGACGGCATCGTCTCCGGCAGGCCGGTGCCGAGGAAGGAGAGCGTCGCCTCGGTGATGATGGCGAGCGCCAGGTTGATGGTGGCGATGACGAAGACCGGGCCGGTGACGTTCGGCAGGATGTGGCGGGTGAGGATCACCGGCGCCGACAGGCCGATGAGCCGGCCGGCCTGGACGTAGTCCTTGTTCTTCTCGACCATCACCGAGCCGCGCACGGTGCGGGCATACTGCACCCAGAACGACAGGCCGATCGCCACGACGATCAGCGCGATCTGCGCATCCGCCTCCATGTGGCCGCCGGCCACCGCCTTGGCGACGCCGTCGACGATGAGCGCGATCAGGATCGCCGGGAAGGTCAGCTGCACGTCGGCGACGCGCATGATGATCGTGTCGACGAAGCCGCCGGCATAGCCGGCGATCAGCCCCAGGCCGATGCCGATGAAGCCCGACAGCAGCACGCCGAGCACGCCGACGAGGAGCGACAGGCGCATGCCGTAGAACACCGCCGAGAGCACGTCGCGGCCCTGGTCGTCGGTGCCGATCAGGAACGGCGCCTGGCCGTCGGCGTACCAGATCGGCGGCAGGCTGGCATTCATCAGCTCGAGCTGCGCCGGGTCGTAGGGGTTCTGCGGCGAGATGATGGGGGCGAGCAGCGCGAGCGCCACGAACAGCACCGTGGCGACGAACGCCGCCATTGCCAGCTTCGAGCGCTTGAAGCTGGCGAAGAGATCGGAATCGAGGAAGCGCGCGAGGCGCGACGGCGGCGCCGCGGCGGGGAGGGCGGGGGAGGACATGGGCTTCAAACTATCCTCACGTCGCCCGTCGCACCGAGAGGCGCAGGCGCGGATCGACGATGGTGTAGAGGAGATCGACCACGAGGTTGATCGTCACGAAGATGAGGGCGACCAGCAGCAGGTAGGCGGCCATGATCGGCACGTCGACGTTCTGCACCGCCTGCACGAAGAGCAGGCCCATGCCGGGCCACTGGAACACCGTCTCGGTGATGATCGAGAAGGCGATGATCGAGCCGAGCTGGAGGCCGGCCACGGTGATGACCGGGACCAGCGTGTTCTTCAGCGCGTGGCCGAAATGGATCGAGCGGGTGGTGAGGCCGCGGGCGCGCGCGAAGCGGATGTAGTCGGTGCGCAGCACCTCCAGCATCTCGGCCCGGACGAGGCGCATGATCAGCGTCATCTGGAACAGGCCCAGCGTGATCGAGGGCAGGATCAGGGCCTTCAGGCCCGATGTCGTCAGGAAGCCGGTGGTCCACCAGCCGATCCGCACCGTGTCGCCGCGACCGTAGGAGGGCAGCCATCCGAGCGTGACCGAGAACAGGAAGATCAGCAGGATGCCGATCAGGAAGGTCGGCAGCGAGACGCCGACGAGCGAGATCGCCTGGACGAGCTTGGCGCCGACGCTGTCGCGGCGGAGCGCCGAATAGACCCCCATCAGGATGCCGGCGGTGAGCGCGAACAGGGTAGCGCAGAAGGCCAGTTCAAGCGTCGCGGGCATCCGCTCGGCGAGCAGTGTCGAGACCGGCTGGCGGAACTGGTACGAGTTGCCGAACTGGCCGCGCACGGCGTTGCCGGCATAGCGGGCGAACTGCACCAGCACCGGATCGTCGAGGCCGAGGCTCTGGCGGATCTGCAACCGCTCGGCATAGGGCGTATCGGGTGCCACGAGCTGGTTCACCGGATCGCCGGCGAAGCGGAACATCGCGAAGGCGATCAGCCCGACCGCCAGCAGCACCCCGACGGATTGCAGCAGGCGGCGGAGAATGAAGGCGAGCATGAGGGGGTTTCTTGGGTTCTCTGATTATGATGCGTGAAGCGCGGGATCCCCTCTCCCGTGTGGGAGAGGGGTAGGGGTGAGGGTGACACGGTTTTGAGTCTGGCTCTGACCGTTGAGCTGCCAGCACCACGCTCAGCGGTTCACACTGAAGCCTGTCACCCTCACCCCCGGCCCCTCTCCCACCCGGGAGAGGGGAGACCCGCGCCTTTCCTTTCACTCGGAATAGTGGGGGAGGCGCCTTATTGCTCCTTCGACACCCAGTACAGCATCATCTGGTTGTCGGCGCGGGGCACCAGCTTGACCTTCTTCGACACGCCCCAGGCCAGCGCCTGCTGGTGGAGCGGGATGTAGCCCCAGTCGCCCATGACGATCTCGTAGGCCTGCTTGATCATCTGGTTGCGGGCCGCCTGGTCGGTCTCGCGCTCGATCTTGTCGGCGAGCGCATCCACCTTCGGATTGCAGTAATTCCCGAGGTTGGTGGTGCCGCGCGGCGAGGACTTGTCGGTCCGGCAGCCGGCGATCTCGTACAGGATGTTGTGCGAGTCCATCGACGACGGCGTCCACCCCAGCATGTAGAACGAGGTGTCGAAGGCGGGCTTCAGGATCTTGGCGAAGTACTTCGCCTTGGGCTGGGCGATCAGGTTCACCTTGACGCCGACGCGGGCGAGCATCGAGGTCACGGCCTGGCAGATCGCCTCGTCGTTGACGTAGCGGTCGTTCGGGCAGTCCAGCGGCACCTCGAAGCCGTTGGGATAGCCGGCTTCCGCCAGCAGGGCCTTCGCCTTGTTCGGGTCGTAGGCCGGGCGCTTGAACTCGCCGGCGAGCGGGAAGAGCGGCGGGGCGATCAGCAGGGCCGCCGGGGTGGCCTGCCCGCGCATCACGCGCTTGACGATCGCGTCCTCGTCGATCGCGCGGAAGAACGCCTCGCGCACCCGCACGTCCTTGAACGGGTTCTTGCCCTTGACGTTGGAGCCGCGCAGCTCGTCGCTGGTCTGGTCCATGCCGAGATAGATCGTGCGCAATTCGGGCGCGTTCACCACCACGGCGTTGGGGCTGGAGCTGACCCGGCTCTGGTCCTGGAGCGGGACCGGGTCGATCCAGTCGACCTCGCCCGAGATCAGCGCGGCGACGCGGGTGGCGTCGTTGCTGATGGTGGTGAAGATCGCCTCGTCGAGGTTCGACTCGACCTTGCCCCAGTAGCCGTCGAACTTCTTGAACACCGTGCGCACGCCGGGCTGGTGCTCGGTGATCACGAACGGGCCGGTGCCGTTCTCATGCAGGGCCGCGTAGCTCGGGGCCGTGGCGGCGACCGGGGTGGGCTTGAGGGCGTCGTGCTTCTCGGCCCAGGTCTTCGACATGATGTACCAGTTGCCGAACTGGTACAGGGCGATCGGGTTGGGGTTCTTCAGCACCATGTCGACGGTGTGGTCGTCCACCTTCACGAAGGTGGCGTCCGCCGGAACGTTGGTCTGGAAGTTGGAGCCCGGCGCCCGCACGCGCTCGGCAGAGAAGATCACGTCGTCGGCGGTGAAGGGCGAGCCGTCGTGGAACTTGACGTTCTTGCGGAGCTTGAAGCGGTAGCGGGTCGGCTCCGGCGTCTCCCAGGATTCGGCGAGGCCCGGGACCAGCTTCAGGTCCTTGTCGCGGGTGACGAGCGACTCGTAGACCGCGCCGTGCGCGGCGATCGTGAACGTCTCTTTCAGGGTGTACGGGTCGAGGGACTTGAGGTCGCCCTGGAAGGCGAACCGGAAGGTGTTGGCGGCCGAGGCCGGCGCGGCACCGGCAACCGCCATGAGGGCGGTGGCGGCGGCCAGGCAGGCCAGCAGCGGACGGGACTTCACGAACGACATCGACGGGTACACTCCGCGGGGGGACGCTGAGGCTCTTACTAGAGCCTTCCGGCGCCGCGCGCGACGCCAGAATGATGAAAAATGATGCATCGTCCCGGCCCTTCTCGCCGGATGGTGCACGGGACAGGAACGATCGCGCAGCCCTAACAAGTCCCGGGCCAACCGGCCGGGGCCATGCGCCGGGCGCCGGGCCCGCGCCGTTCGCGAACGGCCGGAGGGAGTTGACCGCGCGCCACTCTGCCTGTTGCATCCTGCCCGTCCGTTTTCCGCCCCCACACGAGCGTATTGTCACATGCCCGTCATCAACCGCGTCGCCGCCCTCTCCGACGAGATCACGGCCTGGCGCCGCGACTTCCACCAGCATCCCGAGCTGCTGTTCGCCCTCGACCGCACCTCGGGTCTCGTGGCCGAGCGGCTGCGCGCCTTCGGCTGCGACGAGGTGGTGACGGGATTGGGCAAGACCGGCGTCGTCGCCGTCATTCGCGGCCGCGATACCGGCTCGGGCAAGGTGATCGGCCTTCGCGCCGACATGGACGCCCTGCCGATCGAGGAGACGAGCGGCGTCCCCCACCGCTCGACGGTGCCTGGCACGATGCACGCCTGCGGCCATGACGGGCACACCGCGATGCTGCTCGGCGCCGCCAAGTACCTGGCCGAGACCCGCAACTTCGACGGCACGGCCGTCATGATCTTCCAGCCGGCGGAGGAGGGCGGCGGCGGCGCCGACGTGATGCTGAAGGACGGCCTGATGGAGCGCTTCGGCATCCAGGAGGTCTACGGCCTGCACAACATGCCGGGCTTGCCGCTGGGCAGCTTCGCGATCCGCCCCGGCGCGATCATGGCGGCGGCCGACCGGATCACCATCACGGTCAACGGCAAGGGCGGCCACGCGGCGGCCCCGCACAACTGCATCGATCCGGTGCTGGTCGCCTCGCACATCGTCACCGCGCTCCAATCGATCACCTCGCGCACGATCGATCCGATCGAGTCGGCGGTGATCTCGATCACCCAGGTGAAGGCCGGCGACGCCTTCAACGTGATCCCGGAATTCGCGATCCTCAACGGCACGGTGCGCACCCTCTCGGAGAGTGTCCGCGACCTGTGCGAGGCGCGCATCGCCCAGGTGGCCTCGAACGTCGCCGCCGCCTTCGGTGCGACCGCCACCGCCGATTACGGCCGCGGCTATCCGGTGACCGCCAACGATCCGGGGCGGGCGAGCTTCATGGCCGACGTCGCGGCGGAGGTCTCGGGCGAGGGCGCGGTGGAGCGCGCGGTGCAGCCGATGATGGGCGCGGAGGATTTCTCCTACATGCTGAACGCCCGGCCGGGCGCCTACATCTTCCTCGGCACCGGCCCCGGCGCCGGGCTGCACCACCCGGCCTACGACTTCAACGATCAGGCCGCGCCCTACGGCGTGTCGCTGTTCGCCCGGATGATCGAGCGGGCGATGCCGGCGGCGTGAGGCGGAACGGCCCGGCGCTTCGGCGGCGCCGGGCCGTCATCCCTTCTACCAATGGCCCAAGATGCTGACGCATCGGGCCATTGAGCCATCTCGAATTGTCTACGCCAAGCCAGAGGCTTGACGAAAATTCGAGAACGGAACCAAAGGTCGTTTCCAACGACCGTTGGTATTACACCTCGAACGTCACGCCCTGCGCCAGCGGCAGGGTCTTGCCGTAATTGATGGTGTTGGTGGCCCGCCGCATATAGGCCTTCCAGGAATCCGAGCCCGCCTCGCGGCCGCCGCCCGTCTCCTTCTCGCCGCCGAAGGCGCCGCCGATCTCGGCGCCCGACGGCCCGATATTGACGTTGGCGATGCCGCAATCGGACCCCGAGGCCGACAGGAAGATCTCGGCCTCCGACAGGTCCTTCGTGAAGATCGACGAGGACAGGCCGGCCGCCACCGCGTTCTGGGCCTGGATCGCCTCCTCCAGCGCGGTGTAGCGGGTCACGTAGAGGATCGGCGCGAAGGTCTCGCGGCGCATCGGGCCGGTCTGCTCGGGCATCTCGACGAGAGCCGGGCGGACATAAGCCGCCGCCTCGCCGCGGATATCGCGCAGGCGCTCGCCGCCATGCACCGTGCCGCCGATGGCCCGGGCCTCGTCGAGGGCACGCGCCATGGCGTCGGCGGCCGCGACGTCGATCAGCGGGCCGATCAGGGTGGCGGGGTCGCGCGGATCGCCGATCCGCACCGAGCCGTAGGCCGCCTTCAGGCGCGGCACGAGGGCATCGTAGACCGAGTCGTGCACGAAGAGGCGCCGCAGGGTGGTGCAGCGCTGGCCGGCGGTGCCCATCGCCGCGAAGGCGATGGCGCGCAAGGCGAGGTCGAGATCGGCGGACGGAGCCACGATGGCGGCGTTGTTGCCGCCGAGTTCCAGGATCGCCCGGGCGAAGCGGGCGGCGAGCTTCGGCGCCACCTGCCGGCCCATCGCGGTCGAGCCGGTGGCCGACACGAGCGCCACGCGCTCGTCCTCGACCAGCCGCTCGCCCAGCTCCCGCCCGCCGACCAGCAGCCCGAGCAGGCCGTCGGGCGCTTCCGCACCGAAGCGCTTCACCGCCTTCGTGGCGAGCGCGTGGACGGCGAGCGCGGTGAGCGGGGTCTTCTCCGACGGCTTCCAGATCACCGGATCGCCGCAGACCAGCGCCAAGGCGGCGTTCCACGACCACACCGCCACGGGGAAGTTGAACGCCGTGATCACGCCGCAGACACCAAGCGGGTGCCAGACCTCCATCATGCGGTGATCCGGCCGCTCGGTGGCGATGGTCAGCCCGTGCAATTGCCGCGACAGGCCGACGGCGAAGTCGCAGATGTCGATCATCTCCTGGACCTCGCCGAGGCCCTCCGAGAGGATCTTGCCGGCCTCCAGGGTCACGAGGCGGCCGAGATCGTCCTTGTGCGCACGCAGCTCCTCCGCCAGCAGCCGCACCAGCTCGCCGCGGCGCGGGCCGGGCACCCGGCGCCAGGCGAGGAAGGCCTGCGCCGCATTCGCCACCACCGCCTCGGCCTCGTCGGACGTGGTCTGGCGCACCGTCGCCACCACGCCGCCATCGACCGGCGAGCGGGCCGGGAGTCCCTCTTCCGCGAAGGACGAGGCCGGGACGCCGAGGCGCTCCAGGACCGCCAGGGTGTCGTCGCGGACGGACAGGATGGTGGGGGCCATGCGGGCATTCTCCCTTTCGACGAAAGACGGCCCGCCTCCTTGCGGAAGGCGGGCCGGGTCGGGTTCGCAACTCTACGGGATTCCGTCCCGATTCGCAGCGGGACGGCGCGTCACGCGGCCTTCTGCTTCGGGGAGATCAGCTTGCGGTTGATCAGCACCTCGGCGATCTGGACCGTGTTCAGGGCCGCGCCCTTGCGCAGGTTGTCCGACACGCACCAGAACGACAGGCCGTTCTCGACCGTGATGTCCTCGCGGATGCGCGAGATGTAGGTCGCGTCCTCGCCCGCCGCCTCGTGGGGGGTGATGTAGCCGCCGGGCTCGCGCTTGTCGTCGACCAGGATGCCGGGCGCCGAGCGCAGGATCTGGGTCGCCTCCTCGGCCGAGAGCGGGCGCTCGAACTCGACGTTCACCGCCTCGGAGTGGCCGATGAACACCGGCACGCGCACGCAGGTCGCCGTCAGCTTGATCTTGGGATCGAGCATCTTCTTCGTCTCGGCCACCATCTTCCACTCTTCCTTGGTGGAGCCGTCCTCCATGAAGACGTCGATGTGCGGGATGACGTTGAAGGCGATGCGCTTGGTGAACTTCTGCATCTTGACCTCGCCGGCGGTGAACACCGCGCGGGTCTGGTTGAACAGCTCGTCCATCCCTTCCTTGCCGGCGCCGGAGACCGACTGGTAGGTCGCGACGACGACGCGCTTGATGGTGGCGGCCTCGTGCAGGGGCTTGAGGGCCACGACGAGCTGCGCGGTCGAGCAGTTCGGGTTGGCGATGATGTTCTTCTTGGTGAAGCCCACCACGGCGTCGGCATTCACCTCCGGCACGATCAAGGGCACGTCGGAATCGTAGCGGAAGGCCGACGAGTTATCGATGACGACGCAACCCTGCTGGCCGATGCGGGGCGACCACTCCTTCGAGGTCTCGCCGCCGGCCGACATCAGGCAGATGTCGGTGTCGGAGAAGTCGTACTGGTCGAGGGCCTGGACCTTCAGGGTTTTGTCGCCGAAGGAGACCTCCTGGCCCAGGCTGCGGCGGGAGGCGAGCGCCACCACGGTATCGGCCGGGAAGGCGCGCTCGGCCAGGATGTCGAGCATCTCGCGGCCCACATTGCCGGTGGCTCCGACGACGGCAACCTTGTAACCCATCTCAATCGCTCCAGTTCGGACTTGACCCTCCCCGGACGATCTCAGGCGGGCTCGAAGGAGCCCGGCCTCCGTCCGCCACGGACGGGGAGGGATCCGAGGACGACGCGAGGCTTCAGCCGGCGGCGGTAATCGCCGTCGTGGCTTTGCGTTTCGTCGTGGTCGACACAGGCCGCATGGCGCGGTCAGTCCTCGGAAATGGCGACACCCGAGATGGGGTGCGCGAGCGCGGGAAGCAACAGCCCGAACGCCTCGGCCTGTCAAGCGTCGTGATCGCGTGACGGCGACAGATTCCGCCTGCCGTCACCTGTTAGGGTTTCGGTAACTCTGCGGTCGCTCGGCCGGGGACAAGTCGGGGCCGGTCAACGAAATCGCTAAAATGCACAGGGATCCTGGGTTGGCGACCACGCGCAACCGTAAAGGAGCGATCCCGTGCGGCAGAGGCCGGACTTCGACGATGCCGCCCTGGCACGGGCGGGCCACGCTCTTGCGCGGGACATCGGCCCGGTCGAGCCGATGCTGCCGCGGCATTTGCCCCGTGCCGTTCCGACGCGCTCCTGGCGCCGGCGCGCCGCCGGGCGGACGATCGGGGCCGCTTCGGTGATCGCGCTGCTCAGCGTGCTCGCGAGCGAGCGGCGGCAGGCCGATCCTCAACTCGATCCGCCGGCGACCCGGGCGGCGGCCTTCGTGCCGCGCTACGCCGCGCCGGCAGTGGCTCCGCCGGTCTGGGGCGAGGTGGCGGCCGACCGCTACCGGCTGGGTGAGGCGGCCGGCAGCGCCCGGATCCAGGCGGGATTGCGGGAGGACACGCTGACCGCCGGCACCTTCGGGGTGCACGAGGCGCCGTTCCTGCGCCTCGTCGCCACCGAGACGGCCGAGGCGGACGGGGAGGGGAGCCTGTTCGTGACGCTCGCCCGCCGGGCCGCGGAGGCCGGCGGTCTCGCGGTCACGCGCACCGGGGAGCGCGGCCAGCTCGCGACGCGGTTCGGGGTGCTCGACACCGTCGACGCGACGCTCGCCGATGCGGAGGGGAAGCGCGCCTGCACGGCGTTCCGTCTCAACGCGGCCCTGCGGCTCGACGGCTGGCTCTGTGCTCCCCTCGGGCAACTGCCCGAGCCGCAGGCCGTGGCCTGTACGGTCGAGCGCCTGAACCCGCGGCCGGGGGCTCAAGTGTCACCGGCTATCGCCGCGATGCTGGCGGCGCCCCGCACGGCGTCCTGTCCGCCGGAGGAGCCGGCCACCACCGCGGCCTTGCCGGTGCCGCGCAAGGCGGTCCGAAGGAATGCGGCGAGAGTGCGGCATTCGCGACCGGGCCCACCGTGAAGGGGAACCTCGGCCGCGTTCGCACGTCTCTTTTTCCAAAGGCGTCGTTTCTTAACGAGTGCGACGCTACCCTGGCGACGATCAGCAAAGGTGCGGCATGCGCTTCCAGACTCTCGCCCTGACCGGGCTTCTCTCCCTCGCGGCCCTGGGCGCCGGCACCGCCTCCTCGCAGGCGCAGGACAGCTACGTCATCCGCAGCTACAAGGACGGGCAGGGCCTCGCGATCCGCGTGCGGCCGCGCAGCTGGCTCGATGCCGGCAACGTGGTGGAGGCCAATTCGGGCGCGACCGGCAACCCGGCCACCAACCCGCACTTCATCACCGCGTCCTACCTGAACTCGCCGCCCTACATCGCCAACCGCGAGCGGTTCGGCGGCGCCGGCATCCTGCCCGACCCGATCACCAACGGCCCGTTCATCGGCGCCCGCCGCAGCGCCGTCACCGTCGACCTGTCGGCGATCGACTATCTCGATCCGACCTCGCCGCTGTCGCGGGCGCGCTACGGCTACTGACGCAGCCAACCATCAACCGGACGTGCGACGGGCCCCGAGAGGGGCCCGTTTGCGTTCATGGTCCGGTCGATCGTTCCATGGGCTGCCGGGGACCGTCTCCCGTCCCCGGCGCCGGTGTCAGCGGCGCTCGTAAAGCAGCCGCGCCCGGATCGTGCCGTCGATGGCGCGCAGCTCCTCGAGCAGGGCCTCCGGATCGACGTCGGTCGTGTCGGTCTCGACCACCACGTAACCGACCTCGCCGTCGGTCTGGTAGAACTGCGCCGCGATGTTGATGTGCTTGCGGGCGAAGGTCTCGTTGAGGCGCCCGAGCATGCCCGGCAGGTTGCGCTGCACGTGGATGAAGCGCAGGCCGGTCGGCCGGGCCGGCAGCTGCACCTGCGGGAAGTTCACCGCGCCGACCGTCGAGCCGATATCCGAGTAGTCGACGAGCTTGCGGGCCACCTCGGCGCCGATGCGTTCCTGCGCCTCCTCGGTCGAGCCGCCGACATGGGGCGTGAGGATGACGTTCTCGAGCCCCTGGAGCGGCGAGTTGAAGCGCTCCTGGTTCGATTTCGGCTCGACCGGAAACACGTCGACGGCGGCTCCCCGCAGGTGGCCGTCCTTCAGGGCCGCCGCCAGGGCGTCGAGATCGACCACCGTGCCGCGGGAATTGTTGATGAGGTACGAGCCGGGCTTCATCGCCCGGATCTCGGCCTCGCCGATCATGTTGTTCGTCGAGGCGGTCTCGGGCACGTGCAGCGAGACCACGTCGCTCTGGCTTAAGAGCGCGTTCAGGCTCTCGACCGGCTCGGTGTTGCCGTGGCGCAGGCGGTCGGTGAGATCGTGGAAGATCACCTTCATGCCCATCGCCTCGGCGAGGTTCGAGAGCTGCGAGCCGATATTGCCGTAGCCGACGATGCCGAGCGTCTTGCCGCGGACCTCGAACGAGCCGTTGGCCGACTTGTCCCAGCCGCCGACATGGGCCGAGACCGAGCGCGGCACGATGCGGCGCAGCAGCATCACGATTTCGCCGATGACCAGCTCGGCCACCGAGCGGGTGTTGGAGAACGGCGCGTTGAAGACCGGGATGCCGCGCCGGCGCGCCGCCTCGAGGTCGACCTGGTTGGTTCCGACCGAGAAGCACCCGACGGCCATCAGCCGGTCGGCGGCCTCGAAGGCGGCCTCGTCGAGCTGGGTGCGCGAGCGGATGCCGACGATGTGGACGCCCTTCAGCGCCTGGTGCAGGTCGGCCGGATCGAGCGCCTTGGCCAGCCGCGTGACGGTGACGTAGCCGGACGCCTCGAGCAGCGCCACCGCGCTGTCGTTGATGCCTTCGAGCAGCAGGACGCGAATCTTGTCCTTGGGCAGTGAGAGCTTGTCGGCCATGGGCGGGTCTTCTTGCAGGTCTTCTTGGAAACGGGAGGCGGAGACCGCTGGGGGCGCGGGAACCGGTCGCGGCGAGCGATAGGAGAGCGTGCGACGCAACGCAACATGGCGGGCGAGGCCGTGCGCCTGCTCACGCGCAGGGCAGTGCTGCGCCTGCTGCGCGGGCATTCCTTTTCGACCGGCAGGGCGACCCCGTGCCCCCTTGCAGGACGACGCGGGCGGTGCTCCACCGGCCTCTGCCCTTCATTCAGGACCGCCCCGGGGGAAAGAAAGAGCGCGGGTCCCCCCTCTCCCGAGTGGGAGAGGGGCCGGGGGTGAGGGTGGCTCGGGTTCCGCAATGACCTCGAACCGTCGAGCTGCGCAGCTCGACGCTCTCGGCTTCACGCGGAACCGTCTCCACCCTCACCCCTACCCCTCTCCCACTCGGGAGAGGGGATCCCGCGCTCGATCTTCAAAGGGTTTTGCCCCGAGCAGCCCTGCCCTCTCACGGGAAACCAGGAAGACACCGCCGATGCCCCTCACGCCCCGGATGCGCCGCGCCGCGATCCCGCTCCTCGTCTTCGTCCTCGGCCTCGCGGTGCTGGGCTTTACCGCCAGCCTGATGCTCGGCCGGCCCGTCGCCACCGGCGTCAGCGCGGTCGGCGGGCCGTTCACCCTAGTGAACCAGGACGGCCGCACGGTCACCGACCGGGACTTCTCCGGCAAGCCGCACCTCGTGTTCTTCGGCTTCACCCATTGCCCGGACATCTGCCCGACCACCCTGCAGCAGATCTCCGACGTGCTGGCGGCTCTGGGACCGAAGGGGAACGACGTGAAGGCGCTGTTCATCACCGTCGATCCCGAGCGCGACGATCCGAAGGCGCTGAAGGAATACCTGTCTAGCTTCGATCCCCGCATCGTCGGGCTCACCGGCTCGCCCGAGGCGGTCGCCGCCACGGTGAAGGCCTACCGGGCCTACAGCCGCAAGGTGCCGCTGAAGGAGGGCGACTACACGATGGAGCACACGGCGCTCGTCTACATCATGGACGGACGCGGCCACTTCGTCGGCTCGCTCAACCTGATGCGTCCGGCCAAGGACGCCGCCGACGAGGTGGCGCGCCAGCTCTGATGCTCACGGTCTCCGCCGCACCGCCCGGGTCATCGCCCCGGTGCGCGAGGTGGCGGAGAGGCCGTGCTCGGTCTTGTTCCAGCGATGGGGCGCCAGCAGCAACTCGACGAGGCCGAGCCAGGCGGCGACGCTGACGAGGCCGTAATAGACCGGCATCACCAGCACCCACGGGACGAGGCTCCACCAGCCCCGCCGCAGGCCGCCGACGAGGGCCGGCAGCCACATCGCACCGAGGCCGGCGGCGAACACGGTCAGTCCCGTTGCCGTCACCAGGCTGGCGAGAAGGCCGGGGCCGGTCGCCAGCGGATCGGCGGCGAGGTGCCAGGCCGCCAGCCCGATCCCGAACGGATAGGCCAGGGCCGAGACGACCGTGCCGGGCACCATCGCCACCGCGCAGAGCAGTCCGAGCGGCCCGAGGCGGCGCCAGGCCCGGACGGGGTGCCGGCTGTGGGTGATGGTGGTCTGGACGAAGCCCTTCATCCAGCGGGTGCGCTGGCGCAGCCAGGGCCGGACGCGGGCCGGCGCCTCCTCCAGGGTCGCGAGCGGCAGGTCGCCGACCCTGTAGCCGGCGAGCGACAGGCGCAGGCCCAGATCGGCATCCTCGGTGACGTTCCAGGCGTCCCAGCCGTGCAGCTCGCGCAAGACCTGCGTGCGGAAATGCGTCGTCGTCCCCCCGAGCGGCACCGGCAGGTGCGCCGCCGTCAGCAGCGGCAGCAGCACGTCGAACAAGGCCGCGTATTCGAGGGTGAAGCAGCGGGTGAGCCAGGAATCCTCGGTGTTGTCGATCACCAGCCGGCCCTGCAGGCAGGCGAGCCGGTCCGAGCCGGCGCGGAACAGGGCGGCCGCCGCCTTGAGCTGTCCCGGATCCGGCACGTCCTCGGCGTCGTAGACCACCAGGTGCTCGCCGCGGGCGAGCGGCAGGGCGACGTTGAGGGCCCGCGGCTTGGTGCGGGGCAGGCCCGGCGGGGCCGTCACCACCTCGAACCGAGCCGGCAGCGGCAGGGCGGCCAGCGCCGCCGCGGTGGCCGTGTCGTCGGCCTCGATCACGAATTTCAGGTCGAGCTTGGAGGCCGGGTAGTCGAGGCGGGCGAGCGCGCGCACCAGGCGCGGCACCACCTTCGTCTCGCGGTAGAGCGCCACCAGCACGGTGTAGGCCGGCAGGTCCGCATCCGGCAGGGGAGGGACGTTCGGTAGGGCTGCCGGCCGCAGCAGCGGGGCGGCGAGGCGGAAGACGATCACCGCCAGGACCGTGAGGTTGAGGAGCACCAGGAGGGCGAGTTGCAGCCAGGGCGAGGCTTCGAGGAGCAGAAGCGCGGCCGCCACCCCGAGCACCAGGACGAGAACCTGGGCCGGATGCAGTCCCGGGCGATAGGCCCAGTCGGGGGCCCGCACCTCCAGCGCCTCGGCGGCCCGGGCCGCGGCGCGGGGCCCGGCGGTGGCGAGCACGGCGCCCGCGAGCGCCGCCGGCGTGGTGAGGACGGCGCCGAACGGTGCCCCGGCGGCCAGCAAAGCCGCCACCGCCCCGGGCGGCGGGGCGAGGAAGACCTCTCCCGCGGCCCCGACGGCGGCGCCGAGATGGATGTCGTCGGGAAACCGCGCCCCGGGATGCAGGACGAGGCCGGCACCGCGGAACGGCCGGCCGAGCGCCCGGGCGAGGGCGGCGTAATATTCCGCCTCGCTCATCAGGCCGGATCGCAGCAGGGCGGCGGCCGGCTCGGTGCCCTCCCGGCGCGCCAGGAGGGTGGCATCGCGGACGAGGCCGAGATCGACGCCCTGGCCGAGCAGGAAGGCGAGTTCGCCGGGCAGGACGAGGGCCGCACCCTCCGGAGACCGGACCTCGACGAACATCGCACAGGCCCTCGACGAGGCCGGCTCCCACCGGCGGAGGTTCGTGGTAGGAGAGCCTATGGCCCCTCCCGTCTCCGCGACAGCGTCGCGCTTCTCCGCCCGCGAATTCCTTGCGCATGTGGCGCGAGTGCCGCAGCGTCAGATACAAGGCCTGCTTGCCGCCGCGCTGATGCTCGCGGCGGTTCCGGCCGCCGCCGCCGAGCCGGTGACGATCCCGAATTTCTGGAATCCCCGCGCCCGGCTGGAGCGGCCCGAACCGCCGCAGACCACGCGGCCGATCCGCTTCCTCACCGACGACGAGTACCCGCCGCTGCACTTCGCCGGGCCGGACGGCAACCCGACCGGCTTCGCGGTGGAGCTGGCCCGGGCGGCTTGCGAAAAGCTCGGCCTGACCTGCACCGTGCAGGTGCGCCGCTTCGACACGCTGCTCGACGCGCTCCAGGCCAACCAGGGCGACGTGGTGGCCGCGGCGCTCCCGCTCACCGCGACGCTCAGGGCCAATCATCAGGCGACCCGGCCGTATTTCCGCTGGCCGGCCCGCTTCGCGGTGCGGGGCGACAAGAGCCTGCCGGCGCCCGACGCGAAGGTCTTGTCCGAGCACCCGACCGGCGTGGTCTCGGGCACCGCGCACGAGGCGTATCTGCGCACCTTCTTCCACGCGACCCCGAAGACCTATCCCGATCTCGGCACCGCCGAGGCGGCCCTGCGCCGGGGCGAGATCGAGTACCTGTTCGGCGACGGGCTGGCGCTCGCCCTGTGGATCGGCGGCACCGAGGCGGCGGGGTGCTGCGCCTTCTCGGGCGGCGACTACCTGGAGAACCGCTATTTCGGCGAGGGCATCGGCTTCGTCACCCGCAAGGAGGACGAGGTCCTGGCCCGCGCCCTCGACGACGCGCTCCAGCGCCTGTGGGACGAGGGGAAGTATGCGGAGCTGTACCTGCGGTTCTTTCCGGTGAGCCCGTTCTGAGCGGGTGCCGTCAGGCCCGCCGCGGCACGAACGGATGCGTGCTCGACAACCCGCCATCCACGCTGAGCGCCTGGCCATTGACGTAGGACGCATCCTCGCTCGCCAGGAACACGGCCGCTGCCGCGATCTCTTCCGGCAGCCCCGCCCGGCGCTGCGGGTTGAGCTGGCCGATGCGGTCCTCCTTGCCCCTGGCGCGGGCCGCGGCGAACAGGCCCGCGGTCATGCCGGTCTCGATCAGGCCGGGGCAGACGGCGTTGATCCGCAGGCCCGACCCCGCAAAGGCGTCGGCGGCGGTCTGGACGAGGCTGATCACCCCGGCCTTGCTGGCGCTGTAGGCCGCCCCCGCCGCGTTGGCGCGCAACCCCGCCACCGAAGCGGTGCAGACGATCGCGCCGCCGCCATGGCGCAGGAGCAGCGGGCCGCCGTGCTTGATCGCCAGGAAGGCGCCGATCAGGTTGACCCGCAGCACCTCCTCCCAGAGGTCCACGCTCTGCTCGGTGAACGGTACGGTGCCGCCGCCGATGCCCGCATTGGCGTGGATCGCGTCGAGCCGGCCGAATTCCCGCTCGGCGGCGGCGAGGACGCCGGTCACGTCGGCCTCGCGGCCGGCATCCGCGGTCAGCGCCAGGGCCCGGCCGCCCTCCGCCGCGATGAGCGCCGCGGTCTCCTCCGCGCCGGCGGCGTCGCGGTCGACCACCGCGACCGCCGCGCCCTCGCGGGAGAAGAGCAGGGCGGAGGCGCGGCCGATGCCGCTGCCGGCGCCGGTGACGAGGACGGCCTTGTCGGTGAATCGTGCCATGATGCCCTCACGCGCAAGTCGTCTCAGGCTACCGTGTAGCCGCCGTCGATCACCAGCACCTGGCCGGTATGGTAGGCGGAAGCCCCGCTCATCAGGTAGACGGCGATCCCGCCAAAGTCCTCCGGTCGGCCGAAACGGCGGGCGGGGATGCGCGGCAGGTTGAAGGTCACGAACTTCTCGTTCGCCATCAAGCCGGCGGTCATCTCGCTCTCGATCCAGCCCGGCAGGATCGCATTCGCGGTCACGCCGTAGCGGGCGAGTTCGACGGCCAGCGCCCGCACCATCGCGTTGAGCGCCCCCTTGGTGGCGCCGTAATGCTCGTTGCGCGCAGCGCCCAGCAGCGAGGCGACGCTCGACGTGGCGACGAGCCGCCCGAAGGCGTCGCCTTGGCCGGCGCGCTCGGCCATGTGCCGGCCGGCGACCTGGAAGCTCGCCACCACCCCGTCGAGGTTGACCGCGAAGGTTTGTCGCCACTCCGCCGCGTCCCGCTCCAGGAACGAGCGCCGCCCGCCGCCGGCCACGCCCGCATTGGCGAACATCCCGTCGACCCGGCCGAAGCGGGCGAGCGTCGCGTCGAAGGCGCGCTGCACCGCCTCGGGGTCGGAGACGTCACAGATCTCGGCCGCGACCGGGCTGCCGGTGGCGGTCAGGCGTTCGAGGGCGTGCCGGTTCTTCTCCGCGTCGCGGCCCCAGATCGAGACCGCGCAGCCGGCCCCGGCCAGGGCCTCCGCCATCCCGAGCCCGATGCCGCCATTGCCGCCGGTGACCACCGCCACCCGGCCGGTGAGATCGAACACGCCCGCCATGGATCCTCCTCGGACCGCCCGTCTCGTCGCTGCCGCGGGCGCAGCAGCCAGCATCGGTGAAACGCCGGACCCGGGCAAGGCCCGCTTTCGAAATCCCGGGATGGGTGGAAGTATCCGCCCGATCGAGACATCCGAAGAGCTGGTATGTTGGCTCGCCTGTGCTGGAACCTGCTGGCCCGCGCCGCCCATGCATGTCACGCATCAGCCTCACGCGCTTGCAACCGCCGCCCTCAACCCAAATCTTGAACGCCAGCAGGGGACACGCACTCCCACATCCGGAACCCGCCGATGCCGCCACTCTCCGTCCTCGACCTCGCGCCGATCCCGAAAGGGTCCACGCCCGGCGACGCGTTGCGCAACACGCTCGACCTTGCGCAGCACGCCGACCGCTGGGGCTTCACCCGCTACTGGGTGGCCGAGCACCACAACATGACCGGCATCGCCAGCGCGGCGACCTCCGTCGTGGTGGGCTACATCGCCGGGGGCACGCACCGCATCCGGGTCGGGGCGGGCGGCATCATGCTGCCGAACCACTCGCCGATGGTGATCGCCGAGCAGTTCGGCACGCTGGCCGAGCTCTATCCGGGCCGCATCGATCTGGGCCTCGGCCGGGCGCCCGGCACCGACCAGCGCACCCTGCGGGCGCTGCGCCGCGACCCCGCCGCCTCCGACCACTTCCCCCAGGACGTGCTCGAACTCCAGACGCTGCTCGGGCCGCTCGATGCCGGCCGGGTGATCCAGGCGGTGCCGGGCACCGACACCAACGTGCCGCTGTGGATCCTCGGCTCCAGCCTGTTCGGGGCGCAGCTCGCCGCGATGCTCGGCCTGCCCTACGCCTTCGCGTCGCATTTCGCCCCCGACGCCCTGATGCAGGCGCTCGAGGTCTACCGCGCCCGCTTCGAGCCCTCGGGCCAGCTGGCCAAGCCCCACGCGATGGTCGGCGTCAACGTGATCGCGGCCGAGACGGACGGGGAGGCGCGGCGGCTGTTCACCTCGGCGCAGCAGGCCTTCACCAACATCTTCCGCGGCACCCGCGGCCAGCTGCCGGCGCCGATCGACGACATCGAGACCTACTGGTCGGGCCACGAGAAGCTGCAGGCCTCGGGCATGCTGGCCTGCTCGGTGGTCGGCTCGCCCGAGACGGTGCGCCAGGGCCTCGCGGCGATCGCGGCCCGCACGGGGGCCGACGAGCTGATGGTGGCCGCCGCGATCCACGACCACCGGGCGCGCCTGCGCTCCTACGAGATCCTGGCCGACATCATGAACGAGCCGCAGCGGGCCGCGGCGGATCGGCGCGAACCCGCTCACGCCTGAGCGGATCGCCTCGCGTTGACCCTCGGGAGCGCGGCCCATAGGGTGCCGGGCTCCCGAAACGCTCAACCGAAGGCCGCGCCCGCGGCCTCACAGGCCGAAAACCCCCTCGCCATGTCCGCATTCAGCATCGATCCCGCCCTGGCGGAGGCCGCCGCCTCCGCGTCCGCCTGGCCCTTCGAGGAGGCGCGCAAGCTCGTCGCCCGGCTGGAGCGGACGGGCAAAGGCGAGGTGCTGTTCGAGACCGGCTACGGCCCCTCGGGCCTGCCGCATATCGGTACCTTCGGCGAGGTCGCCCGCACCTCGATGGTGCGCCAGGCCTTTCGGACGCTGACCAACGACAGCGTGCCCACCCGCCTCGTCGCCTTCTCGGACGACATGGACGGGTTGCGCAAGGTGCCGGAGAACGTGCCGAACAAGGCGCTGCTGGCCGACAACCTCAACAAGCCGCTCACCGCGGTGCCGGACCCGTTCGGCACCCATGACAGCTTCGGCGCTCACAACAACGCCGAACTGCGCCGCTTCCTCGACAAGTTCGGCTTCGACTACGAATTCCTGTCCGCGACCGAGTGCTACCGCTCGGGCCGGTTCGACGCGACCCTGCTGCGGGTGCTCGAGCGCTACGACGCCGTGATGGCGGTGATGCTGCCGTCCTTGCGCGCCGAGCGCTCGGCCTCCTACTCGCCGTTCCTGCCGCTCCACCCGGTCACCGGCCATGTGATGCAGGTGCCGATCGACGAGGTGAAGGTCTCGTCCGGCACCATCGTGTGGCGCGATCCCGCCACGGGCGAGGCCTACGAGACCCCGGTGACGGGGGGCCACGCCAAGCTGCAATGGAAGCCCGACTGGGCGATGCGCTGGGTCGCGCTCGGCGTCGATTACGAGATGGCCGGCAAGGATCTGATCGATTCGGTCAAGCTGTCCGGGCAGATCGCCCGGGCGCTCGGTGCCGAGCCGCCGGAGGGCTTCAATTACGAGCTGTTCCTCGACGAGAAGGGGCAGAAGATCTCGAAGTCGAAGGGCAACGGCCTCACCATCGACGAGTGGCTGGCCTACGGCACGCCCGAGAGCCTGGCGCTCTTCATGTACAACAAGCCGCGGGAGGCCAAGCGGCTGCATTTCGACGTCATCCCGCGTCACGTCGACGACTACCTGTCGTTCCTCGACAAGTTCCCGGGCCAGGACGCGAAGCTGAAGCTCGGCAACCCGGTCTGGCACCTGCACGCCGGCGCGCCGCCGGAAGCGGAGCGGGTGGGGAATGGCGGGGCGATCCCGTTCGCGATGCTGCTCAACCTCGTGGCGGTGGCCAATACCGAGGATCCGGCGGTGCTCTGGGGCTTCATCCGCCGCTACGCCCCCGAGGCCTCGCCCGAGACGCATCCGCGCCTCGACCGGCTGGTCCACCACGCCGTGCGCTACTTCCGCGATTTCGTGCGTCCGGCCAAGACCTACCGGGCTCCGAGCGCGGAGGAGGCGGCGGCCTTGGCTGACCTCTCCGACACGCTCGCCACGCAAGGAGGCTCCACCGATCCGGAGGCGCTGCAGGCGGCGGTCTACGAGGTCGGGCGGCGCCACTTCCCGGACCTGTCGGGCAAGTCGAAGAGCCCGGACGGGCGGCCGGGCGTGTCGCAGACCTGGTTCACCACGCTCTACGGCATCCTGCTCGGGGAGGCCCGGGGCCCGCGCTTCGGCTCCTTCGTCGCGCTCTATGGCGTCGAGGAGACCCGCGCGCTGATCGCCCGTGCCCTGTCGGGGGCGCTCGCCGAGGAGCACGCGGCCTTCCTCGAGAGCCGCAAGGCCCCGGAAGCGGCCTGACCGCCTGACCCCCGGCCCGGTTCCCACCACCTCGGATGGGGGCCGGACCGCGTTGTCCCCATCCCGTCCCCCGGTTACCTTGGCAGCAGGGAATCAGTGGTGGTATGGAACATATCAGGAACAAACGCCCCGGGACCTCGCCATGCGCGCCGTGATGCCGCTCCTGCTCATCGCCCTGTCGGGGTCGAGCCACGTCACGGAATCCCACGCCATCGAGGTGGCGCGGCCGGCCCGCGAGGCGGCGGCGATCGCGCGGCTGAAGGGCTGCCTGGCGCGGGAATCCGCCGCGGCGCGGGTCCGTCACGAGACGCCGGAGCATTTCGCCGTGCGGGCCCAGCACATCTGCCTGCCGGCCAAGCGCGACGCCGCGCGGGCGAAGGCCGTGGCCCTCGTCGCCGCGGGCTTCACGGAGGCGCCGGACCTCGTCGGTGCGGTCGAGCAGCTGCTCTCCGACCACGAGCGCGAGACGGCGGAGGCCTATGCCCGCAGCGTCGGCCGCCGGCGCGTCGCCGGGACACCCTGAGACGATGCCGGACTTGATCAACCGGCGCTAACCCTCTAAGCGGGCCGCGCCTTCCGCCCGGCTGGACGTCGTGGGCGGGCTTGCCGCAGGTGAGGGATATGGCCAAGGAAAAGTTTTCGCGGACGAAGCCGCACTGCAACATCGGCACCATCGGTCACGTTGACCATGGCAAGACCTCGCTGACCGCGGCGATCACGAAGGTTCTGGCGGAGTCGGGCGGCGCGACGTTCACGGCCTACGACCAGATCGACAAGGCGCCGGAGGAGAAGGCGCGCGGCATCACGATCTCGACGGCGCATGTCGAGTACGAGACCCCGAACCGTCACTACGCGCACGTCGACTGCCCCGGGCACGCCGACTACGTGAAGAACATGATCACCGGTGCCGCGCAGATGGACGGCGCGATCCTGGTGGTGTCGGCGGCCGACGGCCCGATGCCGCAGACCCGCGAGCACATCCTGCTGGCGCGCCAGGTCGGCGTTCCGGCGCTGGTGGTGTTCATGAACAAGGTCGACATGGTCGACGACCCGGAGCTCCTGGAGCTGGTCGAGCTCGAGGTGCGCGAGCTGCTCTCGAAGTACGACTTCCCGGGCGACGACATCCCGATCACCAAGGGCTCGGCTTTGTGCGCGCTGGAGAACCGCGAGCCGAAGATCGGCCACGAGGCGATCCTCGAGCTGATGAAGACGGTCGACGCCTACATCCCGCAGCCCGAGCGTCCGATCGACCTGCCGTTCCTGATGCCGATCGAGGACGTGTTCTCGATCTCGGGCCGCGGCACGGTGGTCACGGGCCGCGTCGAGCGCGGGATCGTCAAGGTCGGCGAGTCGGTGGAGATCGTCGGCATCCGCGCGACGACGACGACGACGGTGACCGGCGTCGAGATGTTCCGCAAGCTGCTCGACCAGGGCCAGGCGGGCGACAACGTCGGCGTGCTGCTGCGCGGCACGAAGCGCGAGGACGTGGAGCGCGGCCAGGTCGTGTGCAAGCCGGGTTCGGTGAAGCCGCACACGAAGTTCAAGGCCGAGGCGTACATCCTGACGAAGGAGGAGGGCGGCCGCCACACGCCGTTCTTCACCAACTACCGTCCGCAGTTCTACTTCCGGACGACGGACGTGACGGGCGTGTGCCAGCTTCCCGAGGGCACCGAGATGGTGATGCCGGGCGACAACGTGACGATGGACGTGACGCTGATCGTTCCGATCGCGATGGAAGAGAAGCTGCGCTTCGCCATCCGTGAGGGCGGCCGCACCGTCGGCGCCGGCGTCGTCGCCTCCATCACCGAGTAAGTCGACGGGCCCGGGGCCGCGAGGCGGCCCCGGGCGCCGAAGCGAAGGGGCGGGTGCCTGAACGGGCGCCCGCCCTTTTTCGTGGCTGGAATGCGATCCGGCTCTCGGCACTTCACCCCGGAGCCCGCCTTCGAGGCCCACCGCGTGGGCATTTGAGGACGGGGTCGTCCCGGGGAGGCCGGTGCTGCGGAATCCCGGCCGGTGAGGCCCTGCCGAGCCTGCTCGGGCTGTCAGGGCACCTGGGATGCCCTGCAAGGCGACGGAGCCGGGCGCGGTCGCGGCCACGCGCCGGGCGATCGCGCCGATGTCGCATCCTGTCGCGACATTCCGCTTGCATCCGGGCCGGAGATCCGGCTACAGAGCGGTCGCGCCGCGGCGCTGCAGGAGTGTAGCTCAACTGGTCAGAGCACCGGTCTCCAAAACCGGGGGTTGGGGGTTCGAGTCCCTCCACTCCTGCCAAGGACCGCGAGCCGACCGGAGCCTCCGCCATCACCGGCAGATCTCCGAATAACAATCCGTCCGGGACAGTCGACAAGTGCAGGCAACTGCGCTAGACGCTGCGCCCATCCCAGATCGAACAGGCGGCAGTGCGGGCCGGGGTGATCCTTCAGGCTCGCTTGGCCGCCGTTGGTTTCGAGCGCATCGGTTGTCCGAGCCATGGCATCGAACGAAGCGACGAAGAAGATGGACCTCGGGCGCAACGCCTCCCGCAGCACCCCGCCGGCCCGCGGCGGCGCTTCGCCGACGCCGCCCACGCGTCCGGCGCAGAAGCGCGTGGGTCCGTTCGAGTTCCTCCAGCAGGTGCGCGACGAGGGCCGGAAGGTCACCTGGCCGACCCGCAAGGAGACCCTGGTCACCACCCTGATGGTGTTCGTCATGGTGGTGGTGGCGAGCGTGTTCTTCACCGTCGTCGACCAGGTGCTGCGCTACGCGGTGACGCTGGTGCTGGGCATCGGGGCCTGATCGAGCAGAGATGACCCGGCAGATGCCGGCCCGCGACGGGGCCGCCGCCGGACTGGAGTGAACGCCGTGTCGAAGCGCTGGTACATCGTCCACGCCTATTCGAACTTCGAGAACAAGGTCGCGCAGTCGATCAAGGACCAGGCGGCGCAGCGCGGCCTGACGGAGAAGTTCGACGAGGTCATGGTCCCGACCGAGAAGGTCGTGGAGGTGCGTCGCGGCCGCAAGGTCGATGCCGAGCGCAAGTTCTTCCCCGGCTACGTGCTGGTGAAGTGCGACCTCACCGACGAGGTCTACCACCTCATCAAGAACACCCCGAAGGTCACGGGCTTCCTCGGCGCCGACAAGTCGAAGCCGGTGCCGATCCCGGATGCCGAGGCCGAGCGCATCAAGGGCCAGGTCCAGGAAGGCACCGAGCGCCCGAAGGCCTCGATCGCCTACGAGGTCGGCGAGCAGGTCCGCGTCGCGGACGGCCCCTTCGCCTCCTTCAACGGCATCGTCGAGGAAGTCGACGAGAGCCGCTCCCGCCTCAAGGTGGCGGTCTCCATCTTCGGCCGGGCGACCCCGGTCGAACTCGAATACGGTCAGGTCGAGAAGCTCTGATCGTCACCGGCGGTATCTTTCGGGAGTCGCCCGGGGCGTGGCATCACGCCCCGGAATCGCGTCCCCCGCAAGGAACCGCCCCTCACCCGCGGAAGGCCCGCCCGGATACGCCTCCGGGAGTCCGGGCCGCACCGCGACCTGCAACCGCCCTCAATCGATAGGGCTACTCTGGGAGCAGTCCCATGGCGAAGAAGATCACGGGCTACGTGAAGCTTCAGGTCCCGGCCGGCGCCGCCAATCCGTCGCCGCCGATCGGCCCCGCGCTCGGTCAGCGCGGCCTCAACATCATGGAATTCTGCAAGGCCTTCAACGCGAAGACCGCGCAGATCGAGAAGGGCACCCCGATCCCGGTGATCATCACCGCGTATCAGGACCGCTCCTTCACCTTCGAGATGAAGCAGCCCCCGGTCTCCTTCTTCCTGAAGAAGGCCGCCGGCCTGAAGATCGGCAAGAAGCCGGCCTCCGGCTCGAAGACCCCCGGCAAGGGCGCGCCCGCCGGCAAGGTCTCCGAGGCGCAGATCCGCGAGATCGCCGAGAAGAAGATGCCCGACCTGAACTGCGATTCGGTCGATTCCGCCGTCGCCATGATCCGCGGCTCCGCCCGCGCCATGGGTCTCGAGATCACCGCGTAAGGGGAGGGCGACATGGCTAAGACAGGCAAGCGCATCCGCTCCGCCCGCGAGGGCATCGAGGTCACCAAGCTCTATCCGCTCGCCGACGCGGTGAAGCTGATCAAGGAGCGGTCCACCGCCAAGTTCGACGAGACCTTCGAGGTCTCGATGAATCTCGGCGTCGACCCCCGCCACGCCGACCAGATGGTCCGCGGCGTCTGCAACCTGCCGAACGGCTCCGGCCGGACCGTGCGGGTGGCGGTGTTCGCCCGTGGCCCGAAGGCCGACGAGGCGCGGGCCGCCGGTGCCGACATCGTCGGCGCCGAGGACCTGCTCGAGACGATCCAGGGCGGCACGATCGACTTCGATCGCTGCATCGCCACCCCGGACATGATGCCGCTGGTCGGCCGCCTCGGTAAGGTGCTCGGCCCGCGCGGCCTGATGCCGAACCCGAAGGTCGGCACCGTCACCATGGACGTGAAGGGCGCCGTCGCCGGCGCCAAGGGCGGCTCGGTCGAGTTCCGCGTCGAGAAGGCGGGCATCGTCCACGCCGGCATCGGCAAGGTCTCGTTCGACGAGCAGAAGATCGTCGAGAACATCCGCGCCTTCGCGGATGCCGTGGCCAAGGCGAAGCCCGCCGGCGCCAAGGGCACCTACATCCAGCGCATCGCCGTCTCCTCGACGATGGGCCCGGGCGTGAAGGTGGACCCGTCGAGCGTGCTGGTCGCCGCCGGCGCCTGACGCCGACGCGACTGTCGCATCACGACATGAGGCGCCCGGTCCGGCAACGGACCGGGCGCTTCGCGTTTGAGGGAGCCCACGGCCCCTGTCGCTGCGGCATCGCGGCCCTCCGTCGCGTGCCGCGACGCGGCGAAAACCTGACGCGGCGGGGCAGCCTTCCGGCGCCGCTGTGCTAGATACGGTGCCATGCGCAGCACCGTCCCGGTCTCCTCCTCGCGACGCATCCTCTGCGTCTTCCCCGCCTACACGCCCTCGTTCGGCACCTTCTCGCACGCCTATCCGCTGATGGGCGGCGTCAAGGCCTTCATGCCGCCGCAGGGGCTCCTGGTGATCGCCGCCTACATGCCGCAGGCATGGGAGGTGAGGTTCATCGACGAGAACATCGCTCGGGCCAGTCCCGACGACTTCGCCTGGGCCGACGCAGTCTTCGTGTCGGGCATGCACATCCAGGAAGGCCAGATCCACGAGATCGGCCGCCGGGCGCATGCCGCCGGCAAGGTCGCGGTCTTAGGGGGCCCCTCGGTCTCCGGCGCGCCGGAGAAGTACCCGGATTTCGACTACCTCCATCTCGGCGAGATCGGCGACGCCACCGACAGGCTGATCCGGCGCCTCGACGAGACCGTGGCGGTGCCGGCCGAGCCCGAGCGCTTCGAGACCGCCGACCGGCTCGCCCTGTCCGATTTCCCGGCCCCGGCCTACGAGCGGGTGCCGCTCAAGCGCTACCTGATCGGCTCGCTGCAATTCTCGTCGGGCTGCCCGTATCGCTGCGAGTTCTGCGACATCCCGCAGCTCTACGGCCGCCAGCCGCGGCTGAAGACCCCCGAGCAGCTCTGCGCCGAGCTCGACGCCATCGTGGCGCAGCCGGCGCATCCGGCGGTGGTCTACTTCGTCGACGACAACTTCATCGGCAACCGCAAGGCAACCCGCGAGATGCTGCCCCACCTGGTGGAGTGGCAGAAGCGGAACAACTTTCCCCTCCAGTTCGCCTGCGAGGCGACGCTGAACATGGCCAAGCAGCCCGAGATCCTCGAGCTGATGCGCCAGGCCAACTTCATGACGGTGTTCGTCGGCATCGAGACCCCGGAGGCCGACGCGCTCAAGGGCATCGACAAGACCCACAACGCCGCCGTGCCGATGTACGAGGCGATCGAGACCCTGAACTCCTACGGGCTGGAGGTGACCTCCGGCATCATCCTCGGCCTCGACACCGACACCGACAAGTCCGAGCAGAACCTGATCGACTTCATCGACCGCTCGGCGATCCCGGTCCTCACCATCAACCTGCTCCAGGCCCTGCCCAAGACCCCGCTCTGGGACCGGCTGGAGAAAGAGGGCCGGCTCGTCCACGATGCCAGCCTCGAATCGAACGTGCTCTTCAAGCGGCCGCACGACGACGTGGTGGGATCCTGGCGCCGGGCCATCGCCCATGCCTACTCGCCCGAGCAGCTGTTCGAGCGCTTCAAGCGCCAATGCGACGTCACCTACCCGAACCGGATCACCACGCCGACATCGGGCAAGCTGACGCTGACCAACCTGCGCCGCGGCCTGATCCTCGGCTTCAACATCGTCACCCGGGTCGGCCTGTTCTCCGATTACCGCAAGCCGTTCTGGCGCGCGGCGGCCTACGCCCTCAAGCGCGGACAGATCGAGGCGGTGTTCAACATGGGCTTCGTCGCCCACCACCTGATCCGCTTCACCCGCGAGGCCCTGCGCGGCGAGCACAACGCCTCGTTCTACGCAGCGCAGGACAAAGCCAAGGCGGAGGCCGCCGCAAGGGGAGGGGCCCGGCAGGCGGCATGAGCCGGAGGGTCTGACGGGAAATCAGACCCTGCGACCGAATTTCCCCGCACCGGGCGAAATTTCCCTTGCCGGGGCCCTTGGCAAGGCGTTTGCACGCCGCTATAGACCCGGCTCCACGTTTCCGAGATCGAAAGGATTCGGCCGACAGGCCGGTCCTGGAGAGAGGTCCCCGGGCGACCGGGTGACCAAAGTGGCCGGAAGGGCTCAGGGGGAAACCCCTCGCGCCCCGTCCGGCCATGTCCTGTCCGAGACTGCAGGCGCCGGCATCCGCCGGCTTAAACCGCAAAGCCTGCACAGACGGGGAAGACCGAGTTTCACCGCCCCCTGGCCTTACCCGGGCCGAGCGGGGCGTCGGTTTGAACCATCTCGCCCGAGGCGAGGGACCGCACGGTCCTTGGCATCGGGGGCAGGGCCGTGAAAGCGTCGTTCGGGACGCCGCGGTCTTCCTGTGAAGGCCCCGGCTCATCCTGGGCGGCAACTGCAACCGGCGGGGCCCATCCGGGTTCCGCCAACCGGAGAGAGCCAAGGTGGACAGAGCAGCAAAAGCTGATCTCGTCTCGACGCTCAACGGGGTGTTCACCAGCACCTCCGTCGTCGTCGTGGCCCACTACAAGGGCCTCACGGTCGCCGACATGCAGAAGCTGCGCTCGCAGATGAAGCAGGCCGGCGCCACCGTGAAGGTCGCGAAGAACCGCCTCGCCAACATCGCTCTCGAAGGCACGGACGTCGCCTCCATTCAGCCCCTCCTGAAGGGCCCGACCCTGCTCGCCTATTCGAGCGATCCGGTCGCGGCCGCCAAGGTGGCGGTGGACTTCGCCAAGGCCAACGAGAAGCTGGTCATCCTCGGCGGAGCCATGGGGACGACCGCCCTGAACCCGGACGGCGTGAAGGCCCTGGCCTCGCTGCCGTCCCTCGACGAACTGCGCGCCAAGATCGTGGGCCTGGTCCAGGCTCCCGCGACCAAGATCGCCCAGGTCGTCAACGCGCCGGCTGCCAAGCTCGCGCGCGTGTTCGGGGCCTATGCCAAGACCGGCGACGCCCAGACCGACGAAGCGGCCTGACGGGCTGTTCGAGACCAAACCGTTCAAATCGACAACATCAGGAAGTGAAAAATGGCTGACCTTGCCAAGCTCGTCGACGACCTGTCCTCGCTGACCGTTCTCGAGGCTGCCGAGCTCGCGAAGATGCTCGAGGAGAAGTGGGGCGTCTCGGCGGCTGCCGCCGTCGCCGTCGCCGCCGGCCCGGCCGGTGGTGCCGCTGCCGCCCCCGTCGAGGAGCAGACCGAGTTCACCGTTGTCCTGGCCTCGGCCGGCGACAAGAAGATCGAGGTCATCAAGGAGGTCCGCGCGATCACCGGCCTCGGCCTTAAGGAGGCCAAGGACCTGGTCGAGGGCGCTCCGAAGCCGATCAAGGAGGGCGTGTCCAAGGACGACGCCGCCAAGCTCAAGGCCCAGCTCGAGAAGGCCGGCGCCAAGGTCGAGCTCAAGTAAGACGGTGGCGGGCCGCCCGGCCCGCCGCGCGCTCCGGACCGGTCTCAGGCCGGTCCGGGGCCACCAGCCCGCGGGCCTCGCGCTCGCGGGCTATGGTCGCTTCAGGTGCTTCTCACAAAACTCCCGCTGCGCCGACATGGCCGAAGCGAGCCACGACGCCAGTCTGGAGTTTTGTGAGGGACACTTGGCGCCCCCCTCGGGATCCGGGGTTCGGATCACCATATAGGTTTTCAAGGGATGCGGGCGGCCGGTGCACGGGCGGTCCGCACGGTCACGGCAGGTCTGATGCGGGCTCGATTCGGCCGGCGTCCCACCGGGGCCGTATAAGCGGTGGATGAGGAGCGAGGTCAACCCATGGCCAACACGCTGGTCGGTCGCAAGCGCATTCGCAAATTCTTCGGCAAGATTCGGGAAGTCGCCGAGATGCCGAACCTCATCGAGGTCCAGAAGGCGTCATACGACCAGTTCCTGATGGTGGACGAGCCCGAAGGCGGGCGCGCCGACGAGGGCCTGCAATCGGTCTTCAAGTCCGTCTTCCCGATCTCCGACTTCTCCTCGACCGCGCTTCTCGAGTTCGTCAAGTACACGTTCGAGCAGCCGAAATACGACGTCGACGAGTGCCGCCAGCGCGGCATCACCTTCGCCGCCCCGCTGAAGGTGACCCTGCGGCTGATCGTGTTCGATGTCGATCCCGATACCGGCGCCAAGTCGGTCAAGGACATCAAGGAGCAGGACGTCTACATGGGCGACATGCCCCTGATGACGGAGAACGGCACCTTCATCGTCAACGGCACCGAGCGCGTCATCGTCTCGCAGATGCACCGCTCGCCGGGCGTGTTCTTCGACCACGACAAGGGCAAGACCCACTCCTCGGGCAAGCTCCTGTTCGCGGCGCGCATCATCCCGTATCGCGGCTCCTGGCTCGACGTCGAGTTCGACGCCAAGGACATCGTGCACGCGCGCATCGACCGCAAGCGCAAGATCCCCGTCACCTCGCTGCTCTTCGCGCTCGGCCTCGACGGCGAGGAGATCCTGTCGACCTTCTACAACCGCGTCACCTACGTGCGTGACGGGCACGATTGGCGCGTGCCTTACGATGCCGAGCGGCTGAAGGGCTTCAAGGCCTCGGCCGACCTGATCGACGCCGATTCGGGCGAGGTGGTGCTGGAGGCCGGCAAGAAGCTGACCGCCCGCAACGCCCGCCAGATCGCCGAGAAGGGCGTGAAGGCGCTGCGCGCCACCGACGAGGACCTGATCGGCCAGTACATCGCCGAGGACATGGTCAACTACAAGACCGGCGAGATCTACGCCGAGGCCGGCGACGAGATCAGCGAGAAGGTCCTCAAGGGCCTGACCGATGTCGGCATCGAGGAGATCCCGGTCCTCGACATCGACCACGTCAACATCGGCCCCTACATCCGCAACACGCTGGCGGTCGACAAGAACTCGGCCCGCGAGGGCGCGCTGTTCGACATCTACCGGGTGATGCGCCCGGGCGAGCCGCCGACGCTCGAGACCGCCGAGGCGATGTTCCACTCGCTGTTCTTCGACGCGGAGCGCTACGACCTCTCGGCCGTCGGCCGGGTGAAGATGAACATGCGCCTCGACCTCGACGCGGCCGACACCGTGCGGACGCTGCGGCGCGAGGACATGCTGGCGGTCGTCAAGGCCCTGGTGGATCTGCGCGACGGCAAGGGCGAGATCGACGACATCGACCATCTCGGCAACCGCCGGGTGCGCTCGGTCGGCGAGCTGATGGAGAACCAGTACCGGCTGGGCCTGCTTCGCATGGAGCGCGCCATCAAGGAGCGGATGTCGTCGGTCGACATCGACACCGTGATGCCGCAGGACCTGATCAACGCGAAGCCCGCGGCGGCCGCGGTGCGCGAGTTCTTCGGCTCGTCGCAGCTGTCGCAGTTCATGGACCAGACCAACCCGCTCTCCGAGGTGACGCACAAGCGTCGTCTCTCGGCGCTCGGCCCGGGCGGTCTGACCCGCGAGCGCGCCGGCTTCGAGGTGCGCGACGTGCACCCGACCCACTATGGCCGGATCTGCCCGATCGAGACGCCGGAAGGCCCCAACATCGGCCTGATCAACTCGCTCGCCACCTTCGCGCGCGTCAACAAGTACGGCTTCATCGAGACCCCGTTCCGCCGCGTGCGCGACGGCGTGGTCACCGACGAGGTCGCCTACCTGTCCGCCATGGAGGAGGCGAAGTACCACGTCGCCCAGGCCAACGCGCAGATGGACGAGAACCGCAAGCTCACGGAGGACCTCGTGGTCTGCCGGCGGGCGGGCGAGGTGATCGTCGTCGGCCCCGAGCGGGTCGACCTGATGGACGTGAGCCCGAAGCAGCTCGTGTCGGTCGCCGCGGCGCTGATCCCGTTCCTCGAGAACGACGACGCCAACCGCGCGCTGATGGGCTCGAACATGCAGCGCCAGGCGGTGCCGCTGGTTCGCGCCGACGCGCCCTTCGTCGGCACCGGCATGGAAGCGGTGGTGGCGCGCGATTCGGGGGCCGCCATCGGCGCCCGGCGCGCGGGCATCATCGACCAGGTCGATGCGACCCGTATCGTCATCCGCGCCACCGACGAGGCCGACGCCTCGAAGCCCGGCGTCGACATCTACCGGCTGCAGAAGTTCCAGCGCTCGAACCAGTCGACCTGCATCACCCAGAAGCCGCTCGTCCGCGTCGGCGACGTGGTGAAGAAGGGCGACATCATCGCCGACGGTCCCTCGACCGAGTTCGGCGAGCTGGCGCTCGGCCGCAACGTGCTCGTCGCGTTCATGCCGTGGAACGGCTACAACTTCGAGGACTCGATCCTGCTCTCCGAGCGGATCGTGAAGGATGACGTGTTTACCTCGATCCACATCGAGGAATTCGAGGTGATGGCCCGCGACACCAAGCTGGGTCCGGAGGAAATCACCCGCGACATCCCGAACGTCTCGGAAGAGGCGCTCAAGAACCTCGACGAAGCCGGCATCGTCTATATCGGTGCCGAGGTCCACGCGGGCGACATCCTGGTCGGCAAGATCACCCCGAAGGGCGAGAGCCCGATGACGCCCGAGGAGAAGCTCCTCCGCGCCATCTTCGGCGAGAAGGCCTCGGACGTGCGCGACACCTCGCTGCGGGTGCCGCCGGGCGTCACCGGCACGATCGTCGAGGTCCGGGTGTTCAACCGCCACGGCGTCGACAAGGACGAGCGCGCGCAAGCGATCGAGCGCGAGGAGATCGAGCGTCTCGCCAAGGACCGCGACGACGAGCAGGCGATCCTCGACCGCAACACCTATGCGCGTCTGGGCGATCTCCTGGTCGGCCAGTCGCCGGTCGCCGGGCCGAAAGGCTTCAAGAAGGAGACCCTGCTGACCCGTGAGCTGCTGGCGGATTACCCCCGCTCGCAGTGGTGGCAATTCGCCGTCGTCGAAGACCGTCTCATGACCGAGATGGAGGCGATGCAGAAGCAGTACGACGAGTCGAAGAAGCGCCTCGAGCAGCGCTTCCTCGACAAGGTCGAGAAGCTGCAGCGCGGCGACGAGCTGCCCCCCGGCGTCATGAAGATGGTCAAGGTCTTCGTGGCGGTGAAGCGCAAGATCCAGCCCGGCGACAAGATGGCGGGCCGGCACGGCAACAAGGGTGTCGTGTCGCGCATCGTCCCGATCGAGGACATGCCGTTCCTGGAGGACGGCACGCACGCCGACATCGTGCTCAACCCGCTCGGCGTGCCGAGCCGGATGAATGTCGGCCAGATCCTCGAGACCCATCTGGGCTGGGCCGCCGCGGGCCTCGGCCGGCAGGTGTCCCAGGCCGTGGATGCTTACTTGCGCACCCACGACATCGAGCCCCTACGCGAGCGGATGAAGGCGATCTACAGCGAGTCCGAGCTGGCCGGCCTGACCGACCAGGATCTCGCCGAGGTCGGCAACAACCTGCGCCGCGGCGTCCCGATGGCCACCCCGGTGTTCAACGGCGCCAAGGAAGCCGACATCGAGACCATGCTGGAGATGGCGGGTCTCGACCGCTCGGGCCAGTCGACGCTCTACGACGGGCGCACCGGCGAGCCCTTCGACCGCAAGGTCACGGTCGGCTACATCTACATGCTGAAGCTGCACCACCTGGTGGACGACAAGATCCACGCGCGCTCGATCGGCCCGTACTCGCTCGTCACCCAGCAGCCGCTGGGCGGCAAGGCGCAGTTCGGCGGCCAGCGCTTCGGCGAGATGGAGGTGTGGGCGCTGGAAGCCTACGGCGCCGCCTACACGCTGCAGGAGATGCTGACGGTGAAGTCCGACGACGTCGCCGGCCGCACCAAGGTCTACGAGGCCATCGTGCGCGGCGACGACACCTTCGAGGCGGGCATCCCGGAGAGCTTCAACGTGCTGGTGAAGGAGATGCGGTCGCTCGGCCTCAACGTCGAGCTGCTGTCCTCCAAGCGCGCGGCGAACGACCAGCTCGAGGCGCCTCCGGAGGCGGCCGAGTAGGCCCCTTCCGCCTCAATCGACTGACGACGGCGGCGGGGCCCTCATCCACCAGGGCCCCAGCCGCCGAAACCCGTTTCATCAGACGGCGGCCCCGGCTCGGCCCTTCGCGGCGCCCCGTCAGCCAAGGAGCAGATCATGAACCAAGAGGTCATGAATCTTTTCAACCAGCAGGCTCAGCCTCAGAGCTTCGACCAGATCAAGATCTCGATCTCGTCGCCTGAGAAGATCCTGTCCTGGTCCTACGGCGAGATCAAGAAGCCCGAGACCATCAACTATCGCACGTTCAAGCCCGAGCGTGACGGCTTGTTCTGCGCCCGGATCTTCGGGCCGATCAAGGATTACGAGTGCTTGTGCGGCAAGTACAAGCGCATGAAGTACAAGGGCGTGATCTGCGAGAAGTGTGGCGTCGAGGTCACCCTCGCGCGCGTCCGTCGCGACCGCATGGGCCATATCGAGCTCGCGGCGCCCGTCGCCCATATCTGGTTCCTGAAGTCGCTGCCGAGCCGCATCGGCTTGCTTCTCGACATGGCGCTCAAGGACCTCGAGCGCATCCTGTACTTCGAGTCCTACGTCACCATCGAGCCGGGCCTCACCCCGCTGAAGGAGCGTCAGCTCCTCAGCGAGGAGGAGTACCTGCGCGCGCAGGAGGAGTACGGCGAGGACAGCTTCACCGCCATGATCGGCGCGGAAGCGATCCGGCGCATCCTGCAGGAGCTCGACCTCGACAAGATCGCGGCCGACCTGCGCGAGGAGATCGCCACCACCACCTCCGAGCTGAAGCCCAAGAAGCTGCTGAAGCGCCTCAAGATCATCGAGGCGTTCCAGATGTCGGGCAACCGGCCGGAATGGATGATCCTGACCGTCGTGCCGGTGATCCCGCCGGACCTGCGCCCGCTCGTCCCGCTCGACGGCGGCCGCTTCGCGACCTCGGACCTCAACGACCTCTACCGCCGCGTCATCAACCGTAACAACCGCCTCAAGCGGCTGATCGAGCTGCGCGCGCCCGACATCATCATCCGCAACGAGAAGCGGATGCTGCAGGAGGCGGTCGACGCGCTGTTCGACAACGGCCGCCGCGGCCGCGTCATCACGGGCGCCAACAAGCGCCCGCTGAAGTCGCTCGCCGACATGCTGAAGGGCAAGCAGGGCCGGTTCCGCCAGAACCTGCTCGGCAAGCGCGTCGACTATTCCGGCCGCTCGGTCATCGTGGTCGGCCCGGAGCTGAAGCTGCACCAGTGCGGGCTGCCGAAGAAGATGGCGCTCGAGCTGTTCAAGCCGTTCATCTACGCGCGGCTCGACGCCAAGGGCTTCTCGGCCACGGTGAAGCAGGCCAAGAAGCTCGTCGAGAAGGAGAAGCCGGAGGTCTGGGACATCCTGGACGAGGTGATCCGCGAGCATCCCGTGATGCTGAACCGGGCGCCGACGCTGCACCGCCTCGGCATCCAGGCCTTCGAGCCGAAGCTGATCGAGGGCAAGGCGATCCAGCTGCATCCGCTGGTCTGCGCCGCGTTCAACGCCGACTTCGACGGCGACCAGATGGCCGTGCACGTCCCGCTGTCGCTGGAAGCGCAGCTGGAAGCGCGCGTCCTGATGATGTCGACGAACAACATCCTGCACCCGGCCAACGGCGCGCCGATCATCGTGCCGTCGCAGGACATCGTGCTCGGCCTCTACTACCTGTCGATCGTCGCCGACGGTTCGCCCGGTGAGCACAAGCCGAACGATCCGAAGAACCCGATGAAGGGCGTCTTCGGCGATTTCGGCGAGCTCGAGCACGCGCTGGCGGCCCGCACGGTCACGCTGCACACCAAGATCAAGTGGCGCTGGCGCGGCCTCGATTCGGATGGCAACGAGGTCAGCCGGATCTACGACACCACGCCGGGTCGGGTGATCCTGTCCAGCGTGCTGCCACGCCACAAGCGCGTCCCCTTCGACGTCGTCAACAAGCTGATGACGAAGAAGGAGATCTCGGCGATGATCGACACCGTCTACCGCCATTGCGGTCAGAAGGAGTCGGTGATCTTCTGCGACCGCATCATGGGTCTCGGCTTCATCCACGCCTTCCGCGCCGGCATCTCGTTCGGCAAGGACGACATGGTGGTGCCGGACAACAAGTGGTCGATCGTCGACGAGACCCGCACGCTCGTGAAGGATTACGAGCAGCAGTACCAGGACGGCCTGATCACCCAGGGCGAGAAGTACAACAAGGTCGTGGACGCCTGGGCCAAGTGCTCCGACCGTCTCGCCGGCGAGATGATGAACCGCATCTCGTCCGTGCAGAAGGACGAGCACGGCGCCGACAAGCAGGTCAACTCGATCTACATGATGAGCCACTCGGGTGCCCGTGGCTCGCCGGCGCAGATGAAGCAGCTCGCGGCGATGCGCGGCCTGATGGCCAAGCCCTCGGGCGAGATCATCGAGACCCCGATCATCTCGAACTTCAAGGAAGGCCTCGACGTTCTCGAGTACTTCAACTCGACGCACGGCGCCCGCAAGGGCCTCGCCGATACCGCGCTCAAGACCGCCAACTCGGGCTACCTGACCCGCCGCCTCGTCGACGTGGCGCAGGACGCGGTGATCCGCGAGACCGATTGCGGCACCGAGAACGGCATCCGGATGCGCGCCATCATCGATGCCGGCCAGGTCGTGGCCTCGCTGGCGACCCGCATCCTCGGCCGCGCCACGGCCGAGGACCTGGTCGCCAACGACGGCTCGATCATCGTCGCCAAGGGTGAGACCATCGAGGAGAAGCACCTCGAGGCGATCACCAAGGCCGGCATCCAGGAGGTGAAGATCCGCTCGGTCCTGGTCTGCGCGACCCGGAACGGCGTCTGCGCCACCTGCTACGGGCGCGACCTCGCCCGCGGCACGCCCGTCAACATGGGCGAGGCCGTCGGCGTCATCGCGGCGCAGTCGATCGGCGAGCCGGGCACCCAGCTCACGATGCGCACCTTCCACATCGGCGGCGCGGCCCAGATCGCCGACTCGTCCTTCATCGAGTCGAGCTTCGAGGGCACGGTGCGGATCCGCAACCGCGGTCTCGCGCGCAACTCCGACGGCGACCTGGTCGCCATCGGCCGCAACGTCGCGGTGGTGATCGTGGGGCCGGACGGCACCGAGCGGGCGGTCCACCGCCTGCAATACGGCGCCCGCGTCCGGGTCGACGAGGGTGACGCGATCAAGCGCGGCCAGCGCATCGCCGAGTGGGATCCCTACACCCGGCCGATCCTGACCGAGATCGACGGCATCGTGGCCTACGAGGACCTGATCGACGGCCAGTCGATCACCGAGACGACCGACGAGTCGACCGGCATCGCCAAGCGCGTCGTCATCGACTGGCGCGGCTCGGCGCGGACGGCGGACCTGCGTCCGGCGCTCGCGATCCACGACCAGAACGGCCGGGTGCAGAAGCTCCCGCGCGGTTCGGATGCCCGCTCGATCCTGCCGGTCGAGGCGATCATCGGCGTCGATCCGGGCACCCGGGTCAAGGCCGGCGACATCCTCGCCCGCGTCTCGACCGACAGCGCCAAGACCCGCGACATCACCGGCGGTCTGCCGCGGGTGGCGGAGCTGTTCGAGGCGCGCCGGCCGAAGGACGCGGCGATCATCGCCGAGAAGTCCGGAACGATCTCGTTCGGGCGCGACTACAAGAACAAGCGCCGCCTGAGCCTGACCCCGCATGACGGCTCCGAGCCGGTGGAGTACCTGATCCCGAAGGGCAAGCACATCCACCTGCAGGACGGCGACGTGGTCGAGCTCGGCGACTTCATCGTCGACGGCAACCCGGCGCCGCACGACATCCTGGCGATCAAGGGCGTGGAGGAGCTCGCAGCCTACCTCGTCAACGAGATCCAGGAGGTCTACCGGCTCCAGGGCGTGTCGATCAACGACAAGCACATCGAGGTCATCGTCCGGCAGATGCTGCAGAAGGTGGAGATCACCGATGGCGGCGATTCCGAGATCCTGACGGGCGACCAGATCGACCGGATGGAGCTGGCCGAGTTCAACGAGAAGCTGCTCGCCGAGGGCAAGAAGCCGATCCAGGGTGTCCCGGTCCTGCTCGGCATCACCAAGGCGTCGCTGCAGACCCGCTCGTTCATCTCGGCGGCCTCGTTCCAGGAGACCACCCGCGTCCTCACCGAGGCGGCGGTCAACGGCAAGGTCGACAACCTCGAGGGCTTGAAGGAGAACGTCATCGTCGGCTCGCTGATCCCGGCGGGAACCGGCGCGATGATCGCCGACATCAAGTCGATCGCGCGCCGCCGCGACGGCCTGATCATGGCCCAGAAGTCGGCCGAGAGCGGCGCGGCGGTCGCCGAGCAGCTTCCCGCCGCCGAGTAGGGCAGGGGGCTTGCGGGCGGGCGCATCGGCCCGCCGGACCAGAAGACAAAGGCCGGCGCTCCCTCCCCGGGGGCGCCGGCCTTTTCGCGTAAGCAGCCAAGCTTTAAGGGAAAGTTTCCGCTTGACGACCGCGGGACGAGACCGTATTAGCCCCACCTACTGAACGGCTGGCCGTAGGCGACAGCTGATCGACGTGCCCCTCGTGCCTCGATCCAAGTCTCCTAAACGCGACCGAACTTCAAGCGACTGACACGTGTCAGACCGGCATGATCGCTGGGGCTCGTTCCCTGGTGGTCCTCTGCTCGCATGGCGCGCCAAAGGCTGGTTTTCAGCCTGGGGCGCGATTTGCGTTGCGCTTCATCACGAAGCGACGGTCGTTCAGACGAGATTTTGCGAAACGACGGTCGCCAGGACGGCGATGCGTTGCGAGAGGAATGGCATGCCGACGATCAACCAGCTGATCGCCAATCCGCGGAAGGCGCAGAAGGCCCGCAACAAGGTGCCGGCTCTCGATGCCTGCCCGCAGAAGCGCGGCGTCTGCACCCGCGTCTACACCACGACCCCGAAGAAGCCGAACTCGGCGCTTCGTAAGGTCGCCAAGGTGCGCCTGACCAACGGCTTCGAGGTCATCGGCTACATCCCGGGCGAGGGTCACAACCTTCAGGAGCACTCCGTGGTGATGATCCGCGGCGGCCGCGTGAAGGATCTTCCGGGCGTGCGCTACCACATCCTGCGCGGCGTGCTCGACACGCAGGGCGTCAAGAACCGCAAGCAGCGTCGCTCGAAGTACGGCGCCAAGCGTCCGAAGTAAGACGCCGACCGGTAAGTACGATCGCCTGTCCCGCAAGGATGTCGCCGGCCTATAAGGGCTCCAGGCGGCCTGCGTTGGGACACAACAGTTGATTTTTAGACCTTAAAGACGGAGCGAGCGATGTCCCGCCGCCACAGCGCCGAGAAGCGCGAGATCATCCCCGACGCCAAGTACGGCGACATCGTCCTCACCAAGTTCATGAACTCGGTGATGTACGAGGGCAAGAAGTCGGTCGCCGAGAACATCGTGTACGGCGCGTTCGACATCATCGAGGCCCGGGCCAAGGCGAACCCGATCGAGGTGTTCCGCGCCGCGCTCGACAACGTCGCCCCGGCGATCGAGGTCCGGTCCCGCCGCGTCGGCGGCGCGACCTACCAGGTCCCGGTCGAGGTCCGCACCGAGCGCCGCCAGGCCCTGGCGATCCGCTGGCTGATCCAGGCCGCCCGTTCGCGCAACGACCGCACGATGGTCGAGCGCCTGTCGGCCGAGCTGCTCGACGCCGCCAACAACCGCGGCAACGCCGTGAAGAAGCGCGAGGACACCCACCGGATGGCCGAGGCCAACCGCGCCTTCTCGCACTACCGCTGGTAACCGCTGCTTCGCCGCCGCCCGTCTGGTGCGGCGGCCCCCTTCTTCAGGAGCCCCCCGATGCCCCGCACGCACGCGATCGAGGACTACCGCAACTTCGGCATCATGGCCCACATCGATGCCGGCAAGACCACGACGACGGAGCGGATCCTCTACTACACCGGCAAGTCCCATAAGATCGGCGAGGTCCATGAGGGCGCCGCTACGATGGACTGGATGGAGCAGGAGCAGGAGCGTGGCATCACGATCACCTCGGCTGCGACCACCTGCTTCTGGCGCGACAAGCGCCTGAACATCATCGACACCCCCGGCCACGTCGACTTCACCATCGAGGTCGAGCGCTCGCTCCGCGTGCTCGACGGCGCCGTGTGCGTGCTCGACGGCAACCAGGGCGTCGAGCCGCAGACCGAGACGGTGTGGCGCCAAGCCGACAAGTACGACGTGCCGCGCATCGTGTTCGTCAACAAGATGGACAAGATCGGCGCCGACTTCTTTAAGTGCGTCGAGGACATCATCGACCGCGTCGCCGGCAAGCCGGTCTGCCTGCAGCTGCCGATCGGCGCCGAGAGCTCCTTCAAGGGCGTGATCGACCTGATCAAGATGAAGGCGATCGTGTGGTCGGGTGAGGCGCTCGGCGCCAACTACTCCGAGGAGGAGATCCCGGCCGACCTCGCCGACCAGGCTGCGGAGTACCGCACCAAGCTCGTCGAGGCCTGCGTCGAGATGGACGACGACGCCATGGCGGCCTACCTCGACGGCGCCGAGCCGGACGAGGACACCATGCGCAAGCTGGTGCGGACCGCCGTGCAGCGCCGCGCCTTCCACCCGGTGATGTGCGGTTCGGCGTTCAAGAACAAGGGCGTGCAGCCCCTGCTCGACGGCGTAGTCGACTACCTGCCGTCTCCCGCCGACCGCGGCGAGATCAAGGGCATCGACTACAAGACCGAGGAAGAGGTCGTTCGGCGTCCGCTCGACTCCGATCCCTTCTCCATGCTCGCCTTCAAGATCATGGACGATCCCCACGTCGGCACGATCACCTTCTGCCGCGTGTATTCGGGCAAGGTCGAGTCGGGCGCGAACGTCATCAACTCGACCCGCGACAAGAAGGAGCGGGTCGGCCGCATGCTCCTGATGCACGCGAACAACCGCGAGGACATCAAGGAGGCGTTCGCCGGTGACATCGTGGCGCTCGCGGGTCTCAAGGACACCCGCACCGGCGACACGCTGTGCGACCCGACCAAGGCCGTGATCCTCGAGAAGATGGAGTTCCCGGAGCCGGTCATCGAGATCGCCGTCGAGCCCAAGTCCAAGGCGGACCAGGAGAAGCTCGGCATCGCGCTCTCGAAGCTCGCCGCCGAGGATCCGTCCTTCCGCGTCTCCACGGACCAGGAATCGGGCCAGACCATTCTCAAGGGGATGGGCGAGCTCCACCTGGACATCAAGGTCGACATCCTGAAGCGCACCTATAAGGTCGAGGCCAATATCGGCCAGCCGCAGGTCGCGTACCGGGAGAAGCTGACCAAGCGCACCGAGATCGACTACACCCACAAGAAGCAGACCGGTGGTACCGGCCAGTTCGCGCGGGTGAAGTTCGTGGTCGAGCCGAACGAGCCGGGTGCCGGCTACGCGTTCGAGTCGAAGATCATCGGTGGCTCGGTGCCCAAGGAGTACATCCCGGGCGTCGAGAAGGGCCTCAACAGCGTGCTGACCGCCGGTATCCTGGCGGGCTTCCCGGTGGTCGACATCAAGGTGGAGCTGGTCGACGGCGCCTACCACGAGGTCGACTCCTCGGCGCTGGCCTTCGAGATCGCCTCCCGGGCGGCGCTCCGCGAGGCCCTGCAGAAGGGCGGTTCGGTTCTGCTCGAGCCGGTGATGAAGGTCGAGGTCGTGACCCCGGAAGACTATACCGGTTCGGTCATCGGCGACCTCAACTCCCGCCGCGGCCAGATCCAGGGCCAGGACATGCGCGGCAACGCGAACGTCATCAACGCGATGGTGCCGCTCGCCAACATGTTCGGTTACGTGAACCAGCTGCGGTCCTTCACCCAGGGCCGCGCGAACTTCACGATGCAGTTCGACCACTACGAAGAGGTCCCGCGCGGCGAGGCCGAGAAGGTGGTTGCCAAGTACGCTTGATGAGTCGGGCCCGGTATCGGGCCTGCTCCGAGCTTCGGTGCCCGCCACGGCGGGCACCTTTCCAGACTAAACCGCACGCATTCGATCGACGGAGTTTTGGCGATGGCCAAGGAAAAGTTTTCGCGGACGAAGCCGCACTGCAACATCGGCACCATCGGTCACGTTGACCATGGCAAGACCTCGCTGACCGCGGCGATCACGAAGGTTCTGGCGGAGTCGGGCGGCGCGACGTTCACGGCCTACGACCAGATCGACAAGGCGCCGGAGGAGAAGGCGCGCGGCATCACGATCTCGACGGCGCACGTCGAGTACGAGACCCCGAACCGGCACTACGCGCACGTCGACTGCCCCGGGCACGCCGACTACGTGAAGAACATGATCACCGGCGCGGCGCAGATGGACGGCGCGATCCTGGTGGTGTCGGCGGCCGACGGCCCGATGCCGCAGACCCGCGAGCACATCCTGCTGGCGCGCCAGGTCGGCGTTCCGGCGCTGGTGGTGTTCATGAACAAGGTCGACATGGTCGACGACCCGGAGCTCCTGGAGCTGGTCGAGCTCGAGGTGCGCGAGCTGCTCTCGAAGTACGACTTCCCGGGCGACGACATCCCGATCACCAAGGGCTCGGCTTTGTGCGCGCTGGAGAACCGCGAGCCGAAGATCGGCCACGAGGCGATCCTCGAGCTGATGAAGACGGTGGATGCCTACATCCCGCAGCCCGAGCGTCCGATCGACCTGCCGTTCCTGATGCCGATCGAGGACGTGTTCTCGATCTCGGGCCGCGGCACGGTGGTGACGGGTCGCGTCGAGCGCGGGATCGTGAAGGTCGGCGAGTCGGTCGAGATCGTCGGCATCCGCGCCACCACCACCACCACGGTGACCGGCGTCGAGATGTTCCGCAAGCTGCTCGACCAGGGCCAGGCGGGTGACAACGTCGGCGTGCTGCTGCGCGGCACGAAGCGTGAGGACGTGGAGCGCGGCCAGGTCGTGTGCAAGCCGGGTTCGGTGAAGCCGCACACGAAGTTCAAGGCCGAGGCGTACATCCTGACGAAGGAGGAGGGCGGCCGCCACACGCCGTTCTTCACCAACTACCGTCCGCAGTTCTACTTCCGGACGACGGACGTGACGGGCGTGTGTCAGCTTCCCGAGGGCACCGAGATGGTGATGCCGGGCGACAACGTGACGATGGACGTGACGCTGATCGTTCCGATCGCGATGGAAGAGAAGCTGCGCTTCGCCATCCGCGAGGGCGGCCGCACCGTCGGCGCCGGCGTCGTCGCCTCCATCACCGAGTAAGCGTCCAGGCGCTTCCACGAGCGGACAGGTGACGGGGCGGGCCTCGTGCCCGCCCCATCCCGTCGCGAGGTAGACATCACATGAACGGCCAGAACATCCGTATTCGCCTGAAGGCGTTCGATCATCGCATCCTGGATTCGTCGACCCGCGAGATCGTCTCGACGGCGAAGCGGACCGGGGCCCAGGTCCGCGGGCCGATCCCGCTGCCGACCCGGATCGAGCGCTTCACCGTCAACCGCTCGCCCCACATCGACAAGAAGTCGCGCGAGCAGTTCGAGATGCGCACGCACAAGCGCGTGCTCGACATCGTCGATCCGACGCCCCAGACCGTGGACGCGCTGATGAAGCTCGACCTCGCCGCCGGCGTCGACGTGGAGATCAAGCTCTGAGGACCTGCGGGTTCTTAGAGCTTCACTAGGCTGCGCGGGGGAGAACCATGCGCTCAGGAGTCATTGCACAGAAGGTCGGCATGACCCGCGTCTTCACGGACGCCGGCGAGCATGTTCCGGTCACGGTGCTCAAGGTCGATCAGTGCCAGGTGGTCGCCCACCGCACGGTCGAGAAGAACGGCTACGTCGCGCTCCAGGTGGGTGTCGGCAAGGCCAAGGTCAAGAACGTCACCAAGGCCCAGCGCGGCCACTTCGCCGTCGCGAAGGTCGAGCCGAAGCGCAAGCTGGCCGAGTTCCGCGTGACCGAGGATGCGATCATCCCGGTCGGCGCCGAGATCACCGCGGACCACTTCCTCGAGGGTCAGTTCGTCGACGTGACGGGCACGACCACCGGTAAGGGTTTCGCCGGCGGCATGAAGCGCTGGAACTTCGGCGGTCTGCGCGCCACCCACGGCGTGTCGATCTCGCACCGTTCGATCGGTTCGACCGGCGGCCGTCAGGACCCGGGCAAGACCTTCAAGAACAAGAAGATGCCGGGTCACCTCGGTGTCGAGCGGGTCACGACCCAGAACCTGCGCGTCGTGCGCACCGACGTCGAGCGCGGCCTGATCCTGGTCGAGGGCTCGGTCCCGGGTGTCGACGGCGGCTGGATCTTCGTCCGTGACGCCGTGAAGCGTAAGCTGCCGGCCGACGTGCCGATGCCGGGCAAGTTCCGCGAGCAGTCCGCTGCTCCGCAGGAGACCAACGGCGAGGCCCAGGTCGAGGCTCCCGCGGCTCCGGCCACCGAGGAGAACGCGTGATGAAGTTCGAGATCACCACGCTCGACGGCGGCGAGGCCGGCTCGGTCGAGCTCGACGAGGCCATCTTCGGCCTCGAGCCCCGCGCCGACCTGCTGCAGCGCTGCGTCCGCTGGCAGCTCGCCAAGCGCCAGGCTGGTACCCACCAGACCAAGCAGCGCGGCGAGATCGCCCGCACGACCAAGAAGCTGTACAAGCAGAAGGGCACCGGTAACGCCCGTCACGGCGCGGCCTCGGCCCCGCAGTTCCGCGGCGGCGCCCGCGCCCACGGTCCGGTCACCCGCTCGCACGCCCACGACCTGCCCAAGAAGGTCCGGGCGCTGGCGCTCCGCCACGCTCTCTCGGCCAAGGTCAAGAGCGCCGAGCTGATCGTCATGGACGATGCCCGTCTCGACGAGGGCAAGACCAAGGCGCTCAAGGAGCGGTTCGGCAAGCTGTCGCTCTCGAACGCCCTGATCATCGGCGGCGCCGAGCTCGACCAGAACTTCGCCCGTGCGGCCCGCAACCTGCCGCAGATCGACGTCCTGCCGGTGCAGGGCATCAACGTCTACGACATCCTGCGCCGCGAGAAGCTCGTGCTGACCCGCGCCGCCGTCGATGCGCTGGAGGCGCGATTCAAATGAGCGCTGATCCGCGCCACTACGACGTGATCGTCTCCCCGGTCATCACCGAGAAGGCGACGAACCTCTCGGAGCTCAACAAGGTTGTGTTCCGGGTGGCCCCGAAGGCGACGAAGCCGCAGATCAAGGAAGCGGTCGAGAAGCTCTTTGAGGTCAAGGTGAAGAGCGTCAACACGCTCGTCACCAAGGGCAAGGCCAAGATGTTCCGCGGTCAGCGCGGCCAGCGTTCGGACGTGAAAAAGGCGATCGTGACCCTCGAAGAGGGCCAGACGATCGACGTCACGACCGGGCTCTGAGGGGAACGGCGTAAAGGAACAAGCCAATGGCTTTGAAGACATTCAAGCCGGTCACGCCGAGCCTTCGCCAGCTCGTGATCGTGGACCGTTCGGAGCTCTACAAGGGCAAGCCGGTCAAGTCGCTGACGGTGGGCAAGTCGTCCACCGGCGGCCGCAACAACCTCGGCCGCATCACCGTCCGCTTCCGCGGCGGTGGTCACAAGCGGACCCTGCGCAACATCGACTTCAAGCGGCGTGAGCACGCCGGCAAGGTCGGCACCGTCGAGCGGATCGAGTACGATCCGAACCGCACGGCGTTCATCGCGCTGGTGTCCTACGAGGGTGGGGCGCAGAGCTACATCCTCGCGCCGCAGCGCGTGAAGGCCGGCGACAAGGTGGTGTCGGGCGAGCAGGTCGACATCAAGCCGGGCAACGCCATGCCGCTCGGCAACATGCCGGTCGGCACGATCGTGCACAACGTCGAGCTGAAGATCGGCAAGGGCGGGGCGATCGCCCGGTCCGCGGGCAACTACGCCCAGATCGTCGGCCGCGACCAGGGCTACGTCACGCTGCGCCTGAACTCGGGCGAGCAGCGCCTGGTGCACGGCCAGTGCTACGCCAGCGTGGGCGCGGTCTCGAACCCCGACCACATGAACATCTCGCTCGGCAAGGCCGGCCGGAATCGCTGGCTCGGCAAGCGCCCGCACAACCGCGGCGTCGCGATGAACCCGGTCGACCATCCGCACGGCGGCGGCGAGGGTCGCACCTCGGGCGGTCGTCATCCTGTCACGCCGTGGGGTGTCCCCACGAAGGGCAAGAAGACCCGCTCGAACAAGCGCACCGACACGTTCATCGTGTCGAGCCGCCACAACCGCAAGAAGTAAGGGCTTCGTCCCATGGCACGTTCAATCTGGAAGGGGCCGTTCATCGACGGCTACCTCCTCAAGAAGGCGGACGCCGCGCGCGGCGCGAGCCGCAACGAGGTGATCAAGATCTGGAGCCGTCGCTCCACGATCCTTCCGCATTTCGTTGGTCTGACCTTCGGGGTCTACAACGGGCAGAAGCACATCCCGGTCTACGTTTCCGAGGAAATGGTCGGTCACAAGTTCGGCGAGTTCTCGCCGACCCGCACCTTCCACGGTCACGCGGCCGACAAGAAGGCGAAGAGGCGCTAAGATGGGCAAGGCAGCAGCACCCCGCGCGCTCCCCGAGAACGAGGCCAAGGCCGTGGCGCGCATGCTGCGCGTCAGCCCGCAGAAGCTGAACCTCGTGGCTCAGCTCATCCGCGGCAAGAAGGTCTCGACCGCGCTCGCCGACCTGCAGTTCTCGCGCAAGCGGATCGCGGTCGACGTCCGCAAGTGCCTCGAGAGCGCCATCGCCAACGCCGAGAACAACCACGACCTGGACGTGGACGATCTCGTCGTGAAGGAGGCCTATGTCGGCAAGGCGCTCGTCCTGAAGCGCTTCCACGCCCGCGCCCGCGGCCGTGGCGCCCGCATCCTGAAGCCGTTCGCGAACCTCACCATCGTGGTGCGCGAAGTCCCGGCCGAAGCCGCCTGAGGAGGGACCGATGGGTCAGAAAGTCAATCCGATCGGTCTGCGTCTCGGCATCAACCGGACCTGGGACTCGCGCTGGTACGCCAACAAGGGCGAGTACGCTCGCCTGATGCACGAGGACGTCGCGATCCGCAAAGCGCTGCTCAAGCAGCTCAAGCAGGCCGCGGTCTCCAAGATCGTCATCGAGCGCCCGCACAAGAAGTGCCGCGTCACCATCCACTCGGGTCGCCCGGGCGTGGTGATCGGCAAGAAGGGTGCGGACATCGAGAAGCTGCGCAAGCTCGTCAACTCGATGACCAAGGCCGACGTGACGATCAACATCGTCGAGGTGCGCAAGCCCGAGATCGACGCCACCCTGGTGGCCGACTCGATCGCCCAGCAGCTCGAGCGCCGCGTCGCCTTCCGTCGCGCCATGAAGCGCGCCGTGCAGTCGGCGATGCGTCTGGGCGCCGAGGGCATCCGCATCAACTGCTCCGGCCGCCTCGGCGGTGCCGAGATCGCCCGGCTCGAATGGTACCGCGAGGGCCGCGTGCCCCTGCATACCCTGCGCGCCGACGTCGATTACGGCACGGCCACGGCGTTCACCACCTACGGGACCTGCGGCATCAAGGTGTGGGTGTTCAAGGGCGAGATCCTCGAGCACGACCCGATGGCCCAGGACAAGCGCGCGCACGAGGAGGGCGGCCGTTCCGGCGGACGTCGTGACCGCGAGCGCGGCGAGCGCGGCGGACGGGACGCGGCCTAAGGGCCGCGCTTCCCCCGCCCTTCAGTTTTGAGAGGCTGCCATGCTGCAACCCAAGAAGACGAAGTTCCGCAAGCAGTTCAAGGGCCGCATCCACGGCTTCGCGAAGGGCGGAACCGATCTGAACTTCGGCTCCTACGGCCTCAAGGCCATGGAGCCGGAGCGGATCACCGCGCGTCAGATCGAGGCGGCCCGCCGCGCGATCACCCGCGAGATGAAGCGTCAGGGCCGGGTCTGGATCCGGATCTTCCCCGACGTCCCCGTGACCGCGAAGCCGACCGAAGTCCGCATGGGCTCCGGCAAGGGCGCTCCCGAGTATTGGGCCGCCCGCGTGCATCCGGGCCGCATCATGTTCGAGATCGACGGCGTGGCCGAGGACATCGCCCGCGAGGCGTTGCGCCTGGGTGCCGCCAAGCTGCCGGTCCGCACGCGCTTCATCCAGCGCATCGCCGACTGAGGAGAATATTCGAGATGAAGTCGAGCCAGAGGCTGTCTGACCTGAGCGCGCTGTCGCCGGATCAGCTCGGCGAAGAGCTCCTGAACCTGAAGAAGGAGCAGTTCAACCTGCGCTTCCAGCGGGCCACGGGTCAGCTCGAGAACGTCGCCCGGGTGCGCGAAGTGCGCCGCGACATCGCCCGCGTCCGCACGCTGCAGCGCCAGAAGACGCTGCAGGCGGCACAGGGCTAAGGGAGTTACCACCATGCCGAAGCGCGTGCTGCAGGGCGTCGTCGTCAGCGACAAGCAGGACAAGACCGTCGTCGTGAAGGTGGAGCGTCGCTTCACCCACCCGGTGATGAAGAAGACCATCCGCCGGTCGAAGAACTACCACGCCCACGATGAGAACAACGTGGCCAAGGTCGGCCAGCAGGTGTTCATCGAGGAGTCGCGGCCCTATTCCAAGCTCAAGACCTGGAAGCTGGTCGAGGGCGAGGCCGTCGCGACCGCAGAGGCGTAAGACGGGGCGCCTCATGGGCGTCCCTCTCGCCGGGCTCAGGACCGAGCGCCTTTCGGTGCCTCGGTCCCTTGCCATGAGAGCCGATCCGGTGTAATCGGCCGGCCTCCACCGAAACATGAAGGGCGTGTGACGCTCCTCATCGCGTTCGTTGACCGCGCCAGCGCGAGGCAATCGCGTTGCTGCGCGGTCTTTTAATGGACGGGGACGCGAGATCCCCATCAGGCTGCCGTCCGCCGGGCAATCGTGCCCGACGGAGACCTGCCTGAAACAAGGAAAGGGCGTTAGGCCGTGATCCAGATGCAGACGAATCTGGACGTCGCCGACAATTCCGGCGCACGTCGCGTGATGTGCATCAAGGTGCTCGGCGGTTCCAAGCGCAAGTATGCCGGCGTCGGCGACATCATCGTGGTGTCGGTGAAGGAGGCTATTCCGCGGGGCCGCGTGAAGAAGGGCGACGTCATGAAGGCGGTCGTCGTCCGCACCGCCAAGGATGTCCGTCGGGCCGACGGTTCGGTGATCCGCTTCGACCGCAATGCGGCGGTGCTGATCAACAACCAGAAGGAGCCGATCGGCACGCGTATCTTCGGACCCGTGCCGCGCGAGCTGCGTGCTCGCAACCACATGAAGATCATCTCGCTGGCGCCGGAGGTGCTGTAATGGCTGCGAAGGTGAAGAAGGGCGACAAGGTCGTCGTCCTGACCGGCCGCGACAAGGGTCGCACCGGCGAGGTCATCCAGGTGATGCCGAAGGAAGATCGGGCCCTGGTCCGGGGGATCAACCTGGTGAAGCGCCACACGCGCCAGACCCAGACCTCCGAGGGTGGGATCATCTCCAAGGAGGCGGCGATCCACCTGTCGAACCTGGCGGTCGCCGACCCCAAGGACGGCAAGCCCACCCGGGTTGGTTTTCGCATTCTGGAGGACGGGCGCAAGGTTCGCTTCGCGAAGCGCTCGGGAGATCTGATCGATGGCTGAGGATCTGAAGGACGGGTACACCCGCGGCTCAAGAAGCACTACGAGGAAGTGGTGCGTCCGAAGCTGATCGAGGAGTTCGGCTACACGAACCCGATGCAGGTGCCGGCGATCGAGAAGATCGTCGTCAACATGGGCGTCGGCGAGTCGACCCAGGACTCCAAGAAGGCCACCGTGGCCGCCGAGGATCTCGGCCTGATCGTCGGCCAGAAGCCGGTCATCACCCGGGCCCGCAAGGCGATCGCGACCTTCAAGGTCCGCGAGAACATGCCGATCGGCTGCAAGGTCACGCTGCGCAAGCAGCGGATGTACGAGTTCATGGACCGCCTGATCACCATCGCGCTGCCGCGCGTGCGTGACTTCCGCGGCCTGAACCCGAAGTCGTTCGACGGGCGCGGCAACTACGCCCTCGGGATCAAGGAGCACCTGGTGTTCCCCGAGATCAACTACGACAAGGCCCAGAACACCTGGGGCATGGACATCGTCGTGGCGACCACCGCCAAGACCGATGCCGAGGCCCGGGCGCTCCTGAAGCACTTCAACTTCCCGTTCCGGCAGTGAGGGCGTTCCGCCCCCATACGCGGACACTGGAGAGCTAGAACATGGCTAAGACGAGCAAGATCGAGAAGAACAAGCAGCGGCGGGAGCTCGTGAAGCGCTACGCGCCGAAGCGCGAGGCGCTGCTGGCGACCGCCAACGACGAGTCGCTGTCGATGGAGGAGCGCTTCGAGGCGCGCCTCAAGCTGGCGGAGCTGCCCCGCAATTCCAGCGCGACCCGCATCCGCAACCGCTGCGAGATGACCGGCCGTCCCCGGGCTTACTACCGCAAGCTCGGCATCTCCCGCGTCGCCCTCCGCGACCTGGGATCCCGGGGTCTGATCCCGGGCCTGGTCAAGTCCAGCTGGTAAGGGGAGCGCGCCACAGATGATCAACGATCCCGTGGGCGATATGCTCACCCGCATCCGCAACGGCCAGATGCGCCGTCGCAATGTCGTGCAGACCCCCGGCTCCAAGCTGCGGGCCCGCGTCCTCGACGTGCTGAAGTCCGAGGGCTACATCCGCGACTACGCCACGACCGACTACGGCAACGGGCGCACCGAGTTCGCCATCGAACTCAAGTACTTCGACGGCCAGCCGGTGATCCGCTCTATCGAGCGCGTCTCCAAGCCGGGCCGCCGGGTCTACTCGTCGGTCGATACCCTGCCGCGCGTCGCCGACGGCCTGGGCATCACCATCGTCTCCACCCCTCAGGGCGTCATGGCCGACCACGAGGCGCGCGAGCGCAACGTCGGCGGCGAGGTGCTCTGCAAGGTCTTCTGACCTGCAGACCCTGACAGCCGAAAAGGAAAGACGAGCATGTCCCGCGTAGGCAAGAAGCCCGTGACCGTCCCGGCCGGCGTGACCGCCACCGTCGACGGCCAGAACGTCAAGATCAAGGGCCAGAAGGGCGAGCTGAACTTCCGCGTTCCCGACCAGGTGTCGGTGACCCAGGAGAACGGCGCGATCTCGGTCCAGCCCGGTCGCAGACCAAGGAGGCCCGCGCGATGTGGGGCCTCTCCCGCGCCCAGGTGTCGAACCTGGTCGAGGGGGTGACCAAGGGCTACGAGAAGAAGCTGGAGATCAGCGGCGTCGGTTACCGCGCCGCCGTCGCCGGCAAGGTTCTCAAGCTGTCGCTCGGTTACAGCCACGACGTCGAGTACGCGATCCCCGAGGGGATCACGATCGTGACGCCGAAGCCGGTCGAGATCGTCGTCACCGGCATCGACAAGCAGCGCGTCGGCCAGGTCGCGGCGGAGATCCGCGACTATCGCGGCCCCGAGCCCTACAAGGGCAAGGGCGTGAAGTATGCCGGCGAGTTCATCTTCCGCAAGGAAGGCAAGAAGAAGTAAGGACCGCCGGATGTCTCGCAAAATCGAACTGCTCGATCGGCGCCGCGCGCGCGTCCGGCGGGCGATCCGCAAGGCGGCCAACGGCCGTCCGCGGCTCTCGGTGTTCCGCTCCTCCAAGCAGATCTACGTCCAGGTCATCGACGACGCGACCGGCCACACGCTGGCCGCCGCCTCGAGCCTCGACAAGGACCTGCGTGCCCGCCTCAAGACCGGCGCCGACAAGGCCGCCGCGACCGAGGTCGGCAAGCTGGTGGCGGAGCGCGCCAAGGCGGCCGGGGTGACCCAGGTCATCTTCGACCGCTCGGGCTACCTCTATCACGGCCGGGTCAAGGCCCTGGCCGACGCGGCCCGCGAGGGCGGCCTGGACTTCTGATCCCGGCGAGAGGGGAGGGCGCCCACGCGGCGCCGCCCCGTCGGGATCGGCACGATGTCCCATGAGGCGAGGGGGCCCGGGGGCTCCCTCTCTCATTACGGCGGATGACACACTAGCGAGCGGGACCGCCGCCCGCGTCAGTCGATGGACACACAACATGGCACGTGAGCGTGAGGGTCGTCGCCGCGACGACCGCGAGGAGCGCGACAGCGAGTTCGTGGACAAGCTCGTCCACATCAACCGCGTCGCGAAGGTGGTGAAGGGCGGCCGTCGCTTCGGCTTCGCGGCTCTCGTCGTCGTCGGCGACCAGAAGGGTCGCGTCGGTTTCGGTCACGGCAAGGCCCGTGAGGTTCCCGAGGCCATCCGCAAGGCGACGGAAGCCGCCAAGCGCGGTCTCGTCCGCGTGGCGCTCCGCGAGGGTCGTACGCTGCACCACGACGTGCAGGGCCGTCACGGCGCCGGCAAGGTCATCCTGCGTGCGGCTCCGGCCGGTACCGGCATCATCGCCGGCGGCCCGATGCGCGCCGTCTTCGAGACGCTGGGCATGCAGGACGTCGTGGCGAAGTCGCTCGGCTCCTCGAACCCCTACAACCTCGTGCGCGCCACCTTCGACGCGCTGAAGAACGAGGATTCGCCCCGTTCGGTCGCGGCCCGCCGCGGTCTCAAGGTCTCGGCCCTGCAGGCCCGTCGTCGCGACGCCGACTCGGCCCCCTCGGCCGATTCGGCCGACGCCGCGTAAGGGAGGCACGAGATGGCTGAGAAGACCGTCCGCGTGCAGCAGATCGGCTCCCCGATCCGCCGCGAGGCCAGCCAGCGTCAGACGCTGATCGGCCTGAAACTGAACAAGATGCACCGCATCGCCACGCTCGAGGACACCCCGTCTGTCCGCGGCATGATCGCGAAGGTGCATCACCTCGTGCGCGTTCTCGACGACGCGGCGTGAGGAGGGCACGATGAAGCTCAACGAAATCCGTGACAACGAAGGCGCAACCAAGAAGCGGATGCGCGTCGGCCGTGGTATCGGCTCCGGCAAGGGCAAGACCGGCGGCCGCGGCGTGAAGGGCCAGAAGGCGCGCTCCGGCGTCGCCATCAAGGGCTTCGAGGGCGGCCAGATGCCGCTCCACCGTCGCCTGCCCAAGCGCGGCTTCAACAACCCGGGCGCGACCGACCTCAACGCGGTCAATATCGGGCGCATCCAGGAGGCCGTCGATGCCGGCCGCCTGGACGCCTCGGCGCCCGTGACCCTCGAGGCGCTGATCGCCGCCGGCGTGGTCTCCAAGGCCCGCGACGGCGTGAAGATCCTCGGCGTTGGCGAGCTCACCGCCAAGCTGACCTTCCAGGTCTCCCGCGCGTCCAAGTCGGCCGTCGAGGCGATCGAGAAGGCCGGCGGCTCGGTGACTCAGTCGCTCGCGACCGCCGACGAGGCTGTTGCGTCGGCGTAAGCCACACTTTAAGTCACCGATCATCGGCGGCGGCCCGTGCTTCCAGCGCGAGGCCGCCGCTCGTGTTTTGGGGGGTGCTGACGCATCCCTGACCGCGGCCCGCCGCGGATCCCGATCCCTGAGGACACGTCACCCATGGCCTCTGCAGCCGAGCAGCTCGCCGCCAACCTCAATTTCGGCGCCATCGCCAAGGCCGAAGAGCTCAAGAAGCGCATCTGGTTCACCCTGGGCGCCCTGATCGTCTACCGGCTCGGGACCTACATCCCGCTGCCCGGCATCGATCCCGACGCCTTGCGCCAGAGCTTCGCCAATGCCCAGGGCGGCGTGCTCGGCCTGTTCAACATGTTCTCCGGCGGTGCCGTCGAGCGCATGGCGATCTTCGCGCTCAACATCATGCCGTACATCTCCGCGTCGATCATCGTGCAGCTGCTCACCTCGGTGGTGCCGTCGCTCGAGGCGCTGAAGAAGGAGGGTGAGTCCGGCCGCAAGGTCCTCAACCAGTACACCCGCTACCTCACGGTGGTGCTGGCGATCTTCCAGGCCTGGGGCATCGCGGTTGGGTTGCAGAGCTCCGGCGGCATCGTCCAGGATCCCGGGCCGTTCTTCCTGGTCTCGACCGTCATCACGCTGACCGGCGGCACGCTGTTCCTGATGTGGATCGGCGAGCAGATCACGTCGCGCGGCATCGGCAACGGTTCCTCGCTCATCATCTTCGCGGGTATCGTCGCGCATCTGCCCCAGGCGATCGCCGGCACCCTCGAGCTCGGCCGCCAGGGCGCCCTCTCGACCGTGGTGATCCTCGGCGTCGTGGTGATGGCGGCGGCGGTGGTCTACTTCATCGTGTTCATGGAGCGCGCCCAGCGCCGCCTCCTGATCAACTACCCCAAGCGCCAGGTCGGCAACCGGATGTACGAGGGCCAGACCTCGTTCCTGCCGCTCAAGCTCAACACGTCGGGCGTCATCCCGCCGATCTTCGCCTCGTCGCTGCTGCTGCTGCCGGCCACCGCCGCCAGCTTCCAGACCGATCCGAACGGCACCGGCATCATCGCCACCATGGCGACCTATCTCGGGCACGGCCGGCCGCTCTACATGCTGCTCTACGCCGCCCTGATCATCTTCTTCGCGTTCTTCTATACCGCCGTAGTGTTCAACCCGCAGGAGACGGCGGACAACCTGAAGAAGCATGGCGGCTTCATCCCGGGCATCCGGCCGGGCGAGCGCACCGCCGAGTTCATCGACAAGGTGCTGTCGCGCATCACCGTGATCGGCGCCGCCTACCTGACCATCATCTGCCTCATCCCCGAGATCCTGGTCTCCTACGCCTCGCTGCCGTTCTACTTCGGCGGCACCTCGCTGCTGATCGTGGTCTCGGTGACCATGGACACGGTGGCGCAGGTCCACGGCCATCTGCTGGCGCACCAGTACGAGGGCCTGGTCAAGAAGGCGAAGCTGCGCGGCGCCCGCCGGCGCTGAGGCATCCGGGCGACAGCCGACCGGGCCGGTACAACCGGCCCGGTACGGCGCCCTTGCGCCGGGGCAGGACCTTGGCGCATGGTCTGATACGGCCGAGAGCCGGTCTCGGGTTAGAACAAGCAGACAGGCCGCGCCCCGGGAGGCAAGGATCCCGTGCGGGACGCGGTGCAGGGGGAGTGACAGGTTATGCGGATCATTCTGCTCGGCCCGCCCGGCGCCGGGAAAGGCACCCAATCGGCGCGGATCGTCGAGCGGTTCGGAATCCCGCAGCTTTCGACCGGCGACATGCTGCGGGCCGCGGTGGCGGCCGGCACCCCGGTCGGCCTCAAGGCCAAGGCCCTGATGGAGAGCGGGGCGCTCGTCTCCGACGACGTCGTGATCGGCATCGTCGCCGACCGGATCGAGGAGGCGGATGCCCGCTCCGGCTTCATCCTCGACGGCTTCCCCCGCACGGTGGCGCAGGCCGTCGCCCTCGAGACGATGCTGTCCGAGAAGGGCCTGGCGCTCGACGCGGTGGTCGAGTTCAAGGTCGACGAGGACGCGCTGGTCGGGCGGATCGCCAAGCGTGCCGCCGAGACCGAGGCCCGCGGCGAGCCGGTGCGCAAGGACGACACGCCGGAGGTCTTCAAGACCCGGCTCGAGGCCTATCGCAACCAGACCGCGCCCCTCTCGGCCCATTATGCCGGCACCGGCCTGCTGCGCCAGGTCGACGGCATGGCGCCGATCGACGAGGTGACCAGGCAGCTCGAAACGCTGCTCGCCCCGTTCCAGACCGTGTCGGCGTGACGGAAGGCCGATAGTTGACAACGGTTCGCGCCCGCGCTAGTGGGCGCTCCTTCGTTCAGACTTGGACGGCCCGGCGTGCCTCTCTGGAGGCCGCTCCGGGCCGATTTGCCGTCGGGACGAGCGTGCAGGGGCCGGCCTCCACCGGACGCGCGCGACACCAGAAGAACAGCCGTCCGGGCGTGAAGCCCTGGGCGTGATGGAGAGCAGGAACACCATGGCCCGTATCGCCGGCGTCAACATCCCGACCAACAAGCGCGTCGTCATCGCGCTCCAGTACATCCACGGCATCGGTGCCAAGAAGGCCGAGGAAATCACCGAGAAGGTCGGCATCCCGGCCGAGCGTCGCGTGAACCAGCTCACCGATGCCGAGGTGCTGCAGATCCGCGAGACGATCGACCGCGACTACGTCGTCGAGGGCGACCTGCGCCGCGAAGTCTCGATGAACATCAAGCGCCTGATGGATCTCGGCTGCTACCGCGGCCTGCGCCACCGCCGCAACCTGCCGGTCCGCGGCCAGCGCACCCACACCAACGCTCGCACCCGCAAGGGCAAGGCGAAGCCGATCGCCGGCAAGAAGAAGTAAGCCGCGATCCGCTAGACCGATCGGCGGGGCCGTCTCTCGGTCCCGCCCGTTACCGGCGGTGCGCGAGCGCCGTCACCGCGACTCGTAAGAGACGTCCCGAGCGCCTGGCACCACGGGCGCGCCTGAAGGATCGAAAGACAGTATGGCCAAGGAAGCAACCCGCGTCCGCCGTCGCGAACGCAAGAACATCGTGTCGGGCGTCGCCCACGTGAACGCCTCGTTCAACAACACGATGATCACCATCACGGACGCCCAGGGCAACACGATCTCGTGGTCGTCCGCCGGCGCCATGGGCTTCAAGGGCTCCCGCAAGTCGACCCCCTACGCCGCCCAGGTCGCGGCCGAGGATGCCGGCCGCAAGGCCGCCGAGCACGGCATGCGCACCCTCGAGGTCGAGGTCTCGGGCCCCGGTTCGGGCCGCGAGTCGGCCCTGCGCGCGCTCCAGGCGGCGGGCTTCACGGTGACGTCGATCCGCGACGTGACCCCGATCCCGCATAACGGCTGCCGCCCGCGCAAGCGCCGCCGCGTCTGATCGTCCACCGGCCGGGAGGCTTCGCCAGAGGCCTCCCGGCCGACGGTCCGCGAAGAGGATTGCGTGTCGAACCCCTTCACCGCCGACAGCATCCGGCCCGGCGTCCTTCCCTGGACGCTGGGCGATCGCGTTGTCGTCGCCCTCAACGACGGTCACCTCGATGCGTCGCTCTCGCTGGTGCAGGGAATTTCCTCGGAGGAGGCCGCCCGGCTCCAGATCGAGGGTTTCCGTTCGGCTGAGGCGCCGCGCATCACCGTCAACGCCTTCCTGATCCTCGGCGGACCGGCCCCGGTCCTGGTCGATGCCGGGATGGGCGCGGGCGGTCCCGCCTCCCTCGGGCACCTGCCGAAGGCCCTCGCGGCCTGCGGCGTGGCGGCCGACGCCATCGGCACCGTGCTGGTGACCCACCTGCATTCCGATCACATCGGCGGGCTGACGGGACCGGACGGCGCGGCGCTCTATCCGAATGCCGAGGTGGTGATCCCGCAAGCCGAGGCCGCCTACTGGCTCGCCGACGGGGCCGAGGGGCGGGCGCCGGAGGGCGCGAAGGCCGGTTTTCGCCGCGCCCACGCGCTCGTCGCGGCCTACGGCGACCGGATCCGCCGGGCCGGCGAAGGCGAGGTGCTGCCGGGAATCGAGGCGATCCTGGCGCCCGGCCACACGCCCGGCCACACCGCCTACCGGGTCCAGTCGGGCGATCACAGCCTGCTGATCTGGGGCGACGTGGTGCATCTGCCGGCGATCCAGTTCGCCCAGGCAGAGGCGACCCTGTCCTTCGACGTGGACGGCGCGATGGCCGCCGCCACGCGCAAGCGCATCCTCGACCGGGCGGCGGCCGACCGTCTTCTGGTCGCCGGGATGCATCTCGAGTTTCCGGCCCTCGGCAAGGTCCGGCGCGACGGCGCCGGCTTCGCCTGGGTCCCGGAGCAGTGGAGCGCGGCGTCCTGACCGCCCCTGCTCCGACCGTGTGAGAGATCAGGACGGCGGTGTCTCCCGGGCGCGGGGGAGACCGCGAGGGGAGGGCCTGTCCAAGGCCGCCCCGGTGTAAGTTGGCGAGAGGTGCGAACGTGGTCATTCAGAAGAACTGGCAAGAGCTGATCAAGCCGAACAAGCTCGAGGTCACCCCCGGGCACGACCCGAAGCGGATCGCCACCGTGGTGGCCGAGCCGCTGGAGCGCGGCTTCGGCACCACCCTCGGCAACTCCCTGCGCCGTGTCCTCCTCTCGTCGCTCCAGGGCGCGGCCGTCACCGCGGTCCAGATCGACGGCGTGCTGCACGAGTTCTCGTCGATTCCCGGCGTGCGCGAGGACGTCACCGACATCGTCCTCAACATCAAGACGATTGCCATCCGCTCGTCGAGCGACACCCCCAAGCGCATGACCCTGCGCAAGACCGGCCCGGGCCTGGTCACGGCGGGCGACATCGCGACGATCGGCGATGTGCAGATCCTCAATCCCGACCTGGTGCTCTGCACCCTGGATGACGGGGCCGAGATCCGCATGGAGTTCACCGTGTCGGCCGGCAAGGGCTACGTCCCGGCCGAGCGCAACCGGCCCGAGGACGCGCCGATCGGCCTGATCCCGGTCGATGCGCTGTTCTCGCCGGTCACCAAGGTGTCCTACCGCATCGAGAACACCCGCGAGGGCCAGGATCTCGACAAGGACAAGCTGACCATGACGGTCGAGACCAACGGTGCGGTCTCGCCCGAGGATGCGCTGGCCTATGCCGCCCGCATCATCCAGGACCAGCTCCAGATCTTCGTCAACTTTGAGGAGCCCCGCAAGGAAGAGGCTGCGCCGCTGGCGCCGCAGCTGCCCTTCAACCCGGCCCTGCTCAAGAAGGTCGACGAGCTCGAACTGTCGGTCCGCTCGGCCAACTGCCTCAAGAACGACAACATCGTCTATATCGGCGACCTCATCCAGAAGACCGAAGCGGAGATGCTGCGCACGCCGAACTTCGGCCGCAAGTCGCTCAACGAGATCAAGGAAGTGCTCGCCGCCATGGGCCTGCACCTCGGCATGGACGTGCCCGGCTGGCCGCCGGAGAACATCGAGGACCTGGCCAAGCGCTTCGAGGAGCACTACTAGGCCCTGTTTCGGCGGCGCGGGCCTCGTCCCGCGCCGCCACTCCGGATGCGCCCCCCATGATGGCGCATCCGGAGTGGCGGGAATCCGCACTCACCACAAAGGACGGCCGACCCGTGGCACGGCGGCCGAGAACCAAAGGAGACAGCCATGCGTCACGGTTTCCGGGGTCGTCGCTTCAACCGCACCGTCGAGCATCGCAAGGCGATGTTCTCGAACATGTCGGCCGCGCTGATCAAGCACGAGCAGATCATCACCACCCTGCCGAAGGCCAAGGACCTGCGTCCCGTGGTCGAGAAGCTGATCACGCTGGGCAAGCGCGGCGACCTGCACGCCCGCCGCCAGGCGATCGCGGCGCTGCGCGGCGACGAGGTGATGGTCAAGAAGCTGTTCGACGTGCTTGGGCCCGCTACGCCGGCCGCCCGGGCGGCTATTGCCGCATCATGAAGGCCGGCTTCCGCTACGGCGACAACGCCCCGATGGCGGTGATCGAGTTCGTCGACCGCGACGTCGATGCCCGCGGCAAGGATTCCGGCCCGGTCCAGGTCGCCGACGAGACCCCGGCGGAGTAATCCGCTCGACCTTTTCGATGCCTTCGAAGGCGGCCCTCGCGGGCCGCCTTTCTTTTTGGTCGGGAACCGCGCGGGCCCGACAGGCGATTTCCCTGCGGCACACGCCGCATGCCACAGGAGACGATCGCCCCATGACCAAGCTGACCATTCCGGCCCTCGCCGCCCTGATCCTCGCCGGCACCGGCACGGCCGCGCTCGCCGACAAGGTCGGCGCCGACTGGATGCCGATCGGCCAGGTGATCCAGAAGGTCGAGGCCGCCGGCTACAGCCAGATCTCCGAGATCGAGGCCGATGACGGCCATTGGGAAGGGGAGGGGATGAAGGACGGCAAGCCGATGAAGTTCAAGGCCGACCCCCGCACCGGCGCCATCCTGTCGGAGAAGGCCGGCAAGTAGGGCGGTTCCGGCGAGCGATCGACGCGCGAGAGGCTGGATTCCCGGCGGCGGGAGGCGCAAAGGTGACGCGCTTTTTCGTCCACCAGCGATCTTGTCCGATGACCACCATTCCTTCGCTCGCCGACCTCCAGGCCCGCTACGCTGCTCTCCAGGAGCGCGGCCTCAAGCTCGACATGACCCGGGGCAAGCCCTCGCCCGAGCAGCTCGACCTGTCAGAGGGCCTGGCGGCCCTCCCCGGCAACCGCGACCACCGCACGGAAGCCGGCGAGGATGCGCGCAATTACGGCGGCGTGCAGGGCCTCGCCGAGGTGCGGGCGCTGTTCGCCCCGGTGCTCGGCGCGCCGCCGGAGCGGATCGCCGTGGGTAACAATTCGAGCCTCGCGCTGATGCACGACTGCATCGTCTACGCGCTGCTCAAGGGCGTGCCCGGCGGGACGCAACCCTGGTCGAAGGAGGAGGAGATCCGTTTCCTCTGCCCGGTGCCGGGCTACGACCGCCACTTCGCCCTGTGCGAGACCTACGGCATCGGCATGATCCCGGTCCCGATGACCGCCGATGGGCCGGACATGGACGTGGTCGAGCGGGAGGTTCGCGATCCCGGGTGAAGGGGATGTGGGCGGTGCCGCAATATTCGAACCCCGGCGGTGAGACCTATTCCGACGCCACCGTCGCGCGGCTGGCCCGGATGGAGACCGGCGCGCCGGATTTCCGGCTGTTCTGGGACAACGCCTACGCGCTCCACCACCTGACCGAGCGGCGCCCCAACCTCCGCAACATCCTCGAGGCCTGCGCGGAGGCCGGCCACCCGGACCGGGCGATCGTCTTCGCCTCGACCTCGAAGGTGACGCTTGCCGGCGCGGGCCTCGCCATGCTGGCCTCGTCGGAGGCCAACATCCGCTGGTATCTGGCGAATGCCGGCAAGCGCAGCATCGGGTCGGACAAGCTCAACCAGCTGCGCCACATCCGCTTCCTGCGCGACCAGGCCGGCCTCGACGCGCTGATGGACGGCCATCGCCGGCTGCTGGCGCCGAAGTTCAAGGCCGTCACCGAGACCCTGAGCCGCCATCTCGGCGGCACCGGCGTCGCGCGCTGGAGCGAGCCGGAGGGCGGGTACTTCATCCTGCTCGAAGTACCGGAGGGTTGCGCCACCCGCGTCGTCACGCTCGCCGCCGCCTGCGGCCTGGCGCTGACGCCGGCCGGCGCCACCCATCCCTATGGCCGCGACCCGCAGGACCGCCTGCTGCGCCTCGCCCCGTCCTATCCGAAGCCGGCCGAGGTCGAGGCGGCGGCCGAGGTCGTGGCGACCTGCGTGCTGCTTGCCGCAGTCGAGAGCCGGGAGAATGGCGGGAGCGGGCAGGTCGCGGCGTAGGAACCGCCTCGTCGGTCCCGAACCGCTCACGCCCGGGATGGTTCGGGACCAGGCTCAGCCGTCGCGCCGGCCCGAGCACCGGATGAACCGCATCATCACGCGGGGCACGGCCGGATCGTCGGAGACCAGCACCGCCTGCTCGGCCATGGCCTGGGCAATGAGCATCGGGCCGAACGGATCCCGGTGCTCCGGCCCGAACGGCAGCTTGCGCAGCGCCCGGAGGTGTTCGGGACGCAGGTCGAGCCAGGTGAAGCCGCCTGTCTCGACCGCCTGGAGGATGTCCCGGATCTCGGCCTCCAGGGTGCCGAGGCGGATCGCATCCGTGATCTCCCAGAGCGAGACGGCGCTGACCATCACCGTGTTGCGGGGATCCGCGATGCGGTCCCGCGCCCGCTCGCCGAGGCGGGGATCGTCGCCGAGCCACCGGAGCAGGGCCGGCGTTCCGAGGAGCAGCCTCACCTCTCGTCGCCCTCGATCGTCGCGGAGACCCGGCCGGCATCCTCCGTCATGCGGATCCTGCCCTTGAGCGCGCCCGGTTGGCGGGGCGGCGGTTCGGGCTGCGACGGGGGACGAATCTCGGCGATCACCACACCATGCGACGTGACGGCGAAGGACCGGCCCTGCCGGGCCTGATCGAGATACGCCTTCATCTGCGCCCGGAACGTCCGTAGGCCAACCCGCTCGGGCGGAGCGTCGTCCCGGTGCTGATCGGCCAAGGCGACACCTCCTGTTGCGTCACGATAACGACCTCTACACAAGCCCGTCCGTCGAGTCAGTCGGGGAGAGCCCGCGGGGGCGGTATCGGTCGCGGTCCGGGCAGCGTGGATCAAGAGGTCCCGCGGGTGGCTGCCCGGTAATCCCGCGGGCTCACGCCATAGGCTTGCCGGAACGCGCGGCTGAGGAACGCGGCATTGCCGAAGCCGTAAGCCTCTCCGATCTCCCCGATGGACCGACGCTCGAGAGGATCCTCGAGCGCCGTCCGGATCGCGGCGAGGCGCTGGCGCGCGAGGGCGCGGGCGACCCCGCCCTCCGGCTCGAACAGGCGGTAGAGTTGCGAGCGCGACATGCCGAGCGCCTTCGCCATCGCGTCGATCCGGAGCGGCGTGGAGAGATGATCGCGAAGGAAGCGTTTGGCGGTCCTGAGCCGGGCGGCATCGAGCGGCGCGCTGGCGCCGGCGGCCGTCTCCAGGCTCGGGCGGGCGCAGGCCGCGACCATGTGGAGCGTCGCCTGGGCGAGATGGGCCGCGTCCATCGTCGTGACGGCCTGGCTGTTCATGGCCAGGCTCCGGATGTGATCGGCCAGGAGGCGGCCTGCGCCGCCATGCAGGATCAAGCCGTGCAACGCCTCTTCGTCGGGTACCACGGCGGCAATGGCGGATCGCGGCAGAGCCAGGATCAGCGAGCCCGTCTCCGGCACCCGGCTGCGGCGATAGGGCTGCGACAGGTCGTTGAGGCTGACCGCGCCCGCCGGAACCTCCACGATGCCGCGTTCGGTCTCCACGCTGTAGGCGTGGCGGCTCAGATGCAGGATGAAGCCGTCCTGGCCGTCGCGCCGGATCTGCGATCGGGAGCGGGCGGGGCCTTGGGACGTGGCATTCATCACGCGCAGGGCCATCGCACCCACCACGACCGTCTCGATGCTGCCCGAGAACCCGACCGGGTCGGCGTCGAGGTCGTGGGCGGAGAACAGGCTGCGCCACGCCTCGAAACGGTCGCGCTCGGGCAGGGCGTCCGTCGTGAAGAGGGACCGGGGAACGAGGGTCACGGCACGTCTGCGGATTGCGATGTCGGGCGATGTTAGCTCATGGCGCGCCGCTGGCCAGACTCATTCGGGACGGGTTCGACGATCGCGCGTCGTCCCTCCGCGACATCGCCCGTGATGCCCGCCCGAGGCGGCCGAGGACCGGGAGCCTCGGCCGTCCGGTTCGGTCGGGGGCGGGCGCGGCCCTCCCGTCAATGCATCGCCGCCCCGGCCGGTGCCGCGGCGCCCGGCTCCGCCGGCATGGGGATCGCCGCCGGCCGCCGCCGGGAGAACAGCAGGATCAAGACCGGCAGGATGATCAGGATCAGGATCGGCGCCAGGCTCATGCCGCCGACCACCACCAGGGCGAGCGGCTTCTGCACCTGCGAGCCGACGCCCTGCGAGAAGGCGGCCGGCAGGAGGCCGACGCCGGCGACGACGCAGGTCATCACCACCGGGCGCATCTGGGTGGTGCAGGTCTTCAGCATCGCCTCGGCCCGCGCCTCGCCGCGGGCGATCAGGCCGTTGTAGTGGGTGAGCACGATGATGCCGTCCATCACCGCGATGCCGAGGAGCGCGATGAAGCCGATCGCCGCCGAGACCGAGAACGGCGTCTCGGTGACGGCCAAGGCCACCACGCCGCCGGCCACCGCCATCGGGATCACGGAGAGCGCCAGCAGCGTGTCGACCAGCGAGCCGAAATTGACGAAGAGCAGCACGGCGATCAGCAGGATCGCCAGCGGCACGGTGACCGAGAGGCGGGCGAGCGCGCCCTGCATGTTGTTGAACTCGCCGACCAGCTCGAGCCGGTAGTCGGGCGGCAGCTTCACCTCGCGGGCGACGCGCTCGCGGGCCTCGATGATCGTGCTGCCGAGGTCGCGGTCGCGGACGCTGAACTTCACCGGCAGGTAGCGCTCCTGGCCCTCGCGGTAGATGTAGGCCGGCCCCGACACCAGCTCGACGTCGGCGACGGCATTGAGGGGGATCTGGACCGGCGTGCCGGTCTGGGTCTGGCCGGCGATGCGCAATTCGCGGATCGCCCGCACGCTCTGGCGGTACTGCGAGGCCAGCCGCACGATGATCGGATAGTGGCGCTCGCTGCCGGTATCGTAGAGCTCGCCCGCCGAATCGCCGCCGATCGCGGTGCGGACCGTGGTGTTGATGTCGCCCGGGGTCAGGCCGTAGCGGGCGGCCCGGGTCCGGTCGACGTTGATCTGCACCGTCGGCTGGCCGAGCGAGGTGAAGACGCCGAGATCGGTGACGCCGGGTACCCGCTTCAGCACTGCCTCGACCTCGCGCGCCACGTCGGTGAGCGTCTGCAGGTCGGGCCCGAACACCTTGAACGAATTCTCGCCCTTGATGCCCGACACCGCCTCGGCGACGTTGTCCTGGAGATACTGCGACAGGTTGAACTCGACGCCCGGGAACTCGGTGCGCAGGCGCTCCAGCAGCGCGCCGGTCATCGCGTCCTTGCTCATGCCCTCGCGCCATTGCTCGGCGGGCTTCAGGGGCGCGAAGAACTCGCCGTTGAAGAAGCCGGCGGCATCGGTGCCGTCGTCGGGCCGGCCGTGCTGCGACACCACCCGCTCGACCTCCGGCACCTCGGCGATCACCCGGCGGATGCGGTTGACGTAGGTGTTGCCCTCTTCCAGCGAGATCGTCGCCGGCATGGTGGCGCGGATCCAGAGGTTGCCCTCCTCGAGCTTCGGCAGGAATTCGAGGCCGAGATTGCGCCCCTCGACGGCGACGCCGAGGAAGATCAGGCCGGCGAAGCCCAGGGTCAGGGTGCGGTGGGCGAGTGCGGCCCGGATCACCGGCCGGTAGGCCCGGTCGAGGGCGCGGACCAGGATCGTCTCGACCTCGTGGATGTGGTCCGGCAGCAGGTAGGCCGACAGCACCGGCGTCACCGTGAAGGTGGCGATGAGGCCGCCCGCCAGAGCGTAGGCATAGGTCTGGGCCATCGGCCCGAAGATGTTGCCCTCGACCCCCGACAGGGTGAAGAGCGGCAGGAAGCCGGTGACGATGATGACCGCCGCGAACACGATCGAGCGGCTGACGTCGGAGGAGGCGAGCGCGATCAGCCCGAGCTTGCGCGGCATGCCCTTGGCGCCGGCGAGCCCCGGCGGGAGCGGCGGGCCGTGGCCGGACAGGCGGCGGAAGATCGCCTCGACCATGATGACCGTGCCGTCGACGATCAGGCCGAAATCCAGCGCCCCGACGGAGAGGAGGTTGGCGGATTCCCCCCGCGCCACCAGGATGATGACGGCGAAGAACAGCGCGAAGGGAATCGTCGCCACGACGATGATCGCGCTCCTCAGGTTGCCGAGGAAGAGCCACTGCACCACCAGGATCAGCAGGATGCCGACCATCATGTTGTGCAGGACGGTGTGGGTGGTGACGGCGATGAGGTCGGCGCGGTCGTAGATGCGCTCGATCCTGACGCCGGGGGAAGGATGCCGGCGGCCTCGATCTTCGCCACCTCGGCCTTCACCGCCTCGATCGACGGCGTCGAGCGCTCGCCGCGGCGCATCAGCACGATGCCCTGGACGATGTCGTCGTCGTCGTTCATCCCGGCGATGCCGAGCCGCGGCTGGTGGCCGATGGTGATGGTGGCGACGTCCTTCACAAGGACCGGCGCGCCGCCCGACTGGGCCAGGACCGTCTCGCCGATGTCGTCGACGGAGCGGATCAGGCCGACGCCGCGCACCACCGCCGACTGGCTCCCCAGGGTGATGCGGTTGCCGCCGACATTGAGGTTGCTGTCGTTGAGGGTCTTGACCACGCCCGAGAGGGTGAGCCCATGGGCCATCAGCCGGTCGAGGTCGACGCCGATCTCGAAGGTCTTGGTCTTGCCGCCCCAGCCGATCACGTCGATGACGCCCGGCACGGCGCGGAAGCGCTTGCGCAGCACCCAGTCCTGGAGCGTCTTCAGGTCGAGCACGCTGTAGCCGTCCGGCGCGACGAGCTTGTAGCGGAAGATCTCGCCGATCGGGCTCACCGGCGAGATGGTCGGCTTGGCGCCGTTCGGCAGGGTGTCGAGCTGGGCGAGCCGGTTGAGCACCTGCTGCTCGGCCTCGCGGTAGCTGTTGGCGAAGCCGAATTGCAGCTTCACGTCGGACAGGCCGTAGAGCGAGACGGTGCGGACCTGCTTGAGGTCGGGGAGCCCCGAGGTGATGACCTCGATCGGCACCGTGATGTAGCGCTCGATCTCCTCGCCCGAGAGGCCCGGCGCCTGGGTGATGACGTTCACCATCGGCGGCGTCGGATCGGGATAGGCCTCGATGTTGAGGCTCTGGAATGCCGCGAGCCCGCCGAGCATCAGGGCCACGAAGGCCAGGACGACGAGGGCGCGCTGGCGCAGGGCGAGGCCGACGATGCCGGTCATGGCCGTTGATCCGAAAGGCTGGAAGGGAACGGGGGCGAGGAGCGCGTCAGCTCTGGGTCGACATCCGGTCGATGAAGAGCGAGCCGCGGGAGATCACCCGCTCGCCTTCCCGCAATCCGTCGAGGATCTCGACGGTCGAGCCGTCGACGATGCCGGCCCGGACCGGCCGGCTCTCGACGGAGTTGTCGGCTCGCAGCACCCAGACGCTGGCCTTGTTGCCCTCCAGGATCACCGCGGCGCGGGGCACGGCGTGGGACAGGTTCTCGCGCTCGTTGATGATGCGGACGCTCGCATACATCTCGGGCTTGAGCAGGCCCTGGCGGTTGTCGATCTCGGCCCGCACGGTGATGCGCCGGGTCGCCGGGTCGACCGAGGTGCCGATGAAGTTGATCTTCCCCTCGAAGGTCTTCTCCGGGTGGGCCGGCACCCGGAAGGTCACCTTCTCGTCGACCTCGACCTTGGCGGCATCGGCCTCGCGCAGCTGCGCGATGAGCCAGACCTTCGACAGGTCACCGATGATGTAGGACGGCTCGCCGCTCGAGCCGACATACTGGCCGGGCCCGATCTTGCGCTGGATGATGGTGCCGCTGAGCGGGGCGTTGATCGGGGTGTTGGGGTTGATCGCCGAGCCCTTCTGGAGGGCGGCCATGTCCTCGTCGCGAAGCCCCAGGATGCGCAGGCGGTTGCGCACCGCCTCGAGCCCGACCTCGGCGGTGCGGTTGTCGTTGGTGGCCGAGGTCAGGTCGTTCTGCGCGGTCTGCAACTCGCGCAAGGTCGTGGTCCGGGTCTCGTAGAGGTCGCGCTGCCGCTTCTCGGCGGCCTGCGCGAAGGTGAGCTGCGAGCGGCTCTTGTTCAGCACGTTGAGTGCGGCGAGGTAGTCGTTCTGTGCCTGCACCATCTCGTTGGCCTGGACCGAGAACAGCGGCTCGCCGCGCTTCACCTGATCGCCGGCCCGGGCGAAGATCGCGATCACGCGGCCGGGATAGGGCGAGAAGACCGGCGTCGCCTGGTACTCGTCGACCCCGATCTTGCCCTCGGTGGCGATCTCCTCGAAGAACCGGCGCTTGACCACCGGCTCGCTCGACACCGTGGCGAGCTGGGACGCCGTGAGGGTGAAGGGCTTGCCCGAGGCCGGCTTGGCCGGCACGTCCGCGAAGGTGGCGATCGGTTCCTGGCGGTGGCCCGGGCGCAGATAAGGATAGGCGACGACCGCCCCGGCGGCCACGACGGCCAGGATGACGACTTGGCTGATCGGTCTCAGCGTCCGGGGCATGTTCGTCACACTCTTCGACGGCGGGCGCAGGGTCGCGGCGCGACGGGAATCACCGATCGGCAACGCGCGGGCAATACTCAGCCAAAGTTGCTGACGCAAGCGTGAATGGATTCCAGGCCCGAACATTTCGCGGCCGGCTGTGCCGCCGGCGATACACTCGTCCGTCTTAGTTCGACCGTACTAGATCGAAGGTGCGAGAGAAGATGAGGCGGCTACGGAGTCAGCCCTCCGGCGCGAGCAGGGCCGCGACCCGGGCCGCCAGGTCGGCGGAGAGGAAGGGCTTTTCCAGCACCGAGAAATCCGGCGGGATCCGCACCGCCTCGGCGTGCCCGGTGACGAGGAGGAAGGGCAAGGCCGGCCAACGGCCGCGCACCGCTTCGGCGAGGTCGATGCCGCTCATGCCGGGCATCGCCAGGTCGGCGACGACGAGGTCGAACCGCGCGGTCTCCAGCCGTTCGAGGGCCGCCTCGCCGCTCGGCACCGCGGTCTCGTCGTAGCCGAAGCCGTTGAGGAACGAGGCGGTGACGTGGCGGACCTGGGGATCGTCGTCGACCACCAGGATGCGGGCCCGGCGCGGCGCCGGGACCGGGGTGCTCGCCGCGACGGGGCCCGCCTCCACTGCCTCGTGGGAGCGCGGCAGGTAGAGCAGCACCGTGGTGCCGTGCCCGACCTCGCTCTCGATCCGGATCGTGCCGCCGGATTGCTGGACGAGGCCGAACACCATGGCGAGGCCGAGACCCGTACCCTGGCCGACGCCCTTGGTGGTGAAGAACGGCTCGAACACCCGGCCCAAGATCTCCGGCGGGATGCCGGTGCCGGTGTCGCGGATCGCGATCACCGCATAGTCGCCGGGCTTCAGGTTCGGATCGGAACTCGCCCGGACCGTCTCGTTGCGGGTCGCGAGGGCGACGACCCCGCCCTCGGGCATCGCGTCGCGGCCGTTGATGCAGAGGTTGAGGATCGCGAGTTCGAGCTGGTCGGGATCGACCTTCACCGGCCACACATCGTCGCTCAAGGCGCGCTCGACCTGCACGAAGCCGCCCAGGCTGCGCCCGAGCAGGTCGTCCATGCCGAGGATCACGGCGTTCAGATCGACGACCCGGGCCTGGAGGTCGCGGCGGTGGCTGAAGGTCAGCAGGCGCTTGGTCAGCGCCGCACCGCGCTGCGCGGCCTGGGCGGCGTTGGTCATCAGCCGCGTCAGGCGCGCATCCCCCGCCACCTTCGGCAGGGCGAGTTCCAGGCTCCCGAGGATTGCGGTGAGCAGGTTGTTGAAATCGTGCGCGACGCCGCCCGCCAGCGTGCCGAGCGCCTGCATCTTGTCGGCCTGGCGCAGGCGCCGCTCCAGCAGGCGCTGCTCGGTGATGTCGCGTTCGATGACGGCGAGATGGACCACCGCCCCGGCGGGATCGCGGATCGGCACCCGCGTCACCTGGTTCCAGGATTCCCGGGTCTGCCCCGCCTCCGGGCCGCCGCCCGCCGCCGTGATCTCGGTCGGCGCGCCGGATTCGATCGCCGCCCGGTCGGCGGCCTCGGCCGCTTCCGCGTCGGCGCCGAGAAGAGCCGCCTCGGTGCGGCCGAGGCAGGCCTCGATCGAGGGAGCGCCCAGGCGCTCCGCCATGCGGGCGTTGAGGCGCAGGAAGCGCCCGTCGGTGTCCTTGAAGGCGATCGCGTCGCCCGAATGGTCGAGGAGGCCGCGCAGGAGGGCGCGCTCGGTGGCCAGTTCCCGGGCGAGGCGGTGGCGCTCGTAGGCGCTGCGCACCGCGTTGCGCAGGAGCGCCGGGTCCCACGGCTTGGTGATGTAGCCGGTGATGCCGCCGCGGTTGAGCGCCGAGACCACCGCCGAGATGTCGGCATAGCCCGTGAGCAGGATCGACTGCGCGTCCGAGATCTCCCGAGCCCGGGCCAGCAGGGCGTCGCCGGTCAGGCCCGGCATGCGCTGGTCGGACAGGATCACGTCGATGTCGGGCTCGGCGGCGATCAGCTCCAGGGCCTCGGCCGGCCGGCTGGTGGTGATCACCCGGTACTCGTCCTCGAACAGGTCCTCGAGGGCGACCAGAATGTCCGGCTCGTCGTCGACCGCCAGGATGGTGCCGCGCACCGTCGGCGGCGATGCCTTGCCCGTCACACCCATGGTCATGCCGCCCGCCTCGGAATGCTGATCACGAAGCAGGCCCCTCCCTCGGGCGACGATTCCACGGATAATTGTCCGCTATGCGCCTGCACGACGCTATAGGCAATGGCGAGACCGAGCCCGGTGCCGGATCCGACCGGCTTCGTCGTGAAGAACGGCTCGAAGATACGCTCGCGAAGATCCTCCGGCACGCCCGGGCCGGTGTCGCAGATCCGGATCACGTCGTGGTCGTCGCGGATCGCGGTCTCGATCGTGATGGTGCCCTCATCGGGGATCGCGTCGGCGGCGTTGCCGAGGATGTTCATCACCACCTGGTTGAGCAGGGCCGGCGAGCAGCGGATCTCGGGCGCGCCGGCAAACTCCTTGCGCACGGCGATGCGCGTGCCGAGCTTGTGCTGGATCAGCGCCAGCACGTTCTCGATCGCGTCCGGCACGTTGACGGTCTGCATCTCGCCCTCGTCGAGGCGCGAGAACTTGCGCAGGTTGACGACGAGATCCTGGATCCGGGACAGGCCGAGGCGCATCGACCCGACCCGGTCGCGGGCCTTGTCGAGGGCGCGCCGCGACGGGTCGCCCTCCGGTACCGCCGCCGCGACCTCGCCGATCAGCCGCTCGACCGTGCCCTGGTGGGCGAGGATGAAGGCCAGCGGATTGTTGATCTCGTGGGCGATGCCCGCGACCAGCTCGCCGAGGGACGCCATCTTGGCGGCCTGGACGAGCTTGGCCTGGGTGTCCTTGAGGCGGTGATTGGCCTGTTCGAGGTCGTGGTTGGCCTGCGCCAGGGCGCCGGCGAGAGCCGCCTTGGCTTCCGCGGCGGTGGCCTCGGCCTTGGCGCGCTCGGCGGCGAGCGCGTGGCGGCGCACCTCGTCGGCGACCCGGCGGTCATCCTCCTCCAGGAGCTTGCGGCGCACCAGGGTCCGCACCCGGATCGCCAGGAGGTCGGCATCGCCGCCCCGCGGCGAGACGTCCTTGGTCACCACGTCGTCGGCGCCGGCCGAGAAGGCCTCGACCAGGAGGTCCTTGCTGGAGGAGGCGGCCGAGCCGATCCCGACGAGGGAGAAGCCCGGTGCGCCGGCGCCGGTGGCGGCGACGCGAAAGCCGTCGATCCGGCGGCACAGCGCGATGGCGTCGAAGCCCGTGCCCAGGAGGTCCACGGTGACGCAGTCGAAATGCTTGCCAGGCGCCTCGAGCGCCGCCATCGCCTGGTCGGGCCCGTCGGCGGCGACGACCTCGTGGCCCTCCTGGCCGAGCAGCGCCGAGAGATAGGCCCGGAAGGTCGCCGAGCCGTCGACGACGAGGATGCGGGCGCGGCGAAAATTCGCCGTCCGGCCCGGCTCGTCCGCCGGCACGGCGGTGCGCTCGCGCAGGAGCGCCCGGATGCGCAGCAGCAGCAGGTCGCGGTCGGCGGATTTCGGCACGTAGGCGTCGGCGCCGCTCTCCAGGCCCTGGCGCTCGATGTCCCGCCCGCTCGCCTCGGTCAGCATCAGCACCGGCGTCGCCCGGGTGCGCATGGCGAGCCGCATCTGACGCGTCAGCTCGTCGCCGTTCATCCCCGGTAGGTGGTAATCGGCCACCACGAGGTCGGGCAGGCCGTGATTCATCGCCTCGAGCGCCGCTTCCGCGGTGGCGTGGCGCGTCACCGCAAAGCCGTTGCGCTCCAGGAAGAGGCGCAATTGCAGGGCCTGGGTCTCGGAATCCTCGACCAGCAGGATGCGGGGCGAGGAAGCGGGCGAGCCCGTCACGCCGGAAAGCCCGGCTGCACCGCCCGCAGGATCCGCGGGGCGATCAGGTCGAGGGGGAGCACGCTGCCCGCCGCCTTGAGCCGCACCGCCGCCGCCGGCATCCCGTAGACGACGGCCGAGCTCTCGTGCTCGGCGATGGTGGCCGCGCCCGCGAGATGCATGTCGAGGAGGCCGGTGGCGCCGTCCTCGCCCATGCCGGTGAGCAGCACGCCGAAGCCCCGCGGCCCGGCCGAGCGGGCGACGGAGCGGAACAAAACGGTGGCCGACGGGCGCTGCCCGCCGACCGGCGGTTCGTCGAGGAGGGCCAGGAGCCCGCCGGGACCAAGGGCGAGGTGCCGGTCGCCGGGCGCGACGTAGACGTGGCCGGGTTGCGGCCGCACGCCCTCGGTGGCGATGACGACGGTGAGCGGCACGACGCCGTTCAGCCAGTCGGCGAAGCCCTCCATGAAGGCCGCGCCCATGTGCTGGACGAGAAGCACGGGGAGCGGGAAATCCGCCGGCAGGCCGCCGAGCAGCTTGGCGAAGGCGGGCGGTCCCCCCGTCGAGGCGGCGACCGCCAGCACGCTCGGCGCCTGGGTCGCGGGGATCGTGCCTCGAAGATCCTCCCGGGGTGCATCGCCGCGGGTGAGGCGTTCCGCGCCGATCGGCCGGCGCCGGATCACCGGCACCTGGCTCATGATGCGCAATTGCGTGCAGATCTGGTCGGCGATCGCCTCGTAGGCGCGGTTCCCGGTGCCGACCGGCTTCTCGACCACGCTGAGCGCGCCCGCCCGCAGGGCGTTCATCGAGATCTTGAGCGAGGAATCCTCGACCGCGTCGGCCACGACCACGATCGGGGTCGGGCGCTCGGCCATGATCCGCCGGGTGGTCTCGAGCCCGTCGATGCCGGGCAGGCGGATGTCCATCGAGATCACGTCGGGCTGGACCCGGTGGATCTCGCGCAAGGCCTCCTCGCCGGAATCGACCGCGGCGACGAGGGCGAGCCGCGGGTCGCGGCTGACGATGTGGGCGAGGAGCTGGCGCACCACCAGCGAATCCTCCACCAGCATGACGCGGACGGGGGTGCTCACAGCAGCTGACCGATCGTGTCGAGAAGCTCGCGCTGGTCGAACTTCTGCTTGGTGATGTAGGCGTCGGCCCCGAGATCGAGGCCCCGGCGGATGTCGGCGGGATCGCCGCGGGAGGTCATCAGGATCACCGGCAGCCGCGTCAAGCCCGGATCGGCCTTGACCGCCTGGAGCAGGCCGAACCCGTCGAGGCGCGGCATCTCCACGTCGGCGACCACGAGGTCGACGTCGGCCCCGTCCCGCCGCAGGCGGTCGAGGGCGTCCTGCCCGTCGACGCAGACGAAGACCCGGTAGCCATGCGCCTCCAGGATGCTCTTCTCCAGGGTCCGGGTGGTGATCGAATCGTCGACCACCAGCACGGTCGGCACGCGCTTCGCGCGGCGCTCCGGCGTATGCGCGGGAGCGGCGGCCACCAGCCCGCCGGTTCGCGCCCGGGCGCACAGGCCGTCCGGGTCGAGCACCAGGGCCGGCATCTCGTCGGCGAGCATGACGGTGCCGGACATCAGCGCGGGGTCGCCGCCGAAGGGCGGGGCCGGGCCGACGAGGAGCACCCGCACGTCGAGGAGCCGGTCGACGGCGACGGCCACGAGCGCGGGGCCGCAGCGCAGGAGGACGGCGCGGACGAGGCCGTCACGGAGGGGGAGGGGAGCGACACCGGATCCGAGGAGCGAGGCGAGGGGAACGAGAGGCACGACAACGTCCCGTCCCCCCTGCTTGATCCGTGCCGCCGGCTCGCCCGCCACGGACGCGAGGTCGCGCTCGGCGAGGCGCAGGAGGCCGGCGACCGCGCCGCTCGGCAGGCCGAAGGTCTGGGGCGCCTCGCCGGGCGCCAGGGCCGCCTCGACGAGCAGCACCGGCTGGCGCGCGGCCGACAGCGGCACCGTGATGACGACCTCGGTGCCGGAGGGCTCCGCCGGCCGCAAGGACGCCCGGCCGCGCAGGGACCGCGCGGCTTCCGCCACCACCGACAGGCCCATGCCGCGCCCGGCGATCCGGTCGACCGCCGTCGCGGTCGAGAAGCCCGGCGCGAAGACGAGGTCGAGGATCTCGTCCGGGCCGGGCTCGTCCCCCGCGGCCACCAGGCCCTGGCGCCGTCCGGTCTCGAGGATGCGGGCGAGATCGGGGCCGCGGCCGTCGTCGCGGATCGTCACGACGAGCTGGCTGCCCTTCGAGGCGACCGACAGGGTGACGGACAGGGCCTCGGGCTTGCCCGCCGCCCGGCGCGCGTCCGGGGATTCGGCACCGTGGCTGATCGTGTTGCGCAGGGCGTGCAGCACCGGGTCCTTCAGCGCCTGCAGCAACCCGCGATCGACCTGGAGGTCGAGGCCGTGGAGCCGCACCTCGATCGGCAGCCCGGCCTCGCGGGCGATCTCCCGCACCATCCGGCCGTAGCCGCCGAACACCGTCTCGGCCGGGACCAGCAGCAGCCGGTCGGCATCGTCGCGCAGGCGCCGCAGGGCGGTATCGACCGCGCCGGTGCTGCGGCTCTGCACCCGGGCGAGGCCCGAGATGCCGCGGATCACCGCCCTCAGGTCGCCGTCGAGGCGGCGCACCCGGTCGACGAAGCCGTCGAGCGCGATCCCCGCCGGGTCGCCGGCCTCGCGCAGGCGGCGGGCGAGCGCCACCATCTCGCCGGTGCGGCCCTGCACCGTGTCGACGCTGCGGCGCAAGGACCGCGCCCCGGATTCGAGGCCCGTGATCGCGCCCCCGATCGCCTCCTGGCCCTGGAGCACGGCGGTGAGGTCGTGCACCGCCTTTGACAGGCTCTCGACCTGGTCGCTGGCGATGCGCAGGTAGGAAATCGCGCCGTCCTGCGGGGCGGGCTCGGACGCCGGCTTCGGCTCGGGCTTCGGTTCCGTCTTGGGCTTCGCCTCCGTCTTGGGTGCGGGCTTGGGGTCGGATTCCGGCTCGGATCGGGAGGCGGGCTCGGCCGACGGGACCGGCGCGCCGGACAGGCAGGCATCGAGCGCCGCGATGGCGTCGGCGGGAGCCGCCGGCTCAGGGGTCTCGGCGAGGCCCGCGACCAGCCCCTCGATCCGGTCGAGGGCGAGATCGACCACCCCGGCGGTCGCCCGGTCGAGGCCGGTGCGGCCCTGCACCACCCGGTCGAACAGGGCTTCCAGCCGGTGGGCGATCTCCTCCACCGCCGGCAGGTCGACGGCCCGGGCCGCCCCCTTCAGGCTGTGGGCGCGGCGGAAGACGTCGTTCCAGTCCGCCGGACGGCCCGCCTCGGCCGCGGCGAGGGCCGCCCGGATCGCCGCGAGATGCTCGCGGTGCTCGGCGTCGAAGGCCGCGAGGAGAAGCTGGCGGATATCGTCCATCGGGGCGTGGCGCTGTCGTCGTCGCTCAGAGCCGGTAGCGCTCGGCCAGCGCCAGGAGGGCGGCGGCGAGTTCGCTCAGGTTGGCGGCGGCGGCCTCGACCTGGCGGGTGCCGGCGGCGGTCTGCTGGCTCGCCTGGCGGATGTTCTGGAGCGCGCCCATCACCTGCTCGATGCCGAGCTGCTGCTGGTTGGTCGAGGCGACGATCTGCTGGAAGGTCTGGACGCTCTCCTGCACCCGGGCGGTGATCTCTTCGATCGTCGCATGGGTGGTATCGGTGCGCTCCTTGCCCACCGCGACGCGCTTGACCGCCTCCTCCGTCAGCATCACCGAGGCGTTGATGCCGCGCTGGATGTCGCCGAGGATGGCCCGCACCTGGCCGGTCGCCTCCTTGGCCTGGTCGGCGAGCGCCTTCATCTCCGAGGCCACCACCGCGAAGCTGCGCCCGCTCTCGCCCGCCGCCGCCGCCTCGATGGCGGCGTTGAGCGCCAGGAGATGGGTGCGCTCCGAGACGTCGTTGACGGTCGCGATGATCTCGCCGATCGCCTGCGTCTTCTCGCTCAAGGCAACGATGTTCTCGGCCACCGCCTCGCTCTGCTCGCGGATCGCGTCCATGGCCTTCGCCGTCTCGTCGACGGCGCGCAAGCCCGCACTCGAGGTCTGGGCGGTGGCCTGCGCCGTGGCGATGACCTCCTGCGCGCGCTTGCCGATCTGGGCACCCGCATGGGTGATCTCGTCGACGGTGGCGGCGGTCTCCTGCACGGCGGCGAACTGCTCCTCGACGCTCGCCGCCTGCTCCTGGGCCGAGGCGCGGATCTCGGCGGCGGCGGCGTTGAGGTTCGAGGTCGAGGCGCGGTTCTGGCTGGCGAGCTGGCGCAGGCCCTCGACCATCTGGTTGAGGACGCCGCCGAGGCGGCCGAGCTCGTCGCGCCGGCTGTCGGCGATGCGGCCGGTGAGGTCGCCGCTGCCGACCTTGCCGACGAAGGCCATCACCGCGTCGAGGGGCTGCACCACCGAGCGGCGGATCAGAACCGTGATGACGACCGCCATGACGACGCAGAGGGCCAACGCCACCAGGGTCGAGAGCCGGCTCTCCTCGTAGATCGCCCCGACCCGGCGCTGGCCGGCGGTGATCGCGCCGTCGAGGGCGTCGCGTGCCGCGCCCATGGTGCGCACGAAGTTCTCGCCGGACTGGTCGAGGGCGGTCTCGGAGGCCTGGATGGCCGGCACGTCGCTGGCGTTGATCGCCTCGAACTGGCGCTCGGTGGCGGTGCGCGTGGTGCGCAACTCGGCGCCGGCCGCGACCAGCAATTCGGCGATGCGCTGCCAGGCGGCGGCGCGGTCGGCCGAGAGCGACTGGGCCCGGTAGTCGTTGGCGGTGGTGATCGCGCCGGCCAGAGCCGTCTCGGCGGAGGCGGCGGTGCGGCGCCAGGTCACCGTCGGCTCCTCCTTGGAGGTCAGCTCGCGGCCGAGCGCCCGCAGATAGTAGCGGGTGGCCGCCTCGTCGCGCAGGTCGCTCATCCGGCGCTGCGCCTCACGGATGTTCTCGAGCTGGTGCATCACCGTCAGGTCGCGGGTGACGATGATGTCGGTGGCGTTGCGCACCTCGCCGATCTGCCCGACCGCGTAGACGCCGAGCGCCACGATCACCAGGACGACGGCGGCGAAGCCGAGGAGGATGCGGTTCCCGATCGAGAGCGACACGCGAGAATTTCTCTTTGGCTGGATGGCGGGGTCAGGCCGGCCCGGGCCGGCCGGAGGCGAGGAGCGGCGCCAGGAGAGAGGCCAAGTCTATCACTGCGAAGTCGATCACCGCGGAGACGGGTTCGTCGGGATTCCGTGCGGCGACGCGGGCATACCCCGCCACCGCCCGCCTGCCCAGCCCCTCGGCCGAGGGCTCGACCACGGCCTCGGTCATCGACAGGACGCGATCGACCCTGAGGCCGATGCGGGGACCGTCGCGGCGCAGGGCCACGACGTGGCCGCCGGCTTCCTCCCGAGAGGCCGGCCCTGTGCCGAGGGCCGCCGCGAGATCGAGCACGGTGACGAGCGCCCCGCCGCGCCCGGTGAGTCCGACGAGGGCGGCCGGCGCCCCCGGCACCGGGGTGCAGGGCCTGAACGGAAACACCTCGGCGACGCCGTCGAGGGGGAGACCGACCGTCTCGGCGCCGGCCCGGCAGACCAGCAGCGAGCGGGTCGGCCGCGCCTCCGGCGCCGCGCCCCGTGTGGCGAGGCTGCGGGTGCGGGACTCCAGGATCTCCTCGATCCGGGCGGCGGTCAGGGCGTTGTCGCCGGGCAGGGCCGGCCCGGCGGGAAGGGCGGATTGCGGCATCAGGCGGCCTCGTCGCCCAGAAGCGGCCGGGCGGCGCCGGAGAGATCGCCGGCCGTGAGCCCGTCGCCCTCGGGCAGCACCGCCTCGGCCGGCAGGGTCGCGGCGAGCCGCAGGGCGTTGGCTACGGCACGCCGACCGGCCTCGCGGCGGCCGGCGGCGATCAGGGTCAGCCCGAGGTGGTAATGCGCCATCACGAAGCCTTTATCGAGATAGAGCGCGCCGCGGAAGGCACGTTCCGCCTCGTCCGGCCGGGCCCGGGCGCGGGCGAGCAGTCCTTCGTAGTAGCGCAGGCGCGGATCGGTCGGGTCCTGCCCCAGGGCCGCCCGGCAGGCCTGCCAGCTCGCCTCGAGGTCGCCCGCATCGGCGAGCGCCCGGACGAGGGCGAGGGCCCCCGGGGGGCTCGCTCCCTCCGTCGTGGCCGGGATGGGCGCCGGTGTCTCCGGCACGAGCCGGGGCGCCGGGGCCGGCTCGGGCGCCGTCGGAGGCAGGAGCGGCATCCAGGCCGTGTCCGGGACCGGCTCGGGCAGGGCGGCCGGGGGCGGGCCCATGTCCGGCAGCATCCCGTCTCCCCGGCGGCGATAGGCGGCGGTGCCCGGCAGGGAGACGGGGTCCAGGAACTCCGCGAAGGCCGGGTTCGGCTCGGCATGTCCCAGCAGCAGCCAGCCGCCGGGCCGCAGGCGCTGCGCCAGCGCCCGCACCAGGGCCTGCACCACGTCCGGGTGGAAGTAGATCAGGACGTTGCGGCACAGGATTAGGTCGTACTCGGTCAGCGCCAGGGAGGCCGTGCCGTCCAGCAGGCTCATCAGGTTCTGCGGCTCGAACCGGGCGAGCCCGCGGAACTCCGGTTTCAGCGCGAAGGTGCCCTCCCGCGGGCCGGGCCGGAAGTAGCGCTCGCGCTCCTCCGCCCCGAGGGTGCGCAGGGCCCAGGTGCCGTAGACCGCCCGCCGGGCGATTCCGAGCACGTCGCGGTTGATGTCGGTGCCGGTGAGCCCGATGCGCCAGTCGGGCAGGCGCTCGCCCAGGAGTTCGTGCAGCACGATCCCGACCGAATAGGTCTCCGGCCCGGTGGAGCAGCCCGCGCTCCAGATCCTCAGCCGCCGCTCGGCGCCCCTTGCGGCGATGCGCTCGGGCAGGATCGTGCCGCGCAGGGCCGCGAATTGCTCGGCGTAGCGGAAGAAGAACGTCTCGCCGATGGTGATCTCGGATTCGAGCGCCGCCCACTCCCCCTCCGATCCCTCCAGGAGCGCGAGGTAGCCGGCGGGATCGGGGACGCCCCGGGCGCGCATGCGCCGGCCGACCCGCTCCCACAGGAGGTCGTCCTTGTCGGCGTAGTAATGGTGGCCGGTTCGGGCGACGAGGCGGCCCTTGAGCGCCGCGAAGGCCGGGTCGCAGGTCGGGGCCGCGCCCTTCAGGGGCCGCATCTCCGGGTCAGGCCGCCCACTCGGCGAGGCGCGCCTGCGCGTCCCGGGTCTGCGCCGCGAGGCGGTCGCGCTCCTCGGCGAGGAGGATGCGGTCGACGGCGAGCCCGTGCACCAGCCGCTCGCCCACCCGGATCTCGGCGGCGACGCAGCCGTTCAGCGTCGCCCCGTCGGCGACCGGCCGCACACGGTCCGGTTCGACCCGCACGACGTCCGCGACCCGGTCGACGAGCAGGGCCAGGGGCGACTCGCCCTTGAGCAGGATCAGGTGGCGGTAGAGCGCCGCCCGATTCGTCGCAGCGATGGCCGTCCCCGGCTGGCCGAGGCCGAACAGCGCCGCGAGATCGACCACCGGCACGGCGCTGCCGGCGAGGTTGAGGAAGCCCGCGAGCGCCCCCGGCGCCCCCGGCGGACGCCACAGCCGCGGCAGGGGCAGGATCTCCCGCACCGCCCCGCGCGGCAGGGCGCACTCCGTTCCGGCGATCGCGACCAAGAGGTAGGCCGTCCCGGTCGTCATCCTGTGCACCCCCGCGGGCCGATCCGCCCGCGGGAGAGATAGGGGAGGCGGGGAAAGTTTCCAAACCGCCCGAGGCGTCCGCATCGCCTCGGCCTTGCGCCCTGTCGGCCCGCGCCGGAGGTGCTATGAGGTGGCGCCAGTCGACAGGTTCCAGCCGGTGCAGGGCTGTCCGGAGAAAGGCGTGGCGCGGGTTTCTCCTCTCCCCGCGGGCGGGGAGAGGGCTGTGTTCCCGTTCAGGGAACACAGCGAGGCGTCAGCCGAGGGTGAGGGGGTGTTTCCGGAAGAGCCTCACTCGTCGACACCCCCTCACCCTCGCTTCGGCTGCGCCTCCGCTTGCTCCATCGACGACGAGGTCGATGGAGCCCTCTCCCCGCCCGCGGGGAGAGGGGAAGCCCGCGCCATTCTTTTCTCCGGACAGTCCGCCGTTCCTTGAGGAGAGGCCCAATCCATGACCGAGAGGTCGCCATGATCGAGATCCGGCAGGTCGGCCATGCCTTCGGCGAGCGCGTGGTGCTGCGCGACCTCACCCTCGACCTGGCGGAGCGGCGCATCGCGGTGGTGGGTGGCAACGGCAGCGGCAAGAGCACCTTCGCGCGCCTGCTCAACGGCCTCCTGCTGCCCTCGCGGGGAAGCGTGCGGGTCGACGGGCTCGACACGCGCCGCGACGGCAAGGCGGTGCGCCGCAAGGTCGGCTTCGTGTTCCAGAATCCCGACAACCAGATCGTGCTGCCGGTGGTGGCCGAAGACCTCGCCTTCGGGCTGAAGAACCTCGGGCTGCCCAAGGACGAGATCGCCCGGCGGACCGAGGCGGCTCTGCGCCGCTACGACCTGTTCGACCTGCGCGACCACCCGGCCCACCTGCTCAGCGGCGGCCAGAAGCAACTCCTGGCGCTCGCCGGCGTGCTGGCGATGGCGCCCGACGTGATCGTGTTCGACGAGCCGACGACGCTCCTCGACCTGCGCAACAAGCGCCGGATCGCCGAGGCCATCGACGGGCTGTCCCAGCGGGCGATCGTGGTCTCGCACGACCTCGCCTTCCTGGAGCATTTCGACCGGGTGCTGGTGTTCGAGGACGGCCGCGTCGTGATCGACGACCGACCGTCGATCGCCCTGCCGGCCTATGTCGCGAGGATGTCGTGACCCCGTACGTGCCGGGGGAGAGCCTCGTCCATCGCTGGCCCCCGGGAGCGAAGATCCTGGCGCTGGTCCTCGCCGGCACCGGTCTGTTCGCCCTGCCGCGGGTCGACCTCGCCGTCGCGGCGCTCGTCGTCGCCGGGCTCCTCTACCGGATCGCCGGCATCCCGGCCCGCCTCGTCCTGGTGCAGTTGCGGCCGCTCGCCTGGATGCTGGCCGTGCTGGTCCTGGTCCAGCTCGCCCTCGACGGCTGGCTCGCCGGGCTGCTGGTGGCCGCCCGCCTCGCCGCGCTCGTCCTGCTCGCCGGCCTCGTGACGCTCACGACCCGCACCGCCGACCTGATCGAGGCGCTGCAACGCGGCCTCGCCTGGCTCAGGCCGCTCGGCGTCGATCCCGCCAAGGTGGGGCTCGCCATCGCGCTGACCCTGCGCTTCATTCCGGTGCTCGCCGCCATCACCGCCGAGGTGCGCGAGGCGCAGCGGGCCCGGGCCTGGAGCGCAGCCTCGTGGCGCTCACCGTCCCGGTGGTCGTGCGGATGCTCAAGATGGGCGACGACATCGCGGCGGCGATCGATGCGCGCTCCTACGACCCGGACGGGGCCACCCGCTGAATACCCCTCCCTCACACCAAGGATACCCATGTCGACCCGGGACATCGTCTTCGTCGCGCTCTTTGCCGCCCTCACGGCGGCGCTCGGCCTGTTTCCGCCCGTGACCCTGCCGGTGATCGGCGTGCCGATCACCGCGCAATCGATGGGCGCGATGCTGGCCGGCGCGATCGCGGGGGCTACCCGGGGCGGGGCGGCGCTCGCCCTGTTCGTGCTCCTGGTCTGCGCCGGGCTGCCGCTGATGGCCGGGGGCCGGGGCGGGCTCGGCATCGTCATGGGGCCGGGGGGCGGCTTCGTGCTGATGTGGCCGGTCGCCGCCTTCGTGATCGGGTTCCTGTACGAGCGATCCCTGCGCACTCTCACCGTCTGGAAGGAGGTGCTGATCCTCGTCCTCGGCGGGGTCGTCCTCACCTACGCGGTCGGCATCCCGTGGATCGCCGCCGTCGCCCGGGTCGACCTCGCCAAGGCGGCGATCGGCTCCGCCTGGTTCCTGCCGGGCGATGCCGTGAAGGTCGTTCTGGTCGTGCTGATCGCCCGGGCGGTGCGCCGGGCCTATCCGACGCTCCAGTCCCGGGCATAAGCGGGTCGGGTCAGGCGCCCGGCAGGGCGCGGCTGCCGGGCTTCACCGCCGGGATCGCGGCAAGCTCCGGCGGCAGCTGGTCGGCCGGGTAGTTCGGGATGTCGAGGGTGACCAGCGCAACCAGCGGCATGCCGAGATCGGCCTTGCCGCCCGAGCGGTCGATCAGGCAGGCGGCGCCCACCACCTCGCCGGGCTCGGAGGTCAGGGCCGCCAGGCACTCGCGCGAGGACAGGCCGGTGGTGACGATGTCCTCGACCATCACCGCGCGGGCGCCCTTCGGGATCTGGAAGCCGCGGCGCAGGGCGAAGGGCTTGCCGGGGTCGCGCTCGACGAAGATCGCCTTGGCGCCGAGCGCCCGGGCGGTCTCGTAGCCCGGCACGATGCCGCCGATCGCCGGCGAGACGACGTAGTCGACCCGGCCGTAGCGCTCCTCGATCCGCTCGGCCAGCGCGCCGCAGACCCGTGCGGTCCGCACCGGATCGGTGAAGATCGCCATCTTCTGCAGGAACACTGCGCTGTGCAGCCCGGAGGAGAGCACGAAATGCCCCTCGAGCAGGGCACCGGCGGAGCGGAATTCGGCGAGGACGTCGTCGGAGGTCATGGTGGCCTTCAGTGGTCGTTGGGGCGTCACTGAATCGGGGCTTGTGGCAGCGCGTCGGTCCAGGTGCAATCCTGTCCGCCGGTGGCTCCCGTTTCCGGCTCCCGCTTCCGGCCCCCTTGCAGCCCAGGAAAAAAGCCCCGGCGCGACCGCACCGGGGCTCATCATCGTCGTCAGGCACGAGCCGGGGCGACGACCGCCCCGGCCCGCGAAGGTCTCAGTAGTTGTAGGCCCGCTCGCCGTGATCGGCGAGGTCGAGGCCCTCGCGCTCCTCGTCCTGCGTCACGCGCAGGCCGACCACCACGTCGACGATCTTGTAGAGGATCGCCGAGCCGACGCCCGACCAGATGATCGTGAAGCCGACCGCCTTGGCCTGGGCCAGGAAGGCCGGGCCGAACTCGTAGGCCGCGGCCACCAGCTCGCCGGGCTTCGCGGCGTAGTCGGGGGCGCCGACGCCGCCGAGAGCCGGGTTGACCAGGATGCCGGTGGCGAGCGCACCCAGGATGCCGCCGACGCAGTGCACGCCGAAGACGTCGAGGGAGTCGTCGTAGCCGAGCGCGTTCTTGACGGTCGAGCACATCACGAAGCAGACGGCGCCGGCGACGAGGCCGAGCACGATGCAGCCCATCGGGCCGGCGAAGCCGCAGGCCGGGGTGACGGCGACGAGGCCGGCGACCGCGCCCGAGAGCATGCCGAGCAGCGAAGGCTTGCCCTTGGCGGCCCACTCGACGAGGAGCCAGGACAGGCCGGCCGCGGCGGTGGCCACGAAGGTGTTGATCATCGCGAGCGCCGCCGAGCCGTTGGCCTCGAGGTTGGAGCCGGCGTTGAAGCCGAACCAGCCGACCCACAGCAGCGAGGCGCCGATCATCGTCATGGTCAGCGAGTGCGGGGCGAGCAGGTCGCGGCCGTAGCCGATGCGCTTGCCGATCATCAGGCAGCCGACGATGCCGGCGATGCCCGCGTTGATGTGCACCACGGTGCCGCCCGCGAAGTCGAGGGCGCCCCACTTGAACAGCATGCCGGCATCGGCATTGACCGCGTCGAGCGCGTCCTGGGCCGCCTTCTTGGAGGCCTCGTCGGTGGCCGCGGCCAGCGCCTTGGCGGCGTTGCCGACCGCGTCCGGGCCGCCCCAGTACCAGACCATGTGGGCCATCGGGAAGTAGATGAAGATCAGCCACAGCAGGCAGAACAGCATCAAGGCCGAGAATTTCATGCGCTCGGCGAAGGCGCCGACGATCAGCGCCGGGGTGATCATCGCGAACGTCATCTGGAAGCAGATGTAGACGTATTCGGGGATGACGACGCCGTTCGAGAAGGTCGCCACGACCGAGTTGGCGTCGACGCCGCGCAGGAACGCCTTCGAGAAGCCGCCGACGAAGTCGTTGAGGCCGCCGCCATTGGTGAAGGCGAGGCTGTAGCCGAAGAACACCCAGACGATGCAGGCGAGGCTGACGATGGCGAAGACCTGGGTCAGCAGCGACAGCATGTTCTTGGTGCGGACGAGGCCGCCGTAGAACAGGGCGAGGCCCGGGATCGACATCATCAGCACCAGCGCGGACGAGATCAGCATCCAGGCGGTGTCGCCCTTGTTGGGCACCGGCGCCGCCGCCGCGGCGGCCGCCGTCGGCGCCTCGACGGTCGGCGTCTGCGCCAGGGACGGCTCCACCAGGAGGAGCGCCAGCGCGGCGCCTCCCAGGCCCAGAGCCAGGACGTTGCGAAGCTTCATGGAAGAGGAACTCCCGATGGGGTCAAGGGCAATGACGGGAAGGGGGCGGCGGGGCACGGGAACCGGCCCCGCCCGCGGGCCTCAGAGGGCGTCGACGTCGGTCTCGCCGGTGCGGATGCGCACGGCCTTCTCGAGCGGCATCACGAAGATCTTGCCGTCGCCGATCTGGCCGGTGCGGGCGGCGGCCGCGATGGTGTCGACGACGTTCGAGACGAGGTCGACGGCGACCGCGACCTCGATCTTGAGCTTGGGCAGGAAGCTGACCGCGTACTCGGCCCCGCGATAGATCTCGGTATGCCCCTTCTGCCGGCCGTAGCCCTTCACTTCGGTCACGGTCAGGCCGTGCACGCCGATGCTGGTGAGGGCATCGCGGACCTCTTCCAGCTTGAACGGCTTGATGATGGCCATGACGATCTTCATGGGACGAGCCCCCTTTCGATTTGGCGTCCGCCCGCCCGCCCGGACGAGCCGGGCGAGGCGTGAACCGGTGCCTCAAGGCGAACCCGTTGGGCTCCGGCGCCGGTCTCGAAAGGCATCAATCAAGGAACGTGCCACGATCGGGCCGCAGACCTACGGACAAGCTGCCCGGTTCCTGGGCCGATTGCGGATATTGAAGCCGCTCCCGGCGGCAATGCCGATGAAATAAGCGGCAATCGCTCAAAATGGCAGCAGGTCGCCTCAGGCCTCCGGCTCGACGGGCACCCGCTTCTCGCGGATCATGCCCTCCTGCGCGACCGAGGCCACGAGGGTGCCGTCGCGGGTGAAGATCAGCCCGCGGGAGAAGCCGCAGCCCCCTGACGCGCTCGGGCTGTCCTGGGCGTAGAGCAACCACTCGTCGGCCCGGAACGGCCGGTGGAACCACAGGGCGTGGTCGAGGCTCGCGGGCTGGATCTCGCTCTCGAACACCGTGCGGCCGTGGGGGCCGAGCGAGGTGTCGAGCAGCGTCATGTCGGAGGCGTAGGCGAGCACCGCCCGGTGGATCGCCGGATCGTCCGGCAGGGGCGAGGTCGCCCGGATCCAGACGTGGAACCGCGCCGGGCCCGGCTCGCGCGAGGCGTAGCGGGACAGCTCGACCGGGCGCAGCTCGATCGGCCGCTCACGCTCGAAATAGGCCCGCACCGGCTCGGGCATCCGCGGCAGCATCGAGGCCTTGAGCGCGCCCTCGCCCGGCAGGTCCTCGGGCATCGGCACCGCCGGCATCGTGGCCTGGTGGTCGAAGCCCGGCTCCTCGACGTGGTAGGAGGCCGACATCGAGAAGATCGGCCGCCCGTGCTGGATCGCCACCACCCGCCGCGTGGTGAAGCTGCGGCCGTCGCGGATGCGGTCGACCTCGTAGACGATCGGCACCCTGGGGTCGCCGCCGAGCAGGAAATAGGCGTGGAGCGAGTGCGGCCGGCGTTCCGGCGGCACCGTCCGGGTCGCGGCGACCAGCGCCTGGCCGATCACCTGGCCGCCGAAGACCCGCTGCCAGCGATCCTTCGGCGAGCGACCCCGGAAGAGGTTCTGCTCCAGCGGCTCCAGGTCGAGGATGTCGAGGAGGTCGGCGACCGCGCGCAAGGGACGAGTTCCGGGCTGGTGGAGGGGCGCGTAGCTGACGCAGGCCGATGCGCGCCGTCAAGCGACGCCAAGCGCCTGCACTATGCTATGAGCCGTGCCCAACGGACGAGCAGCGGGCGATCACGAGATGGCGCAGGGTGACGGCGTGAGCGGGTTGCGGGGATCGGCGCGGGAGATCGTGATCGCGGGCGGAGGCTTGCCGGGGCTGGCCCTGGCGCTCGCCCTGCGCCAGGGCCTGGGCCAGGCCGTGCGGGTCACGGTCTGCGATCCGGCCTTCGGCCGCGCGGATCCTCCGCGGGACCTGCGTGCCTACGCGGTGGCGGCGGCGGCCCGGCGGATGCTGGAACGCCTCGGCGTGTGGGACGCGGTGCTCCCCAGCGCCCAGCCGATCCGCGAGATGGTCATCACCGACAGCCGCCTCGCCGACCCGGTGCGGCCGACCTTCCTGACCTTCGAGGGCGAGGTGGCGGAGGGCGAGCCCTTCGCCCACATGATCGAGGGCGGCGGCCTGCTCGCGGCGTTGCGTGACGCCGCCGTCGCCGCGGGCGTGGTGCTGGAGGCAAGCCCCGTTGCGGCCGCCGTGCCGGAGACCGACACGATCACCGCGCGCCTGCCGGACGGCCGGACGATCCGGGCCGACCTCGTCGTGGCGGCGGACGGTGCCCGCTCGCGCCTGCGCGAGGCCGCGGGCATCGGCTGGGTCGGCTGGTCCTATCCGCAATCGGGCATCGTCGCCACGGTGGCGCATGAGCGCGACCACGAGGGGAGGGCGATCGAGCACTTCCTGCCCTCCGGCCCCTTCGCGGTGCTGCCGCTTCCCCCCGGGGGATCGCTCGGGCATCGCTCCTCGATCGTCTGGACCGAGCGGCAGGCGGACGTGGCCGCTCTCCTCGGCGGCGGGCCCGAGGAGGCCCTGCTGGAGGTCGAGCGGCGCTTCGGCCTGGGCCTCGGCCGCCTCGCCCTCGAATCGCCGCTCCGGGCCTATCCGCTCTCCTTCGGCATCGCCCGGCGCTTCGGTGCCCGGCGCCTGCTGCTGCTGGGCGACGCCGCCCACGTCATCCACCCTATCGCCGGCCAGGGCCTGAATCTGGGCCTGCGCAGCGCCGCCGCCCTGGCGGAGGCGCTCGCCGATACGATGCGCCTCGGCCTCGATCCGGGCGGGCCGGAGGCGCTGGAGACCTACGAGCGCGGCCGGCGCTTCGACACGCTGGCGATGGGGGCTGCCACCGATGGCCTCAACCGCCTGTTCTCCAACGATGCCCTGCCGGTCCGCCTCGCCCGCGACCTCGGCCTCGGCCTGGTCGACCGCCTTCCGGGCTTGAAGCGGCTGTTCATCCGCGAGGCCGCGGGCTTGCGGGGCCGGCAGCCGCGGCTGATGCGGGGCGAGGCGCTGTAGGGCCGTCATACGACGTCCGGAAGGACTCCCACCGGACTTCGTATCGGCCGGCTGTCACTTCGCGAGAGGCAGGCTGAGCTTGTTCCACTCTTCCATGCCGAGGGCGTAGTAGTAGACCTGGCTGTAGCCGAGGCCGATCGCGGTCTCGGTCGCCTTCGCGGCCCGGCCACATTTCGTGCCGTTGCAGTAGAACAGGACCGGCGCGGCCTTCGTCTTGACGATTCCGCCGAGGGCGTCCGCGGTCACGTCGGTGTCGAGCAGGCGGACGGCGCCGTCGAGATGGCCTGCATTGAAGTCCTCGGCGCGACGGGTGTCGATGATCGCGAGATCCGGCTTGGCCTCGACGAGCGCCAGGATCTTCTGGGCGTCGACGGTGGTGGCGCCCGATACCTGCAAGGGGGCGTCGGCATAGGCCGGCAGGGCGGCGCAGAGGAGCAGGCCGAGAAAGGCGAGGCGGCGGGTCGTCATCGGAAACTCCATGGGCGGCGTGGCAGAGGGGGGATGGGCCGAGCGGGGATCGCGGTGCAGGGGAAGCGTCACGCCGACTTGAGGCGCAGGACGAGGTCGCCGACCTCGCGGTCGAGGGTCGTCATCGCGCCCGTGAGATCGTGCATCGAGGCCAGGGAGGTGCGGGAGCCGTGATCGAAGGCCTCGATCGTCCGGCCGAGGCCCGCGATGTTGCCGGACAGGCCGCGGCTCGCCGCCAGCGCGTCCTCGGCGCTGCGGGTGATCTGGGCGATCACCTCGCCCTGCTCGTCGAACGCGGCCGCGATGCTGCGGAAGGTGCCGTCGACCTCGCCGATCGCGGCCGCGACCTCGCCGATCGCGGTCACCGCGGCCCCGGTCCCCTCCTGGATCGCACCGATGCGCCCGACGATGTCCTCGGCGGCGCGACCGGTCTGGCTCGCCAGTGCCTTCACCTCGGCGGCCACCACCGCGAAGCCGCGGCCGGCCTCCCCGGCCCGGGCCGCCTCGATCGTGGCGTTGAGCGCCAGCAGGTTGGTCTGCTGCGAGATCGCCCCGATCAGGCGAACGACCTGACCGATCTCCCCGCTCGCCCGCTCCAGCTGCCCGATCCGGTCACGGGCCTGCTCCGTCAGCGCGACCACGTCGCCGGTACGGTCGGCCGCCGCGGCGGACTTGTCGGCGATCAGGCCGATCGAAGTGCGGAATTGCTCGCCGGCTGCCGCGACCGCCCGCGCCGTGGCCAGGGACGAGGCGCACAGGTTTTCCGCGTCGCCGGCCTCGGCCCGGGCCCGGTCCGATTGCTCCGCCAGCCGGGCGCATTCCGCTGCGACCGCCTCCGCGCTGCGGGCGCATTCCCCCGTGGCTCGGCGCACGCTGGTTTCGATCGTGCCGGCCAGGGACTGCATCTCGGCCTCGCGCTCCTGGGCGCGGAGGATCTCCGCCTTCCGCTCCCGCTCGATCCGCGCCGACGCATCCCGGTCGCGCTCCTGCTGGGTGGCCTGCTGGGCCTCCGTCGCACCCTCGCGGGCCGCGACCCGGACCAGCATCAGGATCGCCGCTCCGGTGAGCAGGGCGACGAGGCCGCATACGCCGCCGAAGATCGCGAAGGTGCGGGTCGCGATGGCATCCAGTTGCCCCTGGAGGCCGCTGGTATCCGCGCGAGCCCGGATGGTGGCGACCACGGCGCCGTCCGGCCCCTTGGCAACGAGGTCGTGGATCGTCTGGCCCGGTGCGCTCGCGGCCCCACCGCTTGCCGAAAGGAGCGTCTCACCCGACAGGCTGGTGACGTCGAGGGCCATGCCGACTGCCGTCTCGAGGCCCGCAAAGGCCGGCATCGGGTCGGTGTGCAGCATCGCGTAGCCAGCGAGCCGCAGGCCGCCGATCGGCACCGACACCGTCAGGCGCGGGCGCCCGTCGTCGAGCCAGACCGTTCGCAGAACCTGGAAGCGGTCGCGCCCCTCGCGTTTCGCCACGGCTTCGGCGAGGCTGGCGGGCACCGCAGAAGGCCGCTCCGCCCAGCGCTCGGCGATCCTGGCGCCTTTTGCGTCGACCAGGGTCAGCCCGAGCAGGACGACCTTGCCGCTCGACACCGCGCCGCGCGACCATTCGGCGGCCAGACGATCGGGCGTCCCCGCCTTTTCGGCGACGATCGCGCGCGCAGTCTCGCCCTGGGCGATCTCGCGGGCGGTATCGGTCACCGCGGCGCCGTAGCCGTCCCAGACGTCGCTGCGGATCTGGGCGTCGAGGATCGACTGGCTTTGGTGCCGGTGGAACGAGAAGAACTCCGCCTCGTAGAGCCGCGACATCCGGCTCCCGGTCACCGCCGCCGTCACCAGGATGACGAGGTTCGCGGCAACGCTCGCAGCTGCGATCTTGCTGATCAGTTTCAAAGCCGCCTGCCGGAAGGGAACAATCTGCACGGCGGTCGTTAAACGAAATGTCTAACTATTCGTGAAAATCGCTGACGGTCGGATGAGGCCTGCGGGGTACCATCCGTCAAGCAGGTCACGGTGGTCCGACGTCCGACGGCTCTGCCGACGGTCGTGCCCCGGCGATCGGACGAATGGGCGGCTGCCATGGACGGGTGCGCGCTATCGACGCGAACTCGTCTTGCCGTCGCCCGGGCGTGAGCCGCCGCGACCGAACTGCCCCGAACCCGAAGCCTCACCGCAGGTCGGTCACGTGCCGCACCGCAAAATGCGTCAGCTCGGTCAGCGTCGCCACGCCGAGGCGCTGGCGCAGGGCCGCGCAGGAATTGGTCACGGTCTTGTAGCTGACCGACAGATCCTCGGCGATCGCCGCGTAGCCCCGTCCCTCCGCCAGCAGGGCCAGGATACGGCGCTCGCGGGCGGTGAGCGTACCCAGCAGGGAGCGGCGCGGATCGGCCTGGAGCAGGGCGACCTCGGTGGCGAGCCGTCCGTCGAGATAGGGCCGCCCGATCCGGACCTGCTCGTAGGCCCGCACCAGGTCGCCGGCCGGCGCGTCCTTGAGCACGTAGCCGATGGCGCCTGCGGCGAGCGCGCGGGCGACGATCGCCGGGTCGGCATGCATGCTGAACACCAGCACGCGGGTGGCCGGCACCCGCTTGCGCACCCGGCCGACCAGCGCGAGGCCGGCGAGTTCCCGGCCCGGGAACGTCAGGTCGATCACCGCCACCCCGGGCCGGTGGCGCAGGATCGCGCGGTAGCCGCGGGGCAGGCAGGCGGCCCCCCATACCTCGGCGCCCGCATCCTCGAGCAGGCGCCGGGCACCCTGGAGCACGATCGGGTGATCGTCGACGATGACGACGCGGGTCACGCGGCCTCCTCCTCGGGCGTTCCGGCCGGGAGCACGATCCGCAGGGAGGTGCCGGGCTCGCGCGGCACCAGCGCGAGGCGGCCGCCCAACGCCTCGACCCGCTCGCGCATCCCGGCAAGCCCGCGTCCCTCGCCCTCGCCGTCTCGCTCGGCCTGATCCGCCGCCACGCCGCTCCCGTCGTCGTCGACGGCAAGGCGCAGGCTGCCCTCCCGCCCGGCGACCGCCACCGTCACCCGCGACGCCCCGGCATGGCGCAGCGCGTTGGTCAGCCCCTCCTGCACGCAGCGATACACGGTCAGGTCGACGAGGTCGCCGTAGCCGGACTCGAGGTGCTCGAAGCGGCCCTCGATCGCGACCTCGGGATGGTGCCGCGCCGTCTCGCGCACCAGGAGCTCGAGGCAGCGGGCGAGCGGCACCTGGCCGAGGCCGGCCGGGCGCAGGCGGTTGAGGAGCGCCCGGTTGATGGTCTGGACCCGCGTGACGATCGCCGCGATGTCGTCGGTGCGCTGGGTCAGGCGGCTGCGGGCCGGCTCGTCGAGGGTTGCGGCGATGCGGGCGATCGAGGAGGAATTGGCCTCCATGGCGAACAGGCACGGGCCGAACTCGTCGTGGAGTTCGAGCGCGGTGCGCCGGCGCTCGTCCTCCTCGGCGGTCATGACGCGGCGATGGAGCCGGAGGTTGGCCGCCCGCGCCGCGCCGAGCACTCCGGCGAGGCGGTTGAACCTCGTCGCGATCACCGCGAGCTCGCGGGTGTCGGGCCGGTCGACCCGGGCGTCGTAATCCTGCTGCTCCAGCCGGGTCAGGCCGGCGGCGAGCTGGGCGAGCGGGCTCAGGATCCGGCCGAAGGCGACATGGAGGATCGCCAGCATGGCGAGGCTCAGGGCGAGGCCGGTGAGGCCGAGCGCCAGGGCGTAGCCCCAGACCTCGTCGATCTCGTCCGAGGGCTCGGCGGTGACCAGCGCGGTGCCGATGCGGGCGCCGCGCAGCACCAGCGGCACCTCGTGGGTTTGTGCCGGCGGGGCAATCAGGGCGGCGAACCAGTGCGGCGCCCGCCGCGTGCCCTCCCGCCGCGGGCCGGCGGCCACCGGCTGGCTCGCGGCGTCGAGCAGGGTCACCCGGACGTGGCGCAGGCCCTGGAAGCGGTAGGACAGGGTGCGGAACAGGCCCGGGAGCGGCGCATCCTGCAGCGCCTGCAGGGTCTCGGCCACCAGCGGCTCGACCACCGCCAGCGAGGCCGCGGTCTCGACCTCGGTGGCGGTGCGCGCCTTGTGGATGATGACCGCGCCCGAGATCGCCGCCGCCACCAGATTGATGAGGACGACGACCACCATCAGCCGCGCCCGCATCGGGCGGCCGGACCAGAGGGCGGGCAGGAGCCGGCGGGCGGCGGGCTCGGCAGCGGGGGGCGGGGTCGGGCGCAACGGGCTCTCGGGGGAGCGGGGGAAAGCCGCGATGCGGCAGGCTGCGGGCGACCGGAAAAGCGCAGAACCCCCTCTCCCACCCGGGAGAGGGGATCCCGCGCCATCCGGTCCCGAAGGTGTCGACGGACGGGCTCGGCGCGACACGAACCCCGCCGCGGGCCCGTGTCAACCGGCGGCCGGGGAGCCGCCTACCAGGTCATCCGCACGCCGCCATAGACCGAGAGCGGCTGCACCAGGGTGGTCGTCCGCGGGTCGTTCAGCACGTAGCGGCCGGCGAAGTCGTCGCTGCGCTCCAGGAAGGTGCCGAAATTGGCGTAGCGGTTGTTGAACAGGTTGGTCACCAGGCCGAAGACCTGCACGGTCGGCGTCAGCTGGAAGCTGGTGTTCAGGTTGGCGGTGAAGTAGGCCGGCAGCTTGCGGTTGATGTTCGACTCGTCGCCGCGGAAATAGGACGAGGAGAACGCCTGCATGTTCATGCCGAAGCGCCATTGCGGCGTGATGGCGTAGTCGAAGCCGGCCTTGATCTGGTGGTCGGGCACCAGCGGCAGCTTGTTGCCCGGGCGCACCGAGATGAGGCCGTCCTCGGCGAGCGGGTTGTTGGGCGAGGACAGGTCGCCGCGGAACTGGAAGGTGGCGTCGATCAGCGCGTAGTTGGCGTAGAGGCTCAGGCGTCCGGTGGTGTACTCGGCCGCGACCTCGATGCCCTGGCGCTGCGTCGCCGGCACGTTCACGAAGTAGCCGCGCGCCGCGTTGCCCGGCACCGCGACCTGGAGGATGTCGTTGGTCAGGTCGGTGCGGAAGGCGCCGAGCTTGTAGGTGAGCAGGCCGCCCTCGTAGAAGTTCGGCACCGAGCCGCGGATGCCGACCTCGTAGGTGCGGGCCTCAACCTGGCGGAGCGGCGGGTCGGCGACCAGCGAGTTCGGCAGCAGGCAGGGCCGGTTCGGGTTGGCGCAGGCGAGTTCGAGCGGCGTTGGCGCCCGGTTCGACTCGGAATAGCCGCCATAGACGCTCAGCCAGTCGTAGACCCGGTAGGTCAGGCCGGCGACAGGGTTGATGCGGCTGAAGTAGTGGGTGCCGGTGACGTCGGGCGAGAAGCCGGTCAGGTCCTGGGTCGAGATCCGGGCGAAGTTCAGCCGGGCGCCGGCGGTGAGCGACAGCCGGTCGGTGACGTCGAACGTGTCGAGGGCGTAGAGGCCCATATAGAGGTTCGAGCCGGTGACCGAGCTCGGCGCGATGCCGAGGGCGCCGGCGGTGCGGATCGGCCCGATGCCGAGGCCCGGGATGTTGCCGTAGGTCGGGTTGTTCGGGTTCGTCGTGACGCTCAGGTCGGGATTGATGACGCCGAGCGTGCTGCCCGACTTGAACCCGTAGCTCGCGACGTCGATGCTGCCGCCGACGATGAAGGTGTTCGGGCGGTCGAAGATCCGGTCGCGGTTGGTGGCCTGGAGCGAGCCGCCATAGCCCGTCGCCTCGGTCCGCACGGTGTCGACCGTGCCGTAGGGGATGCCGGCCCGGAACGGGATCTGCTGGTTGCGGGGACCCAGGATCAGGAACTGGTTGCGGAACTGCGCCTGGGTCTGGCCCGGCGCGGCCGAGAAGCCGTCATCCTCGAAGCAGAGGTTGCCGCGGAAGTTCGAGCGCGACGAGCAATTCTCGAAGTTGCCGTCGTTGCCGTCGATCACATACTGGCTGAAGCGGCGGACATAGGCGTTGCCCGACAGGTCCCAGGTCGGCGACACGTTGACCTTGCCGGTGACCTGGATCTGGCCGACCGCGGTGTCGATCGATTGCGGATAGGTGAAGATCGCCCGCTCGTTGTCGCGGGTGAAGTCGACCGGCGCGGCGGCGGCGGCGCCGAAATAGGTCTTGGCGCCCGAGGCGATGATGTGGAACTCGGAATCGAGGGAGCGGTGGCCGATATCGGCGTAGACTCGGCCGATCTCCGAGGGCGACTGGTAGCGCCAGCCGGCATCGCGCAGCCCCTCGCCGGCGAAGTAGAAGCTCCAGGGGCCGATCACCTCGCCGTATTGCAGGGTGCCGAGGATGCGGCCGTCGGAGCCGCCCATCACCGAGACTTCCTTGCCCTGCCAGGTGAAGCCGTTCTTCATCTCGATGTTGACCGCGCCGCCGAGCGCGTTGAGACCGAAGATCGGGTTGCCGGTGACGATGTCGATGCGGTTGATCGCGACCTGGGGAATCAGGTCCCAGTTCACCACGTCGCCGAAGGCCTCGTTGATGCGGGTGCCGTTCTGGTAGACGGCCAGCCCCTGCGGCGCGCCGAGCAGCGGCGAGGCGTCGAAGCCGCGATAGGTCAGGGTCTGGCGGAAGCTGTTGCCCTGGCCGTCGGACAGGTTCACGCCGGGCGTCGTGCGGGCGAGCGTGAAGGTCGGGTCGAGGGTGGCGCGGTCCTGTTCGAGCTTCTTCGCCGTCACGGTCTCGACGGTGAACGGCACCTTGGCCAGCGGCAGGGCGCCGCCGTCGATCCGCTCGCCGGTGCTGCGGGTGCCGCCCGCGCCGCCGACCGGCGTCACCGGCACGACGTCGATCGTCTCGAGGGCGATGGTGCCCTGCGCGCCCGCCGGCGCGATCAGCGCGGCCGAGACCAGAGCGGTCGTGACCAGAAGTCCCCAGCGCGACGCCACCATGGCCGTAACACTCCCCGAACCCGAATCGTCTGTGCGGCGCCGCACGGCACTGCGAAGTTCAGGAGAGATAGCGAGCTTCACCGTTCCGCCGCAATCCCGGCGAAGGTCACAGGGCGCTCTCAGGAAGTATCGCGGCAGGATCGGCGTACGAACCGCGACCACAGTGACGAGGCTGCAACATTCCGGCGGCGTGCGAACGTGGCGGAAGGGTCGGGGTGGCAATTGCGATTGCCGAATTTTCCTGGATGCTCGACTTGGCTATGGCTTCGACTTGGGTGGTCGGCTTCGACTTGGGTGGCCAGAGCGGAAGCCGTCGCTCCGGCTCAGGGCCCGAGCAGGGCCGCGACCGCCTCCGGCCCGGTGAGGGCGGCGCTGTCCCATTGCGCCGGCCGGTCGATCGCGTCGCGCAGCATCGTCTTGTAGACGTGGCGCGGCACCTCCTCGGCGCCGAACTGGGAGAGGTGGCTGGTGACGAACTGCGCGTCGAGCAGGGTGTAGCCGCCGCGCTTCAGCCGGGCGGCGAGATGGACGAGCGCCACCTTCGAGGCGTCCCGGGCGAGGTGGAACATGCTCTCGCCGAAGAAGGCCGCGCCGAGGGAGACGCCGTAGAGGCCGCCGACCAGGGTCCGCGGCTCGCCGGCATAGACCTCGACGGTGTGGCAATGGCCGAGATCGAACAATTCGCCGTAGAGGGCGCGGATGCGGGCATTGATCCAGGTGCGGTCGCTGTCGCGGCGCGGCGCGGCGCAGCCCTCGATCACCGCGTCGAAATCGCGGTCGGTCACCACCTCGAAGTCGCCGTTGCGCACCGTGCGGGCGAGGCGGCTCCCGAGGTGGAACCGGTCGAGGGGCAGGATGCCCCGCTCCTTCGGCTCGACCCAGTACAGGGTCGGGTCGTCCGCATCCTCCGCCATCGGGAAGATGCCGGCCGCATAGGCCTTGAGCAGGATCTCGGCGGTGATCTCGACGTTCAGGCTGCCGTGCATCGACCAGGGTTCCGGGCGCGAGCCGAGGGCGCGGGGGTGCCATTCTCCCTCATGGCCGGGCCGAGGCAAAGAGTGGGGGCGGGCGGCCGACGGACGAAAAACGGCCCGCGGCCGTGAGCCGCGGACCGTTCGTCGTGGGAGCGGGACGACCGTCGCCGCCCGTGTCGCTCGTTACGGGCGCACGAGCGGACCGCCCGAGGTGTTGCCGAGATTCGGGTTCATCCGCTCCGGCATCGCCGCGTTGCCGCCCGTCGCCGGGTCGATGTCGGTCGCCAGGGTGCTGGTGCCGACGCCGCCGACGCGGGCCGGGCGGTAGGGATTCGCCACGCTGCCGGTGGAGAGCGGGTCGATGATCGAGGCGGCCGGGTTCGGCAGGACCGGGCCCTGATAGGCCGGCGCCTGGGCGAGGGCGGGGGTAGCCAGCAGGGCAGCCATGGCGGCGAGCTTGATGACGCGCATCGTCGGTCTCTTTCGAATGTCGGATTGTGACGAGACGGCCTCGACTGAGGTGGGTCCCCGACTAACGCAGGGATCGTCTCGGTCGTGTCGGCCGTTCTTGGCGGGAAAACTGACGAAACGTCATGGCGTTCCGCGCTGCCGCAAAAATCTTGCGCGCCCAAGAAGCTCGCGCGTCATCGATTGCTGCGATGCCGCAGCCGGGCACGAAAAAGGGGCGCCTCGCGGCGCCCCTGTCGATGGTCCGATCCCGTCTGCCGCCCTCAGGCGATCTCAAGCCCGCCGGTCTTGAGGAATTCCTCGAGCCAGTGGATGTCGTAGAGGCCGTTCTGGATGTCGGCGTTGCGCACCAGGGTGCGGAACAGCGGCAGCGTCGTGTCGACGCCGGCGACTACGAACTCGTCCAGCGCCCGGCGCAGGCGCATCAGGCACTCGTTGCGGGTGCGGCCGTGGACGATGAGCTTGCCCATCAGCGAATCGTAGTGCGGCGGGATGCGGTAGCCCTGGAAGGCGGCCGAATCGACCCGCACGCCGAGGCCCCCGGGCGGGTGGAAATAGGTGATCGTGCCCGGCGAGGGCCGGAAGGTCGCCGGATGCTCGGCGTTGATCCGGCACTCGATGGCGTGGCCCTCGACCCGCACGTCCTCCTGGCGCACCGACAGGGGCGCGCCCGCCGCCACCCGGATCTGCTCGTTGACGAGGTCGATCCCGGTGATCATCTCGGTAACGGGATGCTCCACCTGAATACGAGTGTTCATCTCGATGAAGTAGAACTGCCCGTCCTCGTAGAGGAACTCGATCGTGCCGGCGCCGAGATAGCCGAGTTCCTGCATCGCCCGGGCGACCGTGCCGCCGATCTGCTCGCGCATCTCGGCGTTCAGCGCCGGGGAGGGGCCTTCCTCCCACACCTTCTGGTGCCGGCGCTGGAGCGAGCAATCGCGCTCGGCGAGGTGGATGGCGTTGCCGCGGCCGTCGCCGAGCACCTGCACCTCGATGTGGCGCGGCTTCTCGAGATACTTCTCGATGTAGACCGCGTCGTCGCCGAAGGCCGCCTTGGCTTCGGTGCGGGCGGTCATCAAGGCGTTCTCGATGTCGGCCTCGCTGCGGGCGACCTTCATGCCGCGGCCGCCGCCGCCGGAGGCCGCCTTGATCAGCACCGGGTAGCCGATATCGGCGGCGATGCGCTTGGCCTCGTCGGTGTCGGTGACGCCGCCCTCGGAGCCCGGCACGCAGGGGATGCCGAGGCGCTTGGCGGTGCGCTTGGCCTCGATCTTGTCGCCCATGATCCGGATGTGCTCGGCCTTCGGGCCGATGAAGCCGATGCCGTGGTGGTTGAGCACCTCGGCGAAGCGCGCATTCTCCGACAGGAAGCCGTAGCCCGGATGCACCGCGTCGGCGCCGGTGATCTCGCAGGCGGCGATGATCGACGGGATGTTGAGGTAGCTGTCGCGGGCCGGCGGCGGGCCGATGCACACGCTCTCGTCGGCGAGGCGCACGTGCATGGCGTCGGCATCGGCGGTGGAATGCACCGCCACCGTCGCGATGCCGAGCTCCTTGGCGGCCCGCAGGATCCGGAGCGCGATCTCGCCCCGGTTCGCGATCAGGATCTTGTCGAACATGGGGGCCCGAGCAGGTTTCGCAACAATGGCCGCCGGTTTTGCGATCAAAACCTGCGGCAGACCAGAAAACGAAGCGGACGACGCGCCGTCCGCTGAGCGATTACTCGATCAGGAGGAGCGGCTCGCCGAACTCGACCGGCTGACCGTCCTCGATGAAGATTGCCGTCACGGTGCCGGCGCGCGGCGCCACGATGTCGTTGAAGGTCTTCATCGCCTCGACGAGCAGCACCCGGGCGCCGCTCTCGACCCGCGAGCCGACCTCGACGAAGGTCTTCGCCTCCGGCGACGGCTTGCGGTAGGCGGTGCCGACCATCGGCGAGAGCACCGCGCCCGGATGGGCGGCGAGCGCCTTCGGGTCGGATTCGGCGGTGAGGGCCGGGGCGGCGGCGGGGATCGCGGCGGCAGGCAGCGCCGGGGCGACGGCGGCCACCGGAACCTGCACCTGCTGCACGATGCGCTCGCGGGCGACGCGGATGCGCAGGTCGCCCTTCTCGACCTCGATCTCGCTGAGATCGGTCTCGGCGATCAGGGTCGCGAGCTCGCGGACGAGCTCGGGGTCGAAGGGATCATGCTTGTTGTTGGAGGGCACGGGCGGGTCTTCGACAATCGTGATGAGGGCGGGGCAGGCCCACCGGGGCGACGCGCGGACGACGCGGGGGCGTCGGGATGTCCGGCGGGCGATCGGCGGGCCTCATAGACCATGCGGCCGGCGCGCGATAGTGGCGCCGGCGCGACGGGCAAGCGGGAAGGCTCGGCGTCAGCAGGTGGCGTGGCCGCACTGACGCACGCCGGCCACCGTCTTGCGGATCGGCTCGACGCCGACGGCGCCCGGGATGATCTCGTCGCCGATGATGAAGGCCGGGGTGCCCGACAGGCCGAGCTTGTCGCCCAGGCCCACATTCTCCTGCAGGGCCGCCTGGATGTCGGGGGCCTGCATGTCCTTCTGGAGCTTGGCGACGTCGAGGCCCATTTCCTTCGCCACCGCGATCGCCCGCTCGCCGTTCACCCGGCCGCGGCTCTCGAGCAGGCGGGTGTGGTAGTCGAACAGCTTGTCGCCCTTGAGCTGCTGCTTGGCGGCGAGCGCGACCTTGCTGGCCTCGAGCGAATCGGGCCCGAGCACGGGGAAGTCGCGCAGGACCACCTTCAGCTTCGGGTCGCCCTTGATCAGGGTCTGGAGGTCGGCGAGCGCCCGCTTGCAGTAGCCGCAATTGTAATCGAAGAACTCGACCACCGTGACGTCGCCGTTCGGGTTGCCGGCGACGAAGCCGTGCGGCGAGTTGTGCAGGGTGTCGCGGGTTTCCTTCAGGGCGCTGGCCTGGGCGACCTTCTGGGCCTCCTGCTGGCGCTTCTCCAGCTCGGCCATCGCCTCCTGGAGGATTTCCGGGTTCTTCATCAGGTAGTCGCGCACCACGGTCTCGATCGCCTGGCGCTGGGCATCGCCCATCGGGGTCGCCGCTGCAGGGGCGGCCGGCGCGGGCGCTGCCGGGGTGGTGGTCGGCGACTGCGCCTGCGTCGGGGCAACCGCGGCGACGAGGCCCGCGAGGGCGAGGGCGGGCAGAAGGCGGGGCAGGGGCAGCATCGTCGTCCTCATCGGGGTCGTCCACCGTCGGTGGCGCACAATCCTGGCGCGCTTCGTGGCCTGCGGGTTAGGCGGTTTCGCGGCGGCCTTGTCAAATCACGCTTGGTGCGGGCCGCGGGGCGCAATCTCCGGCAAACCCCGCTATGTGCGGGGGCGCACCCGTACCATGTTCCAAGGTCCGTCATGTCCGATCCCGCTTCTCTCGTCTCCCGCCGCGCCGCCCGCGTCGCGCCCTTCCTGGCGATGGACGTGCTCGCCGCCGCGGCCCGGCGCGAGCGGCAGGGCGACAGCGTGGTCCACATGGAGGTCGGCCAGCCCTCGGCCCCGGCGCCGCGATCCGCCATCGCGGCGGCGCAAGCGGCGCTGGTCTCGGGCCGCATCCCCTATACCGAGGCGCTCGGCATCGCCCCCCTGCGCGAGCGCATCGCCCGCCACTACGCCGAGGCCTACGGGGTCGCGGTGGCGCCGGAGCGGGTCGTCGTCACCACCGGCTCCTCGGCGGGCTTCGTGCTCGCTTTTCTCAGCCTGTTCGATGCCGGCGGGCGCGTCGCCATCGCCGCACCCGGCTACCCGGCCTATCGCTCGGTGCTCCAGGCCGTGGACCTCGAACCGGTGGGCCTGACCCTGCGGGCCGAGGACGGCTTCGTGCCGACGGCCGCTAGCCTTCGGGCCGCCCACGCCGTCTCGCCGCTTTCCGGGTTGCTGGTGATGAGCCCGGCCAACCCGTCGGGCACGATGATCGACGAGGCGGGTCTTCGGTCCCTGGCTCAGGCCTGCCGCGAGATGAACCTGCGCTTCATCTCGGACGAGATCTATCACGGCCTGACCTACGGCCAGCCTGCCGCGACCGCGCTCGCCGTCGATCCGGACGCGGTCGTGATCAACTCGTTCTCGAAATACTATTGCATGACCGGCTGGCGCATCGGCTGGATGGTGGTGCCGGACGCCCTGGTGCGGCCGATCGAGCGGCTGGCGCAGAACCTCTACATCTCGGCGCCCTACCTGTCGCAGGTCGCGGCTCTGGCCGCCTTCGACGCCACCGAGGAGCTGGAAGGGGTGAAGGCCGACTACGCCCGGGCCCGGGCGCTGCTGCTGAACGAGTTGCCGGCGATCGGCCTCGGCGACGTGCATCCGGCCGACGGCGCCTTCTACCTCTATGCCGACGTCGCCCGGCTCACCAACGACTCGATCGGCTTCTGCCGCCGCATGCTCGACGAGGCCGGCGTCGCGGCGACGCCCGGCCTCGATTTCGACCCGGAGGCCGGCGCCCACCATCTGCGCCTGTCCTTCGCCGGCGGCGAGGCCCAGGCGCAGGAGGCGGTGCGGCGGCTCAAGGGCTGGCTTCGTTGAGCGGAGGAGGACGCACGGCATGAGCGATCTGCACCCGGCGGCTGCGACCGGCTTTGCCTCGAGCGCCGAGACCTACTCCCGCGGCCGGCCCGACTACCCGGCGGCCCTGGGCGCCTGGCTGCGCGAGACCTTGCGCCTGGGACCCGGCCGGACGGTCGCCGATCTCGGCGCCGGGACCGGCAAGTTCACCGGATTGCTGGCCGCCACCGGCGCCGCCGTGACGGCGATCGAGCCGGTCGATGCGATGCGGGCGCGGCTCGCCGCGTCGCTTCCCGGCGTGACGGCGCTCGCCGGCTCCGCCGAGGCGATGCCGCTCCAGGAGGGGAACCTCGACGCCCTCCTCTGCGCCCAGGCCTTCCACTGGTTCTCGACGACGGCGGCGTTGGCCGAGATCCGCCGGGTGCTCAGGGTCGGCGGCCGCCTCGGCCTGGTCTGGAACGTCCGCGACGAGGACACCGCCTGGGTGAGGGAGCTGACGGCGATCATGAACGCCCACGAGGGCGACGCGCCGCGCTACCATACCGGGGCATGGCGGACCCTGTTTCCGGCCGAGGGCTTCGGGCCCCTGCACGAGGCGTCGTTTCCGCACGGCCATACCGGCACGCCCGAGCAGGTGATCCTCGACCGTACCCTGTCGGTGAGCTTCATCGCGGCGTTGCCGGAGGCGGAGCGGGCGCGGGTGGCGCAGGACGTGCGCGACTTGATGACCCGCACGCCGGAACTGGCCGGGCGGGACGAGGTGACGTTTCCGTATCGGACCTTTGTGTATTGGTGCGAGCGAGAGGCATGACGGGCCGCTCGATTGATAATCCAAGGACGCGGGGAAATTTTACATCCCACCCGCGACCTCATCCTGAGAGCCTGTTCGAGCAGGGTTTTCTACCAAAGACTTGAGGCAGACGGGATCATCCTACCCTCTAACCTCATCCTGAGGTGTTAGCCGATTGAAAATCGGCTGACCTCGAAGGAGGGCTCCAGGGATCGCCGAGGCTTCTGGAGGCCTCCTTCGAGGTCAGTCCATCGTTGATGGACTGACACCTCAGGATGAGGTGGAAGGGTAGGATGTCGCCTATCATTTCTGATGGGATAGGCGACCTTGCGCAAGCATGCCCCCGAAGCGCACTCCCCCTCACTCCCGGGCCGCCGCCCGCTCCAGCGCCGCCACGTCGATCCGGACCATGCCTTGCATCGCCGCAAACACCCGGGCGGCGACGGCAGGGTCCGGGTCGGCGAGCAGGCGCGGCAGGATTTCCGGCACGATCTGCCAGGGCACGCCCCAGCGGTCGCGCAGCCAGCCGCACTGGATCTCGCTGCCGCCCCCCGCGAGCAGCCCGTCCCACAGGCGGTCGACCGCGTCCTGGTCCGGGCAGGCGACGGCGATCGAGGCGGCGGTGCCGTACTCGGCCGTCATGCCGCCGTTCAGGGCCTGGAAGCTCTGCCCGCCGAGGGTGAAGCTCACCAGGATCGCGGCGCCGGGCTCGCCCCCGGGCCAGGGGCCCGGGGCACGCAGGATCGACCCGATCCGCGAGCCCGGGACGAGGGACACGTAGGTCGCCACCGCCTCCTCGGCGTCGCGCGCGAACCATAAGCACGTGCTGACATGGGCCATGGTCGTGTCTCCCGTCACAGCCGGGCGGCGAGATCGGCGAGCTGGTCGGCGCAGCGGCCCCAGCCATCGTGAAAACCCATCGCCTCGTGGGCGGCGCGATCCTCCGCACTCCAGTGCCGGGCGAGCGCGGTGTAGCGCGTGCCCCCGCCCTCGGGCGCGAAGGTGACGATGCCGGTGAAGAACGGTTTCGCCGCCGGCTCCCAGGCTTTCGTATAGGCGTCGGTGAAGACGATGCGGGCATTCTCGACCAGTTCGAGATAGACGCCGCTGCTGGCGAACTCGCTGCCGTCCGGGCCCCGCATGACGATGCGGGTCGTGCCGCCGGGGAAAAGCTCCGTCTCGGCCGCCGCGACCGTGAAGGGTTTGGGGGCGAACCACTGCCTGATCAGGTCCGGCTCGGTCCAGGCGCGGTAGAGCGCGGCTGCCGGGGCGGGGATCAGGCGGGTGAGGACGAGGTCGCGTCCGGTCGGATCGGTCATGGGGCGCTCGCTGGCGAGAGGGCAGGGGACCGGCCGTGGCCGGTCCCATCGGCGGCGTCAGCTGTTCTGCTGGTTCTTTTGCTGATTCATGGCCCAGACCACCCCGAAGGGGTCGCGCAGCTGGCCGTAGCGGTCGCCCCAGAACATCTCGGCCGGCGGCATCATCGCGGTGGCGCCGGCCTCGACGGCGCGGGCGTAGCGGGCGTCGATATCCTCGACCATCAGGGTCAGGGTGAAGCTCTGGGGCGGCTGAAGCGGGTGGCCGTGCTCCGGGTAGGCGTCGCTCAGCATCAGCGAGGAGCCGTTGACGTGGAGATGGACGTGGCAGGTCCGTCCCTGCTCGTCCGCCGGCAGGGCGGCGACCATCTCGGCGCCGAAGGCGCGGGTGTAGAACTCGGCCGCCTTCAGGGCGCCATCCACCGTCAGGTAGGTGACGAGGCCGCCCTTCACCGGGGCGGTCGCGTCGGACGGGTGGTTGGAGGTGTCGTCGCTCATCGGGTCCTCTCCTCGGATGGGCCGGTCATCGATACGGCCTCGCTGGCAAGGACGGGCGGCGGCGCCGATCCCCGACAGCCCGGCTCGGATTTTTTCGCGATGTCAGGAATCGTCGCCGGTGAGCCGGTCGAGATGCCGGCGGATATGGGCGGCTTCCGCCGGGGTGCCGGCGAGGGCGATCGCCCGGCCCATCGCCTCCCGTGCCTGCGCATTCCGGCCGAGCTGCATCAGCAGGGCGCCGCGCAGGCCGTGAAAATGGAAGTAGCCCTGGAGCGCCCCGGCCAGGGGCTCGACCAGCGCGAGCCCGGCCGCCGGGCCGGCGACCTTGGCGGTGGCGACGGCGCGGTTGAGGGTCACGACCGGCGAGGGCTGCATCCGTTCCAGCGCCGCGTAGAGCGCGTCGATCCCGGCCCAGTCGGTCTCGTGGGGGTGCGCGGCGCGGGCATGCAGGGCGGCGATGGCCGCCTGGACCTGGTAGGGACCGGGCGTGACGTGGCGCATCGCCTTGTCGACCAGCGCCAGCCCCTCGGCGATCATCGCCTGGCGCCAGAGCCCGCGATCCTGATCCTCCAGCAGGACGATCTCGCCGTCGGCGTCGAAGCGGGCCGGCGAGCGGGCATGCTGGAGCAGCATCAGGGCCAGCAACCCCATCACCTCCGGGTCGGTGGGAAACAGCCGCAGGAGCAGGCGGCCGAGGCGGATCGCCTCGTCGCACAGCGCGGCGCGCTCCGAGCCGGTCGCGCCCGAGTAGCCGGCATTGAAGACGAGGTAGAGCATCGCCGCGACGGCAGAGAGACGCTCCGCCCGCTCGGCCGGCCCCGGCGCCCCGTACGGCACCGGGCTCTTGGCGATGCGGGCCTTGGCGCGGGTGAGCCGCTGCTCCATCGCGACGTCCGAGACCAGGAAGGCCCGGGCGATCTTCGCGAGGGGAAGCCCCGACACGACGCGCAGCGCCAGCGCGACCTGCTGCGTCGCCGGCAGGTCCGGATGGCAGCAGATGAACAGCAGTCGCAGGATATCGTCCCGGTAGGCCTGCCCGTCGATCGCCTCGGCCATCGGCGTCTCGGCGTCGTCGAGATCGGACAGGACCTCGTCCGCCGGCAGCGGCGCCTGGCGGGCGCGGCGGCGCGTGCCGTCGAGGGCGGCGTTGCGCCCGACCAGGATCAGCCAGGCCGCCACGTCCCGCGGCGGGCCGGTGCGGGGCCAGGTGCGCAGGGCCCGCAGGCTGGCCTCCTGGAAGGCCTCCTCGGCGGTGTCGAGATCGCGAAACACCCGCAGCAGGGCCGAGACCACCCGCGGCCGCGCCGCCGCGAGGGCGGCGGCGAGCCAGGCGGCGTCGGGCGAGGCCTCGCTCACCGTCACGCCCGCCGGGGATCGGGCGAGGGGGCCCGGGGATCGGGATTGTAGAGCAGGACCGGGCGCAGCTCGTAGGCGCCGCCGGGATTGGCGCTCGCGAGGTCGCGGGCGATCTCCAACGCCTCGTCGAGGTCGGCGACGTCGACGACGTAGAAGCCGAGCAACTGCTCCTTGGTCTCGGCGAAGGGCCCGTCGATCACCAAGGGCGGCTCGCTCGCCTTGCGGAGCGTCGTGGCGGCGGTGGTCGGCAGGAGCCGCAAGGACGGGCCGAGCTGGCCCCGGCGCTCCAGCCGCCCGTGGACCTCGCCGAGCCGCTGCATCACCGCGTCATCCTCCGCCGCGCTCCAGGCGGCGACGACGTCCTCGTCCTTGTAGCACAGGATGGCGTAGAGCATGGCCGGTCCTCCCTCGACCCAGGACGCGCGACGCGTCCCGGATCCCACGAGGATCGCCCGGAAGTCTCGATTTGCGAACCGCCCGGCCTGGCGCCCGTCAGCGACGGGCGCCCTCGGCGGCCTCCACCATCGCCTTGGCGGCGGCCTCGAAGGCCTGGAAGGCCGGGATCGCGCTGCCCCAGTCGCCACGCCCCAACGCCTCGGCCATGGCCGCGGCGTGGCGATGCGCCTCGGCGCCGGCCGCGACGAGCCGCGCGGTGGCGGGATCGGCCGGGTCGAGGCCGAGATCCGCCGCGGCGTCGCGGAAGGGCGGCACGGCCGCGGAAACCTGCCCGATCCCGACCAGGGCCGCCGCGAGGCGGCGCTTCCACATCCCCATATCCGCGGGCAGGCGCACCAGGGCGTAGGACGGCAGGCCGCGGACGGCACCGGCCTTGAGGGCCTCCTGCGCCGCGGTCTCGGCCCGCACCAGGATCGTCATCAGCCCGGTGATCTCGGTGCTGGTCTTCTCAGCCTTGCCGGCGACCTGCTGCACGCTCGAGGAAATCTCGGCGGTCGCCGCATCCTGCTGGCCCAGCACCTCGGCGAGCGCCCGGATCCCTTCCGCCGAGCGGGCCACGGCCTGACCCTCCTGCGCCACCCGGGCCTCGACCCGGGCGACCGCGGCGGTGCCGCCCGCCACGGCCTGCCGGCTCTCGGCGACGGCGGCCTGGATCGCCGCGAGTTCCTGGAGGAGCACCGCCAGGCGGCCGCGGATCTGCTCGGTGGCCCGGGCGGTCTGGCCGGAGAGCTGCTTGACCTCGGCGGCCACGACCGCGAAGCCGCGCCCGGCCTCGCCGGCCCGGGCCGCCTCGATCGTCGCGTTCAGCGCCAGGAGGTTGGTCTGGCTCGAGATCGCCTCGATCGTGCCGGCCATCTCCTGGATCTGCAGGGCGGCGCCCTCGAAGCCGGTCAGGCGCTGCTCGATCTGCCCGGCATGGGTCTCGATCGCCGCCATGGTGCGGCTCGCCTCGCGCATGTCGGCCGCGCAGGCCGCGATCCCGCCGGTCGCCTGCTCGGCGACGTCGGCGCTGGCCTGCGAGCGGCCGGCGAGTTCCCGGGTCGAGGCCGCGACCTCCTCGACCGCCGCCGCCATGGCGCGGGTCTGCCCGGCGATCTCCCCGGCGTCGTGCGTCATCCAGCCCAGCACCGTGGCGGCCTCCGAGGCCTCCGCGGCGACGCGGGCGGTGTTGGCGAGATCCGTGGCGGCGGTGCCCCGCATCTGCTCGACCAGGCGCCCGAGGGCGGCGGCCAACCGGCCGCTTCCCAGCTCGGCACCGGCCGTCCCCGCCCGCTCGACCAATCCGGCGAGACGTGTCTCGACCATCTCGGGAGTCTCGACGGGGGCTGGCGCGGCGGCTTTGCGGGAGCGGAACATGGGAGATATCCAGGGTGTCACCCTGCGATCTCTCGCCGAAGCCCGTATCATTTCCGTTAACGCCCGCTCCCGACTATGGATTAGCGTGTTATTTGACCTCGGGTAATATTTTACGCGGAGTGGTGTTGCGACGTTCGTATACAGGGGCGGCGCTGTTCTTACATATGATGGTTGTAAGGCCTCCCATCGCCGCATTGTATAAAATGCCGCGCCGATCTGCCATCCGGTCCAGGCCCGCCGTCGTCGAAGATCCCTGTCACAACGGCATGGGCCGCGCTCCCTGCGGAGCGCGGCCCATGCCGTTCATCAGTAAATGAGGGGGACGAGCCGCCGGCTCGCCCCGGGATCGGTCACTCGCCGCCGATCGCCGCCTTGGTGCGGGACCACCAGCCGGCCCGCTTCGGACGGTCCGGATCGGGCGGGGTGAGCACGACCGCCACCGGCTCGGGCTCGGGCTCCGGCGCGGGGGCCGGGGCTTCGGCGGCGGGCTCGGGGGCCTGGGCGGCGTGCGAGCCGTGGACGGGCTCGAACTCGCCGACCGGGGCGGGCGCCTCGATCGCCTCGGCGGTCAGGGCCTCGCGCTCGACCGCAGGAAGATCCGGGCCGCGACCGGATGGCCGACCGCCTCGGGCGCCGGGCCGGCGATCTCGTCGAGGGCGACGATCTCCTCGGCGAGGGAATCCTGCACCAGGCTGGCGCCGGTCTCACCCGGCTCGGCCCCGGCCACGACCTCGTCGCCGATCGTGCCGGCGCTCTCCTCGAAGCGGTCGCGCCCGCGGCCGCCGCGGCGTCCGCGCCGGCGGCGCCGGCTCAGGGCCTCCTCGCGGCTCTCGCGCTCGGGCGCCGCGCCGTCCTCGGTGATCGGGATCGACACGGCCTGGGAACCTTGCTCGGAACCCGGCTCCGCACCCGTCTCGGCCGAAGCCCGGACCGGCTCGTCGCCGGCCTCGTCGGCCTCGTGACCCTCGGCCTCGCCGCGCTCGCCCCGGCCGCGCCGGCGCCGACGGCGGCGGCGGCGCTTGCCCCCGCCCTCGTCCTCGCCGGCCGCACCCTCGGCGGTCTCCGCCTCGGTATCGCCCTCGGCCTCGGCCTCCACTTCGGCCTCGCCTTCCGCCTCGGCCTCCTCGACGATCTCCTCGTCCTCGTCATCCTCCTCCAGCGGGGGCGGCAGCACCGCCTCGGCCCGGATGCTGGTGACGGGGCGCGGCTCGACCCGCTGGGCGATGTCGCCGCGCTCGAGGTGGAAGGCCGAGGTGGCGGCCAGCCGCTCGTCGGCCGCGATGATGATCGCGACGCCGAACCGCGCCTCGAGCTCGTGCAGGTGGGCCCGCTTCTGGTTGAGGATGTAGAGCGCCACCTCGGTCCGGGTGCGCAGGATCAGGTTGTGGCTGTTCGACTTGATCAGCGCTTCCTCGATCGCCCGCAGGATCAGCAGGGCCACCGAGGCGGTCGCCCGCACGAAGCCCGAGCCGCCGCAATGCGGGCAGGGCACCGACGAGGATTCGAGCACGCCGGTGCGAATGCGCTGGCGTGACATCTCGAGCAGGCCGAAGGGCGAGATCCGACCGACCTGGATGCGGGCGCGGTCGTTCTTCAGGCACTCGTTCAGCTTCTTCTCGACGGCGCGGTTGTTCCGCTTCTCCTCCATGTCGATGAAGTCGATGACGATCAGGCCGGCGAGGTCGCGCAGGCGCAGCTGGCGCGCCACCTCCTCGGCGGCCTCCAGGTTCGTCTTGAACGCGGTGTCCTCGATGTCGTGCTCGCGGGTGGCTCTCCCGGAGTTCACGTCGATCGAGACCAGCGCCTCGGTCGGGTTGATGACGAGGTAGCCGCCCGAGCGCAGGGAGACGTGGCTGGAGAACATCGCGTCGAGCTGCTGCTCGACCCCGAAGCGGGCGAAGACCGGCGTCGGGTCGCGGTAGGGCTTCACCACCTTCGACTGCGTCGGCATCAGCATCCGCATGAAGTCCTTGGCCTCGCGGTAGGCGTCCTCGCCCGCGACCAGAACCTCGTCGATGTCCTTGTTGTAGAGGTCGCGGATGGCGCGCTTGATCAGCGAGCCCTCCTCGTAGACGAGCGCCGGCGCGGCGGAGGTCAGGGTGAGCTCGCGCACGCTCTCCCACAGCCGCATCAGGTACTCGAAGTCGCGCTTGATCTCCGGCTTGGTGCGCGAGGCACCGGCCGTGCGCAGGATGACGCCCATCCCCTCGGGCACCTCGAGGTCGGTGGCGATCTCCTTCAGGCGCTTGCGGTCGGCCGCGCTGGTGATCTTGCGCGAGATGCCGCCGCCCCGGCCGGTATTGGGCATCAGCACCGAGTAGCGGCCGGCCAGCGACAGGTAGGTGGTCAGCGCCGCGCCCTTGGTGCCGCGCTCCTCCTTGACGACCTGGACCAGGATGACCTGCCGGCGCTTGATCACCTCCTGGATCTTGTAGTGCCGGCGCGGGGTGCGGGGGCGCTCGGGATCTCGGCCAGCGCGTCGCCGCGGCCGCCGACCTGCTCGACGACGGCTTCCTCGTGGTCCTCGTCCTCGTCGTCCTCGTCGTCTTCCCCGTCCTCGTCCTCGTCATCCTCGTGGTCGTCGTCCTCGTCCGAATCGTCGTCCTCGTCCTCGTCGGACTCGTCCGCATCCTCGTCGGCTTCGATCTCGGCCCGGATCTCCGCCTCTTCGGCGTCGATCGGCTGCGAGGCGGCGACGGGCTGGGGCAGGACGGCGTCGTCGGCGGGCGACAGGGCCTCGGCCGGCTCGCTCGCGGCGGGGGCGGCCTCGGTCATCTCCGCGACGGGGGCGGGCTCCGCCGACACGGCGGCGACGATCGCCGCCGGGATCTCGGATCCGGCCTCGCCCGGCACCGGGGCGGCCTCGGCGGCGGGCGCCTGCGGGGTCGCCGCGTCGTCAGCCGAGCCGGCATGAGCCGCATTGTCCTGCGCGACCGCATCGCCGGCCGGGGCCTCGGCGTGATCCTGCGCCGCGACGGACGACCCGTGCGACACGGTCTCGCCGGCCGGAGCGGTCTCCTGCGCCGGATGCTCGCCCCCTCGGTCCGGACATCCTCCTGCCGCGGAGCCTCGTGAGCCGGGTTCTCCTGCGCCGAATTCTCCTGCGCCGAATTCTCTTGCGCATGGACGTCCTGCGCCGGAGCGTCCTGCGATGACGTCTCCTGGGCGAACGTCTCCTGCGCCAGGGTCTCCCGGGGATGGGCGTCCTGCCAGTCGGTCGCCTCGGCGCGGGTCTCCTGGACGGCGCTCTCCTGGGTCGCGCTCTCCGGGCAGCGCCCTCCTGCCCGTCCTGGACGGGGGCGCTCACCACGGCGTCGGCCGGGCGCGACGAAGCCTCGGCCCGGCGGCCGCGGCGGCGGCGGCGGCGCGGCTGGTCGCTGCGCTCGGACCGCTCTCCGCGCTCGGACCTCTCGCTGCGCTCCTGGCGCTCGGGACGCTCCTCGTGCTCGCGCTCGGCCCGCGCCTCCTCCTCGAGGAGCGCCATCCGGTCGGCGATCGGGATCTGGTAATAGTCGGGATGGATCTCGCTGAAGGCGAGGAAGCCGTGGCGGTTGCCCCCGTACTCGACGAAGGCGGCCTGCAGCGACGGCTCGACCCGCGTGACCTTGGCGAGATAGATGTTGCCCCGCAGCTGGCGGCGGCTAGCGGATTCGAAGTCGAATTCCTCGACCTTCGAACCCTTGACCGTCACCACCCGGGTCTCTTCCGGGTGGGCGGCATCGATGAGCATCTTGTTGGCCATGACGAACTTTCGGCATGGCGACCGACGGCAGCGCCGCTGGACGGGGGCATCCGGGAACGGACCGTGAGGAGGAAATCCTCGGGGATCCTGGCCGGGCGCGGGAGGACGAGCCTCCGTAATCCGGTGCCGCCCCGGGCGCGGAAACCTGCGCCGGGAGGGCTCTCCCGTGCCGTGCCCGGTCGGGCGCGGCGGATGATGTCGTGCGGGGTGTGCCGTCAATCGCCGCTGCGCGCATCCACGCGCGCGAGGGGTTGACGATGGCCGGGGGCAGGGAGCGCGGACGGGCGCGACGCCGGACGCGTGCGCCGGGGACGGCAGCTTCGAGATCCGAGGCTGTGCGTCCGCGCATTCTCCCACCGACCTTTCGAATCGAGGCGCCGGGACGCTGAGGTCCGGCCGCCGGTAAACACGGGCGACGACGTTCACGAACGCCGTCGCGGATCGAAAGACACCTGCCCGGCTCGCGAGATCGTCGGACGATCCGCCGGCGGCCGGCCAGCGCCGAAGCCGCTTCAGGAGCGTCCGGGCGAGCCCGAGGTCCGCGGCGAAAAGCCGGCGGCAACGGGCAGGGGTCACCATCATTACAGAGTGTCCGGCGGAATTTGCAAGCATCTTCACGGGGCTCGGGCCCGATGGCCCGTCATTCCCTGTGACCGACGCGGCGACGACCGCGTCCCGCCCTGTGACCGACGCGGCGACGACCGCGTCCCGCCCTGTGACCCGCGCGGCGACGACCGCGTCCCGCCCTGTGTACCCCCGCGGCCACAGCCGCTCGCCGGTGATCCGGAGGCCTTTGCGATGCGTTAACCATGGCGCGGTTATCGCGTAACCGGGATGCCGCCTGAGGTCGCCGCGAGACCATGCCGACACGCGCACGTCCGATCCGCCTGCTCGTCCGCGCCGCCCTCGTGGCCACGGGCCTGTTCCTGCCGGCCGCCGCCGGCGCCACTCCGCCGGCGCCCGACCGCGCGGCGGAGCGGCCTGCCGCCGAGCGATCCGCCGCGGACCGTCCCGCGGTGGCGATCGCCGCCGAGACGGCGGTCATCCCTGAGGGCGGCACCCGCCTGACCGTGGTGCTGTCGCGGCCGGTCGAGGCCCGGGCCTTCGTGATGGAGCGGCCGGACCGGGCGATCGTCGACCTGCCCGAGGTCAACTTCCAATTGCCGCCCGAGGCCGGACGCAAGCGCGAGGGCCTCGTCGCCTCCTACCGCTACGGCCTGTTCGCCCCGGGGCGCTCGCGCATCGTCATCGACCTGGCGCAAGCCGCCACGGTGGCCCGGGTCGCCACCACGACCCGCCCGCGGGACGGGGCGACCCTGCTCACCATCGATCTCGCCCGCAGCGACCGCGAGGCCTTCCGCCGCGCCGCGCAGGCCCCCGAGCCGCCCCGCGCGGCGGGCCCACCGGCCCGCGAGGGCGTCGATTCGCGTCCCCTCGTGATCATCGATGCCGGCCATGGCGGCATCGATCCGGGCGCGATCGCGGGCAACGGGGTCTACGAGAAGGACATCGTGTTCGGGGTTGCCCAAGGGCTGGTCCGGCGCCTGGAGGCCGGCGGCAGGATCCGGGTGCAGATGACCCGCGACCGCGACGTATTCGTGCCGCTCGCCGAGCGGGTGCGCATCGCCCGCGATGCCCGCGCCGACCTGTTCGTGTCGATCCACGCCGATTCGATCTCGGCCGCGCCGCAGGTGCGCGGCGCCACGATCTATACCGGTTCGGAGAAGGCCACCGACGCCGAATCGGCCCGGCTCGCCGACCGCGAGAACAAGGCCGACGCCGCGGCCGGCGCCGACCAGGGCGAGGGGCCGGGCGACGTCGCCGACATCCTGCAGGAACTCACCCTGCGCGAGACCCGCGGCTTCTCGGCGCGCTTCGCCAAGGGCCTGTTCACCCGCCTCTCCGGCGTGATGGAGATGAGCACGAAGCCCCATCGCGAGGCGGGCTTCCGCGTGCTGCGTTCGCCCGACGTGCCCTCGGTGCTGGTCGAGCTCGGCTACCTGTCGAGCAAGCGCGACCTCGACCTCCTGCTCTCCGACGAATGGCGGCTGAACGTCACCGGCCAGATGGCCGAGGCGATCGAGGCGTTCTTCGCCGCCCGCCTGCCGCCCGCCATCGCCCGCGGGACCGAGGCGCCGCGGATCGGCAAGGCCGCCCAGATCACGCCGGCCCAGATCGGACCTGCCGAGATCGGACTTGGCCAGATCGCGCCCGCCCCAGTTTCACCATAGAGAACGTGTCGATAGGGACCCGTCGGCCCCTCGCTGTCCTGGCTTTCGCAAGCCGCTTCCGCTAAGCGCGGGAGCGGTCTGGCGCGCCGCCATGGCTGTCGCGTTTCCGTGAGGAGCCGTGCCCGGGCGTGGCATCCGCCGCCGCTCCGGGCTCATGGTCAAGGCCCTGCGGGCCGCGCGGCATCATCGACGGATCGGGTATCGATGCGCTTCATCCTCCGCTTCTTCGGCTTCCTGTTCAGCATCGGCGCGATGGCGGTCGTCGTCGGCGCCGCGGCGGGCGGCTACTTCTTCTGGAAGTACTCGCGCGACCTGCCCGACCACGCGGCGCTCGCCAATTACGAGCCGCCGGTGATGACCCGCGTCCACGCCGCCGACGGCAGCCTGCTCGCGGAATATGCCCGCGAGCGCCGGCTCTACCTGCCGATCCAGGCGATGCCGAAGATCGTCATCGCGGCCTTCCTGTCGGCCGAGGACAAGAACTTCTACAAGCATGGCGGCATCGACCCCGAGGGCATCGTCCGGGCGGCCCTGACCAACGCCTCGAGCGGCAAGAAGCAGGGCGCCTCGACCATCACCCAGCAGGTCGCCAAGAACTTCCTGCTCTCCTCCGAACAGACCTTCGACCGCAAGATCCGCGAGGCGCTGATCGCGCTTCGCATCGAGTCGACCTACTCGAAGGACAAGATCCTCGAGCTCTACCTCAACGAGATCTTCCTCGGCACGATCGTGCCGGGCCGCAACCTGCACGGCATCGCGGCTGCCGCCCTCGATTATTTCGGCAAGTCGGTCCACGAGCTGACGATCCACGAGGCGGCCTATCTCGCGGCGCTGCCCAAGGGCCCGAACAACTACCATCCCTATCGCCGGACCCAGCAGGCGCTGGCGCGCCGCAACGAGATCATCGGCCTGATGGCCCAGAACGGGTACATCACCAAGGAGGAGGCCGAATCGGAGCGCAAGCTGCCGCTCGGCGTCAACCCGCGCACCGTCTCGCCCAACACCGCCAACGCGAACTACTTCGCCGAGGAGGTCCGCCGCGAGATCTCCGAGCGCTACGGCGAGAAGAAGCTCTACGAGGGCGGCCTGTCGGTGCGCACCACCCTCGACCCGAAGATGCAGGCGATGGCCCGCAAGTCCCTCGTCGACGGCCTGGTGCGCTACGACCAAGCGCGCGGCTGGCGCGGGCCCAAGAGCCGGGTCGAGCTGGCCGGCCGCGACTGGGGCATGGCGGTGGCCGAGGTGCCGGCGCTCGGCGACGTGCAGCCCTGGCGCCTCGCCGTGGTGCTCGACACCTCCGGCGGGCGGGCCACGATCGGCCTGCAGCCGAAGCGTGAGAGTTCGGGGCAGGTCTCGAAGGACCGCGAGACCGGCATCATCTCGGCGGAGGGCGTGCGCTGGACCGGCCGGAGCGTCGCGGCGGCGCTGAACACCGGCGACGTGGTCTATGTCGAGCGCATGGACGGGCCCGGCAACGCCTACCGCCTGCGCCAGATCCCGGAGGTCTCCGGCGCCATTGTGGCGATGGATCCCTATACCGGCCGCGTCCACGCGATGGTCGGCGGCTTCTCCTACGACGAAAGCGAGTTCAACCGCGCCACCCAGGCGATGCGCCAGCCCGGCTCGTCGTTCAAGCCGATCGTCTACTCGGCGGCGCTCGACAACGGCTACACCCCGGCCTCGATGGTCCTCGACACGCCGATCACCATCGAGGCGGGCCCCGGCCAGGAAGCCTGGACCCCGACCAACTACGGCGGCAAGGCCGGCGGGGGGGCCACACCCTGCGCTACGGCATCGAGCACTCGAAGAACCTCATGACGGTGCGGCTCGCCAAGGATGTCGGCATGCCGCTGATCGCCGAGTATGCCCGCCGCTTCGGCGTCTACGACGACATGCTGCCGGTGCTGCCGATGTCGCTGGGGGCCGGCGAGACCACCGTGATGCGGATGGTCACCGCCTACTCGATGCTCGACAATGGTGGCCGGCGCATCCGCCCGACCCTGATCGACCGGATCCAGGACCGCAACGGCGAGACCATCTACCGCCACGACACCCGCAAGTGCATCGGTTGCGACGCGGACAAGTGGTCGGGCCAGGACGAGCCGAAGCTGGTCGACGATTCCGAGCAGGTCCTCGACCCGCTCACCGCCTACCAGATCGTCTCGATCATGGAGGGCGTGGTCCAGCGCGGCACCGCCACCATCCTCAAGGAGATCGGCAAGCCGCTCGCCGGCAAGACCGGCACCACCAACGACTCCAAGGACGCCTGGTTCGTCGGGTTCTCGCCCGACCTCGCGGTGGGCATCTATATCGGCTACGACAAGCCCCGGTCCCTCGGCGACAGCGCCACCGGCGGCGGGCTTGCCGCCCCGATCGCCCGCGACTTCCTGAAGGCCGCCCTGAAGGACAAGCCGCCGACCCCGTTCCGGGTGCCTCCGGGCATCAAGCTGATCCGCATCAACGCGGCCAGCGGCACCCGCGCCGGCGGCTCGGAGGGCGGGCTGCTCGAGGCCTTCAAGCCCGGCACCGCCCCGCCGGACAGCTACTCGGCCCCGGCCAGCGCCCAGCCGGCGGCGCCGGCGGCGGTCCCGGCCGATGCGGACCGGGCGGCCCAGGCGGGCGGGTTGTACTGACGGTGAGAGGAAGGGAGGGGCGCCGGCAGGTGCCTCGCCCTTCGCGCATGTGATCCATGACCGTCAAAGGTCCGTATCGGACTGCCCCGTCCTGCATGGTCGAACGCGATGATTCGGATCAGGCAGACGAAAACCTATCGTCGCTGGGAACAGCAGCTCAAGGACCCGCGAGCACGAGCCGCCATCGCGGCTCGTCTGCTGCGGCTTGCGAACGGCCTCATCGGAGACGCGGCGCCCGTGGGTGGCGGCGTGAGCGAATTGCGCATCCACTATGGCCCTGGTTACCGCGTTTATTTTCAGCGGCGGGGCGATGACATCGTGATCCTGCTCTGCGCAGGTGACAAATCCAGCCAGAGTCGCGACATCAAGAAAGCGCTGCAACTCGCTGCCGACGAGGCCTGACCATGGCTGACGAGATCACCGACTACGATTTTGCCGCCTCGCTCCAAACCGACGAGGCCATCGCGGTCTTCCTTTCGGACGCCTTCGAGACGGGCGATGCGAACCATATCGCGACAGCTCTCGAGATCGCCGTTCGCGCCAAGGGCGAGGCACGGATCGCGTCCAAGGAGGGAATGCCAGAGGAGGGGTACGACCTGGATAACCCGACCCTCGCGACTTTGCTGGCCGTGATGAAGGCCCTCGGGGTCGGCTTCTCGCCCATGCCCGTGCGCCCCGCATCGTGATGGCCGGCCGGGAGCCGGCTTCGATCGCCACAGGGTGCTGATGCATCGGCGTTGCTGCAATCCGTTTACACCCGCGCCCCCCGGCGCTATCACCCTGCACCCCACCTCACGTGAGTGAACCCACACCAGATGCGCGCCGAGATCGAGCAACTCTCGGATGCCGCCAAGCAGTCGATCGGACTGCTGAGGAGGCATCTTTGACTGGGATACCGTTGACAAGCGCCTCGCGGAGCTGAACGCCCGCTCGGAGGACCCCTCGCTCTGGAACGATCCGGAGGAGGCCCAGAAGGTCATGCGCGAGCGCACGCAGCTCGACGAGGCCGTCACGGCGATCCGGCGCCTGGAGCAGGGGCTGGAGGACGGCGCGACGCTGATCGAGCTCGGCGAGATGGAGGAGGATTCCGCCAGCATCCGCGAGGGCGAGGAGCAGATCCGCGCCGTGCAGGCGGAGGCCGCGCGCCGCCAGATCGAGACCCTGCTCTCGGGCGAGGCCGACGGCAACGACACCTATCTCGAAGTGCATGCCGGCGCCGGCGGCACCGAGAGCCAGGACTGGGCCAACATGCTCCAGCGCATGTATTCCCGCTGGGCCGAGCGCCGGAAGTACAAGGTCGACATCGTCGAGTGGTCGGACGGTGAAGAGGCCGGGATCAAGGGCGCCACGCTCCTGATCAAGGGCCACAACGCCTATGGCTGGCTGAAGACCGAATCGGGCGTCCACCGCCTGGTGCGGATCTCGCCCTACGATTCCAACGCCCGGCGGCACACCAGCTTCGCCAGCGTCTGGGTCTACCCGGTCATCGACGACCGGATCACGATCGAGATCAAGGAATCCGACTGCCGGATCGACACCTACCGCTCGTCGGGAGCGGGCGGCCAGCACGTCAACACCACCGATTCGGCGGTGCGCATCACCCACAACCCGACAGGGATCGTGGTGGCGTGCCAGCAGGAGCGCTCGCAGCACAAGAACCGGGCCACCGCCTGGAACATGCTGCGCGCCCGCCTCTACGAACTCGAGCTGAAGAAGCGCGAGGAGAAGGCCAATGCCGAGGCGGCCTCGAAGACCGATATCGGCTGGGGCCACCAGATCCGCTCCTACGTGCTCCAGCCGTATCAGCTGGTGAAGGACCTGCGCACCGGCGCCCAGTCGACCAGCCCCGACGACGTCCTCGACGGCGACATCGACGACCTGATCGAGGCGTCGCTGGCCCACCGCGTCTATGGCGGGGCCGACGCGGTCGAGGATATCGACTGAGGTTTCAACGTCTCGACTGACGAATGGGGCGCGGTGCCTCCTCCGGAAAAGGGGAGGGGCCGCGCCCCTTCTTTTTGATCGGCGACGTCTGAGTTTCGCTCGACGGCAAGAGACACCCTCCGCGTCATTCCGGGGCCGCGAAAGCGGAGCCCGGAATCCAGACCCTCAGGTGCTTAAGACGAAGGTGGGACGATCTCCGCTTTCTCCTGAATCATCCGCGGTTCTGGATCCCGGGTTCCGCTGACGCGGCCCCGGAATGACGAGGAGGATATGAATACTGTCGAGAGGTCGACAGATGCTACACTTACCGGCAGGGCGGTCCACCCGGATGCCCGCAGCCATGCCCCGGCGGCGGCGCATGGGGCGCCGGGCGCGGACCGGCCTGCGGCGGGTGCATCTGCGGCGGGGCCATCGGCTGGGGCCGCGGCGCCATCATCTGCGGCTGGCGCAGGGCCTGGGCCTGCTGGCGCCGCATCGCGTCCTGCATCTGCTGCTGCTGGTTCTGCATCATCCGCTGCGCCTCGAAGCGCTGGCGCGCCTGGGCCTGACCCTGGGCCTGCTGTGCCTGGAGAGCCTGCTGCCGCTGCATCGCCTGCTGGCGCACGGCCTGCTCCATCCGGAGCCGCTGCAACCCGTCTTCCGGCCGCGGCGCGCGGGTCGGGGCGGCCATGCGAGGCGGCGGTGCGAGCGGGCGCAAGGCCGGGCGCGCGGCCTGGACGGGGGCCGGCCGCATCGGCAGCACGGCGCGCATCGGCGTGACCGGGGGCCGCACGCCCTGGGGCTGCATGCCCGTCGGCGGCGGCGCGGCGGCCGGTCCTTGCGGCGGACGGGCGGCGAGGGCCGGCTGTCCCGGACGGCCTGCGGCCGGAGACCTGGGTTGCGCGGCGGCTGGCGCGGCCTGGGCGGGGATCGGCCCTTCCCCCGGACGTGGACCGGCTTTGTCCGAGATGCCTTGGCCCGAGACGCCTTGGCCCGAGATGCCTTGGCCCGAGACGCCTTGGCCCGGAATCTGGCCGAGCCCGACGGGGCGACCCGGCGCCGGGCCGGCGGGCGCGCCAGGCCGGCCGGCAATGGCCGGCAACGGCGTGCCGCCCGCGCCGGGCAGCGCCTGGGCGGGGTTCGGGCGCGGCCCGGACGGGATCTGACCCGGCAGTCCCGGCCGCAGGGCGGTCGCGCCGGGAGGCGGTCCACCGATCGGGCCAGTGGCACGCGGGATCTGGCCCGGTGCGCCGAGCGGGTCCGGCCGCAACGCCGCCTTCCGGGCGATGGCCGGCGGCAGGGCGACCCGGGACGCGGCGGCCCCGAGCGCCGCCCCCGCGACCGCACCGGCCACCGGCGCGAGGCGGGACGCTCCCGGCGGCACCGGCTCGGCGCCGTGCTCGTTCACCACCGTGACGTTCGTGACGTGGAGGTTCTGGAACAGCACCGGGTTCGGCGGCGGCACTACGGCGGGGGGAGCCACCACGTAGGTCGGCACCGGGACGTAAGCGGGCACCGGCAGGATGTAGGCCTCGACCGGCGGCGGGGGTGGGGCCAGCTCCACCAGCACGGTCGGCCGCGGCGGCAGGAAGGCGACGGGCGGCGGCGGCAGGGCGTAGACCGGATCGTCGAGGACGAGCGCCGGCCGCTCGACATAGATCACCTCGTCGGGCGGGGGCGGGGCCAGGTCGTAGGCGAGCACGCGGTAATCCGGCGGCGGCGCGACGGCGGCGGCCAAAGCCGAGAGGCGCCGGCGGGCGTCCCAGGCATGCGGCCCGCGCGGATAGCGGCCGAGATAGGACCAGTACGCCTCCGGCGTGTCGGCGAGCGCGCTGCGCCGCCAGGTCAGGGCCTCGCGCCGGGCCGCGATGATCGCCCGCACGCGCTTGGCCAACGGGTCGCGCGGATAGGCGCCGACGAACTCCTCGTATCCCGCCAGGGTGTCGCGGCCGAGGCAGGCGGCATAGGCCTCCCGCGCGCCGATCTCGCCCAGCGGCTTTACCGGCGCCTCGAATCCGGCGAGGGACGGCGCTCCGGCCGCACGATCCAGGAACACGAACGGCGCCTCGATGCGCGAGGCGCTCCACGGCACCTCGGCGCCGCGCGTCGCCTCCGCCACCCGCAGGCGCACCCGCTCGAACAGGGCGGCCGGGGCGAGGCCGCCCTCGCGGATCATCTCGACGAGGGCCAGCGCGTAGGCGCCGTAGGGGCCGGTCTCGGCCGGGCCGACGGTGCCGGGCGCGGCATTGGTGGCGATCAGGCTGCCGGGCTCGGCCTCGACGAGGGGCAGGCCGCCGGCCAGCGGATCGCCCTTGAGCCGGAACGGCGCGGTCCGGGCGGCGTCGAGCACCATGAAGCGGGCCTTGAGCGGCAGGGCGGCGAGGCGCTTGACGTAGTCCGACACCCGCAAGGCCTGGAGCGGCACGTCGGAGGCGGTCTCGATCCGGGCGTCGACCGGGACGAAATAGGCCTCGTTCTCGAGCTGCAGCCCGTAGCCGGAGAGGTACACGAAGGCGACCGCGTCGGGCCCCGCCGCCGCGGCCTTGTCGGTGAAGTCGCGCAAGGTCCGCCGCAGCGATTCCTCGTCGAGGTCGCGGGCGCCGACCACGTCGAACCCCGCCGCCTGCAGGGTCTGGGCGACGAGGCCGGCATCGTTGGCGGCCGTCGGGATCGCGCCGTCGGCGTAGGCGCCGTTGCCGACGACGAGGGCGATCCGCCGCTCGGCCGGGGCCGCCGCCGAGGGGAGGGCGGTGGCGACGAAACTCGCCAGGACCGCGAGGGCGAGAAGCAGGTGTCGGAGCGGCGGCATGGCGTTGCCCTCCCGGGACGGTGGCGGCCGGGATGCCGGTTTCGCGCGCATCCCTGGGCTTGACGGGGCATCGCCGCTTTTTCAGGCAGCACGATGACCGGCCTCATCACGAACCGTCGCGCTTGAACCGGCACTGAACGATGCGGCATCAGGCTTGCTGGGATCTGCCGAAGGGGAAGATGCGAATGCCGGACCGCCTGATCCACGCTGCTGTCAGCATCGCGTTCCTGCTCGCGGTCGCCGCGCTGTTCTCGACCGACCGCCGGGCGATCCGGCCGCGGGTGGTGCTGTCGGCGCTCGCCGTCCAGATCGGGATCGGCGCCGTGGTGCTGTTCTGGCCCTCCGGGCGCGGGGCCTTGGGCGCCGTCGCCGACGCGGTCCAGGCGGTGCTGTCCTACGGCGACAAGGGCGTGGCCTTCCTGTTCGGCGGCCTCGTCGAGCCGAAGATGTTCGAGTTGTTCGGCGGCGGCGGCTTCGTGCTGGCGTTGCGCGTCCTGCCGCAGATCATCTACGTCTCGGCGCTGATCGCGGTCCTGTATCATTTCGGGGTGATGCAGGCGCTCGCCCGGGCTCTCGGGGCGGCGTTGCAGCGGGTACTCGGCACCTCGCCGATCGAGACCTTCTCGGCGGTCATCACCATCTTCATCGGCCAGAGCGAGATCGCGGTGGCCTTGCGCCCGTTCCTGGCGCTCCTCACCGAGGCCGAACTCTTTGCCGTGATGACGAGCGGGGCCGCCTCCACGGCCGGCTCGATCCTCGCGGGCTATGCCGCGCTCGGCGTGCCGATGCCGTATCTGCTGGCCGCCTCGTTCATGGCGATCCCCGGCGGGCTCCTCTACGCCAAGATCCTGATGCCCTCGACCGAGCCGAGCCGGGTCACGACCATGCGGGTCACCTTCGGCGAGACCCGGGCCGTCAACGTGATCGAGGCCGCCGCCGACGGCGCCCAGAAGGGCCTCGCGGTCGCGGTGGCGGTCGGCGCGATGCTGATCGCCTTCGTCGGCCTGATCGCGCTGCTCAACGGCCTCGTGGCCTACGGGGGTGGTCTCGTCGGGATGCCGGGCGCCTCGATCGAGGGGCTGCTCGGGGCGGCGCTCGCGCCCCTCGCCTGGCTCCTCGGCGTGCCGTGGGACCAGGCGACCCTGGTCGGCGGCGCCATCGGCCAGAAGCTCGCCTTCAACGAGTTCCTGGCCTACGCCAACCTCTCGCCGGTCCTGAAGAGCGGCGAACTCGGGGAACACACGACGGCGATCCTGTGCTTTGCGCTCTGCGGCTTCGCCAACCTGTCGTCGATCGCGATCCAGCTCGCGAGCTTCGGCAGCCTGGTGCCCGAGCGCCGGGCGGAGGTCGCCTCCTACGGCCTCCGGGCGATCCTCGCCGGCACCCTGTCGAACCTGACCAGCGCGGCGATTGCCGGAGTGTTCATCGGGGCGTGAGGGCTTCCTTGCTCCAAAACCCATCCTATCCCACCCGCTGACCTCATCCTGAGGTGCCGCGTAGCGGCCTCGAAGGAGGGCTCCAGGGACCGCAGTGGTATCTGGAGCCCTCCTTCGAGGTCAGCCCATCTTCGAAGGGCTGACACCTCAGGATGAGGTCGCGGATTGGAAGATCGGAGGCACTGCAAGATTCAGGACAAGCTCCTGTACACCGCCGTCTCGAACTCCAAGAAGTTCTCCACGGCAGCCGGATCGGCGAACGGAAACAGCTGCGTGCCCCAGAACCCGCCGACCCCCACATTCCGATCGATCCAGAAATAGAGGTTGGCGAGCCCCGCCCAGGCCAGCGAGCCGGCCGAGCGCCCGGTCGGCGCCGGCTCGTCGTTGATCATGAAGCTCAAGCCCCAGGATTTCGGCATGCCGGGGAAGAACTCGGCATCGTGCGAGAGGTGGCGCTTCACCCCCGGCAGGGCGCGGATCTTGAGCGAGGGCCCGAGGCCGTTGGTGGCCGCCATCGCAACCGTTTCCGGCCGCAGCACCGGCCCGTTCGGCGAGGCGCCGTCGTTGAGCCACATCCGGATGAAGCGCAGGTAGTCCTCGGCGGTCGAGTAGAGCCCGTGGCCGCCCATCTCGACCTCCGGCTCCTGCGGCAGCTCGAAGCCGGCGAGGACCTTGAGCGAGCCGTCCTCGTTCCGCTGATGCATCCGGGCGAGGCGGGCGCGCATGTCCGGCGTCAGCGCGAAGCCGGTCGAGTCCATGCCGAGCGGTGCAAAGACGCGCTCCCGCATCACCGCTCCGAGGCGCTGTCCCGTCACCGCCTCGACCACCTGGCCGGCCCAGTCGATGTTGCTGCCGTACTCCCAGGACTCGCCGGGATCGAACAGCAGCGGCGTCATCAGCGAGGCGCGGGTGCCGCTGGTCACGCTCGGCCGCTTGGTCTCGCGCAGGAGGCGGGCATACGATTCGTTGAAGATGTCGTAGCCGAAGCCGGCTGTGTGCAGCAGCAGCATCCGGGTGGTGACCGGACGGGCCGGCGGGCGCAGGCGCGGGGCGCCGTCGTCGCCGAAGCCCTCGAGCACCTGGATCTCGCCGAGTGCCGGCACGTAGGCGGAGGCCGGCGCGTCGAGATCGAGCCGGCCCTCCTCCGCCAGCTGCAGGACCGCCGTTCCGGTGACCGCCTTGGTGGTGGAGAAGATCGCCAGCACCGTGTCGGAGGTCATCGGCGCGGTCTCGCTCCGCTGGCCGGCGGCGCCGGCATAGAGCGTGCGCTCCCGGTCGGTCGCCATCGCCACGAGACCGGGCAGGCCCGGATTCCGCGCGACGCCACGCTGGAGGATCGCGTCGGCCGCGCTCTTGAGATCGTCGCCCATGGTGTCCCTCCCGATCGTTGTCGGAGAGCAGCCTAGCGCGGCGGGTGGGACGGTGTCAGGCCCGTACGGGAGGGTCGCGGCGCTACTGCGCCGCGAAGAACCTCGGATCGAGCGCCGAGAGCGCGATGAGCGGCGCCGGCATCACCACGCCGGCACGCCGGATCGCCTGCGCGGCCGCCCGGCAGGCCTGGACGTCGTTGGAGGCAGCCGCCGCATCGACCTGGGCGATCTGCTCGGGGCTCGGCTTCTTCTGCGCCGGTGCCCCGGCCGGGGCGGGAGCGGCCTGGGACGGGGCCTGGGCCTGTCCCTGTGGGCCCGAGGCGCCGGGACCGGTCTGCGCCACCGGGCCGCTCAGGCCCGATTTCTGCTGCACTTCGCCGGCGCCGCCGCTCGGCTGCTGCGCGACGCCGCGGTCGGGCGCCTGTACGGCGGGCGTCGCGGGCTGGAGCGCGGCCGGAGCCGGGTCCGGCGCCTTCGGATGCACGAAGGCGACGAGCTCCTGGCACAGGTTGGCCGGCGGGCCGGCGGCATGCGCCGCGCTCGCCGAGGCGGCGAGGGCCGCGAGGATGACGATCGTCCGCATCACGAGCCCGCCTTCATCGCGTGGCCGGCCGCCGCCGGTTCCTTGATGTCGCCGGTCCAGCGCGGGCCGACGAGGTTGGTGCCCGGATCCGAGACCCGCGCGCCGGACGTGGCGAAGGCCTGGTAGGCGAAACGCTGGTTCTCGCCGAGCAGGAAGCTCGCCGCGGTGGCCAGCACCAGGGCGGCGACCACCGCGACCAGGAAGGCTTTCATCGCTGCTCTCTCCGCCCTTACTCGGCCGGCACCTGACCGCGGCCGAGCTGCGGCCCGCTCGCGGTCTTGGCCTGCTGTTCCTTCACCCAGAGATCGTGATGCACCTTGGCCCAGGCCAGATCCACCTCGCCGCTGCCCATCGCGTCGTAGGCGCCCTCCATGCCGAGGGACCCGATATAGATGTGGGCCAGGATGCCGGCGATGAACACGACGCCGATCAGCGAGTGGATCACCTGCATGACCTGCATCCCGTTGATGTCCGTCGCGGCGAACGGGAAGATCATCATGATGCCGGTGGCGCCCATGGCGAAGCCGAAGCCGACCACCATCCAGAACACCATCTTCTGGCCGGCATTGAAGCGCCCGGCGCTCGGATGCGCGTCGCCGAGGAGGCCGCCGCCCTGCTTGAGCCAGATCCAGTCGATCTTGCCCGGGATGTTGTCCTTGATCCACAGGACCAGCATGAACAGCACGCCGAGCATGAACGGCCAGGCGAGGTAGATGTGGGCGTACTTGCCGTACTGGGCAAGGGTCGCGAACGCCTCCGGCCCGATCAGCGGCATCAGCAGGCGCTTGCCGAAGATGTAGTTGAGGCCCGACAGCGACAGCACGATGAAGCAGCTCGCCGTCATCCAGTGCGAGAAGCGCTCGAAGCTGTTGAAGCGCAGGATCTTACGCCCCGATTCCTCGCTGTGCTCGAGGCGGATGCGGCCGCGGGTGAAGTAGAACAGCCCGAGGGCCGCCAGCATGCCGAGCACCGCGAGGGCACCGATCCACGGCATCCAGGATTCGCGGAAGTCGCGCCATTCCCGCCCCTGCGGCTGGATCAGGTTGGCGGCGGTGGCGTTCGGGATCGAGATCCGGCCGTGGATCTTCGGGTCCTGCTTGAACAGCATCTCCTCGTTGACCGAGGAGGCGGTGGGGTTGGGGGCGCCGTCGGGCGCGCGCACCTGGGCGACGGCGGGCGCCGTCAGCGCCAGGGTTGCCGCCACGAGGAGGAGGGAGGTCAGCCTGCGCATCGGAAGTCCCCTAGATCGCGATCGTCTCGCGGTAGGCCGTCTTCCAGCCCCAGGCGCCCGAGCCGTAGCCGCGCTTGATCACCCGCTCCTTGTAGATCTGGGCGATCATCTCGCCGTCGCCGGCGAGCAGCGACTTGGTCGAGCACATCTCGGCGCAGAGCGGCAGCTTGCCCTCGGCGAGGCGGTTCGAGCCGTATTTCTCGTACTCGGCCACCGACAGGTCGGGCTCCGGGCCGCCCGAGCAGTAGGTGCATTTGTCCATCTTGCCGCGGGAGCCGAAATTCCCGACGCGGGGATATTGCGGCGCCCCGAACGGGCAGGCGTAGAAGCAGTAGCCGCAGCCGATGCACAGGTCCTTGGAATGCAGCACCACGGCATCGGCCGTGGTGTAGAAGCAGTTCACCGGGCACACCGCGGCGCAGGGCGCGTCGGTGCAGTGCATGCAGGCCATCGAGACCGAGCGCTCGCCGGGCTTGCCGTCGTTGAGGGTGATGACCCGGCGACGGTTGATGCCCCACGGCACCTCGTGCTCGTTCTTGCAGGCGGTGACGCAGGCATTGCACTCGATGCAGCGGTCGGCGTCGCAGAGGAACTTCATTCTGGCCATGAGGATCCCCCCTTACGCCGCGCTGATCTGACAGAGGGTCACCTTGGTCTCCTGCATGCCCGTGACGGGATCGAAGCCGTAGGTGGTGACGGTGTTGACGCTCTCGCCGAGCACCACCGGGTCGGCGCCCTTCGGGTAGAAGTCACGCATGTCCTTGCCCTGGTACCAGCCCGAGAAGTGGAACGGCATCCAGGCCACACCCTTGGCGACGCGGTCGGTCACCAGCGCCTTCACCTTGGCCTTCGCGGTGTTCTCGGGCCGTGGACCCAGACGAACTGGCCGTCCTTGATGCCGCGCTCGGCCGCGTCCGCCGTGTTGACCTCGACGAACATGTCCTGCTGCAGCTCGGCGAGCCAGGGATTCGACCGCGTCTCCTCGCCGCCGCCCTCGTATTCGACGAGGCGGCCGGAGGACAGGATGATCGGGAACTGCTTGGCGATCCCGCGATCGACCGCCGCCTTCTGCACCGAGAAGCCGACATTGGGCATGCGGAACTGCCGCTCGTCGGGCCGGGTCGGGTACTTGGCGACGAGGTCGGGGCGGGGCGAGTAGACCGGCTCGCGGTGGACCGGCACCGGGTCGGGCAGGTTCCAGGCATTGGCCCGGGCCTTGCCGTTGCCGAACGGGATCACGCCGTGATCGAGGCAGACCCGCTGGATGCCGCCCGACAGGTCGGTGGCCCAGCTGACCGCATCCGGGTTGCTGCCGCCGATCCGCTGGATCGTGGCGAGCTCGTCGGCCGTCAGGTCCTTGTCCCAGCCGAGCTTGCGGAACACCCCGAAGGTGAATTCCGGGTAGCCGTCGGTGAGGTCGGAGCCCTTGGAGAAGGAATCCTCCGCCAGCAGGGTCGCGCCGTTGCGCTCGGTGCCGAACCGGGCCCGGAAGGTGCCGCCGCCCTCCTTCACGTGCAGCGAGGTGTTGTAGAGGATGTGGGTGCCGGGATGCTTGATCTCGGGCTTGCCCCAGCACGGCCAGGGCAGGCCGTAATAGTCGCCGCCGACCTCCGGATCGTCCTTCGGCGCGCGGAGCGTCACGAGGTCGAACTTGTGCTGGTTCTTCATGTGCGCCTTCAGGCGCTCGGGGCTCTGGCCGCAATAGCCCGTCGACCAGCCGCCGCGGTTGATCTCCCGCAGCAGGTCCTCGGCATCCGGGACGCCGTTCACGACCTTGGTGTTCTTGAACATCTTGTCGGCGAAGCCGAGCTTCTCGGCCATCCGGTAGATGACCTCGTAGTCGTTCTTCGATTCGAAGGCCGGCTTGACGATCTGCTCGCCCCACTGGATCGAGCGGTTCGAGGCCGTGCGCGACCCGTCCATCTCCAGCGAGGTGCAGATCGGCAGCAGGTAGGTGTTGTCCCGGCGCGCATCCATCGCCGCGAAGGTGGTGGGATGCGGGTCTGCGACGACGAGCAGTTCCAGCTCCGCCATGCCCTTCACCGCCTCGGGCATCCGGGTCACGGTGTTGCCGCCGTGGCCGAACACCATCATGGCCTTGAGCGGGGTGCGCTGGTCGACCTGGTCGGCCGGCAGGCTCACCGCGTCGAACCACCGGGTCGAGGTGAGACCGGGGGTCTCCATGTTCTCCTTGCGCGAGCGCGCCTTGCGGCCGGCGCTGGCGGGAACTTCATCGAAGCGCGACTGCAGCCAGTCGTACTCGACCTCCCAAACCCGGGCCCAGTGCTTCCAGCCGCCCTCGACGAGGCCGTAATAGAGCGGCAGCGTCGTCACATCGAGGCCGAGATCGGTCGCGCCCTGGACGTTGGTGTGGCCGCGGAAGATGTTGGCGCCGGTCCCAGGCTTGCCGACGTTGCCGGTGGCCAGGCACAGGATGCAGAGCGCCCGCACGTTGGCGGTGCCGACCGTGTGCTGGGTCGCCCCCATGCACCAGATCAGCGTCGAGGGCTTCTCCTTGGCGAAGAGCTCGGCGACGCGCTTCAGCTGCTCGCCCGGCACGCCGGAGACGCGCTCGACCTCGTCGGGCGTCCACTTGGCGACCTCCTTGCGCACGTCGTCCATCGCGTAGACGCGCTGGGCGATGAAGTCCTTATCCTCCCAGCCGTTCTGGAAGATGTGCCAGAGGATGCCCCAGATCACCGGGATGTCGGTGCCGGAGCGGATGCGGACGTATTCGGTCGCGTGCGCGGCGGTCCGCGTGAAGCGCGGATCGATGACGATCATGTTGGCGCGGTTGATCTCCTTGCCCGACAGCACGTGCTGCATGGAGATCGGGTGCGCCTCGGCGGGGTTGCCGCCGAGGATGATCATCGTCTTGGCGTTGCGGATGTCGTTGTAGGAATTCGTCTGGGCGCCGTAGCCCCAGGTGTTGGCGACGCCCGCCACCGTGGTCGAGTGGCAGATGCGGGCCTGGTGATCGACGTTGTTGGTGCCCCAGAACGCTCCGAACTTGCGGAACAGGTACGAGGCCTCGTTGGTGAACTTGGCCGAGCCGAGCCAGTAGACCGAATCCGCGCCGTTCTTGTTGCGGATCGCCTGGAGCTTGTCGGTGATCTCGGTGATCGCCTGGTCCCAGGAGATGCGCTGCCACTCGCCGTTCACGATCTTCATCGGGTAGCGCAGGCGGCGGTCGCTGTGGACCAGCTCGCGGATCGCCGCGCCCTTGGCGCAATGCGCCCCGCGGTTGATCGGGCTCGCCCAGGACGGCTCCTGGCCGACCCAGACGCCGTTGACGACCTCGGCCGTCACCGTGCAGCCGACCGAGCAGTGGGTGCAGACGTTCTTGCGGATCACGGCTTGCGCCGGGTCGGCGGACGAGCCGGCGGCCTGGGCCTGGCGCACCGCGCCGAGCCGCACGGTGCCGAGGGCCGCGAGGCCGCCGGCGGCCAGTCCCGATTTCCGCAGGAAGCCGCGGCGGTCGAGGGTGTGGGCGGTCAGGCCCGCGGCGAGGGCCTGGTGGCTGCCGCGGCCCGCAACGCCGCTCCTGCGCTTGGTCAGCATCGCCGGTCTCACTTCTTGAGCGTCTCGTAGCCGTTGGTGCGGTAGAAGGCCTTGACGTGGTCGGTCTCGCGGTAGCGCGACCGGGTCTCGGCATTCCCGGGATCGTAGGCCTGGGCCTCGGTGGGCGTCAGCGGCACGGAGGCGATGGCGGCCGCCGCGGCGGCGGTGCCGCCGCCGAGCGCGCGGAAGAACTGCCGCCGTCCCAGCCCGGTCTCGCCGTCCTTGTTCGTGTCGGTCTTCCGGGTCTCGTTGTCTTGCCGCATCGCGGCTCTCCTCTGCGTGTCCGCTTCCCGGTTCATCTCAAGCCTCCATCGTGAAGGCTTCCGCCTCGATCGTCGTGAACACTTCGCCGAGCTCGCCGACCGCACGGTAGAACGGCGTCGCCGCCTGCGCCGCAACGTCGGTGAAGAAACGCCCGATCCACGGCTTCAGATGCCGCTCGAAGAAGCGATGGTCGGCGCCCGGCTCCGCCGGCAGGCGCCGGGAGGCGAGGTTCGCCATCACCTCGAGCAGGGTGGCGGCATGGTCCTCCGGCTCGCTCGACGTCGGATCGCGCTCCAGCCCGAGCTCCGCGAAATCCTGCCGGACCCGGGCCAGCGGCCGCTCGTTGAGGAAACCGGTGAGGTAATAGGAGGCGTAGGGCATGATCAGCCCGCGCCCGACGCCGACGAACAGCGCGAAGTAATCGCGGCCGATCTCGCGCATTTCGCCCTCGCGGGCGGCGCGGCCGAGCGCGGCATGGGCCTGGCCGAGGGGAGACCCGTCGCCGTCGAGACCCTGGAGGGCGGTCAGCAGGTCCGGCGCCGGCGCGCGGCCGAGCACGGCCGCCAGGAGGTCGTATTCCTGCGCGCGCAGAGCGTCGATCTCGTCGATCGGATCGGGCCCCTGGTTCACCATCACCTCGCGCAAAGCGACCCTACCATCCCGGCCCTCGGGCTCCTCCTTCATTTGAAGGATGCAACGTCCCATCGCCGGCACCATAGCGAGGATTCAGTAGGGCGCAATTCGACTTTCTAATGCTTCAAATCGGCAAGGCCCCGCCATGGCGTCGCAGGCGGGGCGGGGAGGGGGGCGGTTCGGGGTAGTTGGGGCTTTTCCCGGTCAAGGACGAGAGCTCTGGAGTTTGGTGCGCAATCCCGATCCCCGTGGGCGCGGGGCGGTCCGGGTAAGCGGAATGGCGCAGGTTTTCCCCTCCCCCCTCTGCGGGGGAGGGTGGCCCCCGGAGGGGGCCGGGAGAGGGGACGCCGCTTCCGGAGAGGTCGCGACCTCCATGAAGGGCGCTCCCTGGATCGGCGTCGCGCTGCCCCTCTCCCGGCTCGCTCCGCTCGCCACCCTCCCCCGCAGAGGGGGGAGGGGGAAACCCGCGCGTTTTCTGTTCCCCGGACAGATTTGCCGTAGGCAGGGAGAGCGCTTCCAAAGATCGAATATCCCGGACATCGTCGACGACAGGGTCGATGATGTCCTCTCCCCGCCCGCGGGGAGCGGGGAGAGCCGCGCTCTCCTCGGCCACGTCACTGTCGTCGGAAGGCGCGGAGGTCTTCTCCTCCACCCCCCCGAACACCTTCTCCACCATCGCCCGCACGTCCTCGGCCGAGATCGCACCGCCGGTGCCCGGCACGCCGCCGGGGGTGTTCCAGTCGTAGGCGTATTCGCGCGCCTCGCTGACGAAGTCGCGGATCGCCGGGTCGATCGACCACATCCGGCGCAAGGCCGCGTTGCGCAGGACCCGCGGCACGCCGGTGCGCAGGAAGGGGGTCAGGTCGGTCGCCGCGGTGAGCGCGTCGAGGGACGGGAGCTGCGCCAGTTCCTCGGGGCTGAGAGAGGTTTCGTCCTCGGCCGGCGATGCGGCCTCCGGCACGACCGCCGGGGGCTCCGGGGGCCGTCGCGCCTCGTCGCGCTTGCGCCGCGACCAGCGGGCGAGGAAGCCGTCGCTCACGGCTCCTCCGGCCGGCGCCGGGCGCCGGTTCCCTGCCGTGCCAGGGCCTCCGGATCGGCCCGGTCGCGCTTGCGCTTGTGGAAGACCCGCTCGACGTGGAAGGCGCGGTAGAAGGCGCCGATCTCGGCCTGGATCTCCGGCGGCATCGGCACCGCCTCGACGATCTCGCCGATGCCCTCCGCCAGGGATTCGCCCTCGTAGGGATCGGCGGTCACGGTGGCGACCGCGTAGGTGTCGGGGCCGGTCTCGCGCAGGGCCACCCAGAGCGAGGGCTGCGCCGCCGCGAGGTTGTCGCCGTAATGCGCCGTCTCGGCCGGGTGCAGCTCGACCTCGTAGGAGCCGGCATAGAACGTCTCCTCGTCCTCCGAGGCCGAGAGGCGGGTCCAGGGCGCGGTGCCGGGCTGCCCCGGCAGGACGGCCACGGGCAACCAGGCGTGGCTCGCCCACGGCCCCTTCAGCTTGCGCCTGGCGACGACGACCCCGACGGCGATCAGCTGCGTGCTCATCAGGCCTCTCCCGTCACGACAACCGGCAGGCCGGCGATCAGGTTCTGCGGCTTCATCGTCACCGTCCGGTCCGGCGCCATGGCGAGCAGCAGGTAGACCGGTCGGTCGCCGACCCGCGGGTCGGCCCGCGTGGCATCGAGGATCGTCAGGCGGAACAGGGCGATCACCCGCTCGGCCGTCGCCGCGTCGACGGGCTCGCCGCGCCACAGCGCGTTGCCGATCCGCGTGCCCTCGGCGTCGAGGCCGACGAACCAGCGCCAGTCCTTGTCCTCGATCGCGGGGATCGGCACGACCGCGACCTCGACTGCCAGCAGGTGGCGCACGAAGGCTTCGATCGCCCGCGCCAGCCCCTCGCGGCTCTTCGGGTCGGAGCCGAGGTTCAGCGCCATGCTGAAGGCGTCGGACCGGCTCCAGTAGGTCCAGGCATTCTCCGCCGTCAGCACGTCGAGCTCGGAGACCGGCTCGCGCCCGAACATCGCCACGAGGGGCGATTGCCCGCGGGCGCCCTCGGCCTCGTCGATCAGCTCGGCATCGGCCAGGAGCAGCGAGCCGTCGGTGACGGAGGCCCGCTGCGGGCGGAAGAACAGCTCGGCGGCGCGCAACGTATGGGGGTCGTCGCAGCCGTCGAGGGCGTTGCGCAAGGCGAGGTGGACGAGCTGGTTGAGAAACAGCGGCGGCGTGCCCGAGGCGCCCCGCCGCACGAGGTCGAGATAGGCCGCCTCGACGGAGCGGGCGGCGAGCAGGCGGTCGCGGAAGGCGAGGATCACCTCCCAGTTCTCCCGCGCATCCGCATCGGTGATCGCCGCGATCTCGGAAGGCCCGACCGGACGGCGGGGATCGGCGAGCAGCGCCGCATGCAAGGCCCGCTCGGCCTCGCAGGCTTCCTCCGGCGGGACCAGTTCGGGGCGCGCGAGATAGGCGAGCACCAACTCGTCGGTGACGACGAGCCCCCCGCCCTCATCGCGCCGGGTGAGGTGATGGCCGCTCGAGACCCAGAATTCAGGCATGGTGGGGATTCGGAGCCGGTTCGAGGAGGGGTTCTAAAGATGACCTGGGAGACCGGGTATCCCATCCGCGACCTCATCCTGAGGTGCGCCCAACGGGAGCCTCGAAGGAGGGCTCCAGGGATCTCGGCGAGTTCTGGAGCCCTCCTTCGAGGTCAGTCCATCTTCGATGGACTAACACCTCAGGATGAGGTCGTGGAAGGGATGACGTCCACTCACCCGCGCCGAACCGGCCATCATCGCGGATCGCCGTCCGGCTTGCCCGCGAGCAATCCCGCGAGGTCGACCCGCTCCTCCGGCTCGTCGTCGGTCTCGTAGAAATCGAAGGCGCGGGCATAAGCGTGGCGCCGGTCGCTTCCGGGCACCGCGCCCTCCCGCGGGCGGAGCGCCCGGAAACGCTCGCGGATCTCGCCGTCCTCCAGCGTCCGGTGCAGCGCCAGCACGGTGCCGACCGCCGGGCCGCAGAGCGATTCCGCCACCGCGATCTCCTCCCGGGCGGCGGCGAGCGCGCTCGCCCGGTCCGGCGCGCCGAGGCGGTCCTGGAACTGCGCGGCCAGCGCCTCGGTCGCGGCGTCGCGCTCGGCCGGGCTCGCCTCGCTCACCACCACCAGGGTCGAGAAGCCGAAGGAGTCGATCCCGACGAAGCCGGCCCGGAACGCCGCCCGCTCCTTGCCCACCAGCGCCGCCGGATCCTCGTCGAGGAACAGGAAGCTGCCGGTCACCGCCCATTCGCCGGGCGGGGCGGCGTGGGGAAAGACCAGGGTGTCGGAAGGGTCGAGCCGCAGGGTGCGGGGGAGCTTGAGGCTCACAGGCGCGGGCCTCCCCGGGCGGGATCGAACCAGCCGCTCCCGTCGAGGCGGACAGCCGCGGGGTCGGCATCGAGGTGGGCGCGGGCCCGCGCGAGCGCGGCGTCGGGCCCGTCCTCTCCCCAGAGCGCGAGCCCGCGCAACAGGTGGCGGGCGAAGCTCTCGACCAGCGCGTCGGGACCGGCCTCGAAGCCCTCCTCCTCCAGCGAGGTCGAATCGGGAGTGTGGCCGGGATCGCCCGCCTCGCGCTTCGAGGCGATCAGCATCCAGGAGAAGACCAGCCAGTCCGGCACCGCCTCTTCGATGCAACCCTCGGGAGAGGCCAGCCGCCCGCCGCCGAGGCGGGCCCGGTCGAAGAACAGGGTGCCGGCTGCGTCCAGCGTCACCGGCTTGTCGGGCGGGGCATGGCTGCCGACCGCCTCGACGAGCGCGGTCAAGCCGACGATCCCGACGCGGCGGGCGACCGCCAGCCGCTCCTCGGGCGCCAGCACCACCGCGACCTCCAGGGTGCCGGGCCGGGCGCCGACCACCAGGGTGCCGGCGGCCTCGTCGTCGCCCGTCGCGAGCGCGCAGGCCCGGTCATGCGCCGTCCCGGCCGAGGCGGAGAGGCGCAGCGGCCGGAAGGCCGGGGGCAGCATCAGGCCGGGGGGATCGACGGAACTCATGAGATGAAGGGTGTTGCCTGCGCGCACGTGTCGGGTCGTTCTTTTGAACGGCTCGTATATAGCGCTGGAGCGGTGAACAAGGGGCATGACGCCCCAGGGGCGCGGCCCGGCTGCCGGCGGGTGCCGGCGGGTCGGGCCCGGTGGGAGAATCCTGCGGTGTCGGATCGGATCGTGATCGCCTGTTCCTGCGAGGGCAGCATGCCCCTCGATGCGGCGGCGATCGGCAAGGCCTGCGGCGGACGGTTGGAGACGGGCGACCAGTTCTGCGGCCGCGAACTGGAGCGGGTGCGGGGCGCGATGGCCTCGGGTACCCCGGTCACCGTCTCCTGCACCCTCAAGGCGCCGCTCTTCCGCGAGGTGGCGGAGGAACTGGGCGCCGAGGAGCGCGTCGCCTTCGCCAACATCCGCGAGACGGCCGGCTGGTCGGGGGAGGCGCAGGCCGCCGGTCCGAAGATGGCGGCCCTGCTGGCGGCGGCCGCCGAGCCGATGCCGCTGCCGGCGAGCGTGAGCTTCGAGAGCCGGGGCGTGGCCCTCGTCTATGGCCGCGACGAGGTCGCGATCGAGGCCGGCCAGCGCCTCTCCGACCATCTCGACGTGACGGTCCTGCTCACCCGGCCCGGCGAGGTGGCGCCGCCGCGCTCCGGCGAGATCCCGGTGCTGAAGGGCACCGTGCGGGCGGCGACCGGCCATCTCGGCGCCTTCTCGTTGCGGGTCGACGACACCGCCCTGCCGCTGCCCTCCTCGCGGCGGAGGCTGGAATTCGGCCCGGCCCGGGACGGCGCGACCTCGACCTGCGACATCGTCGTCGACCTCACCGGCGGCACGCCGCTCTTCCCGGCGCACGATCTGCGCAGCGGCTACCTGCGGGCCGATCCGGGCGATCCGGCGGGGGTCGAGCGGGTCCTGTTCGAGGCGTCCCACCTCGTCGGCACCTTCGACAAGACCCGCTTCGTCGACTTCCACGCCGATCTCTGCGCCCATTCGCGCTCGCGCATCACCGGCTGCACCCGCTGCCTCGACGTCTGCCCGACGGGGGCCATCGCGCCGGCCGGCGACCACGTGGCGATCGATCCGCATGTCTGCGCCGGCTGCGGCTCCTGCGCCTCGGTCTGCCCGACCGGGGCCGCGGCTTACGCCGTACCGCCGGCCGACGCGCTGATGCGGCGCCTGCGCACCCTGCTCACCGCCTTCCGCAAGGCCGGCGGCACGGCCCCGGTGCTGCTGGTCCACGACGAGGCGCATGGCGCGCCCCTGATCGATGCGCTGGCGCGCTACGGCGACGGGTTGCCGGCCGACGTGCTGCCGTTCCCGGTCAACGAGGTGACCCAGGTCGGGCCCGAGACGATCGCGGCGGCCTTCGCCTACGGCGCGGGCGCGGTGCGGTTCCTCGGTCGGGCCAGGCCGAAGCACGACGTCGCGGCGCTCGTCCGCAACGCCGCCCGCTTCGGCGGGGTGGCGCAGGCCCTCGGCTACGGACCGGTTTCGGGCGGTTCGGTCGTCTCGCTGATCGAGACCGACGACCCGGATGCCCTGGAAGCGGCCCTCGCGGACGGCGTCCGCGGCACGCCCGCACCCGCGCCGTCGGGCTTCATGCCGGACGGCGACCTGCGGGGCGTCCTGCGTTTCGCGGTCTCGGAGATGCACCACGCCGCGCCGCAGCCGGTCGACCGGGTGCCGCTCGATGCCGGCGCGCCCTTCGGCGGCCTCGCCTTCAGGACCGAGGCCTGCACGCTGTGCCACGCCTGCGTCGGCGCCTGCCCGACCGGCGCGCTCGCCGACGATCCCGATCGCCCGCGCCTGACCTTCGCCGAAAGCGCCTGCGTGCAATGCGGCCTGTGCGCCGCGACCTGCCCGGAGGACGTGATCGATCTCGTGCCGCAGCTCGACTTCGCCGCCTGGGCGGCGCCGCGCCGGGTCCTCAAGGAGGAGGAGCCGTTCGACTGCGTCGCCTGCGGCAAGCCGTTCGGCACCCGCAGCACCATCGAGCGGGTGATCGGCCGGTTGCGCGACCGGCACTGGATGTTCGCCGGCCAGGCCGGGGAGCAGCGGATCAAGGCCCTGATGATGTGCGACACCTGCCGGGTCTCGCACGTCATCGACGAGGGCTTCGACCCGCACGCGGCGGCGGAGAACCGGCCGCGGACCTCGGAGGATTACATCCGGGCGCGGGGAGCGTGAGGGCGGCGTACCCCCACCGTGGGGCCGGATCGATCTGTCCTAGGGAATGGGTCGTGGACGTGAAACGGCGGTCCCGATAAACTCCGTTCCATACGATCGTTGTTCGTCCCGAAAGCGCTGCGGGCTCTGCTGCCATGGACCGACCGACAGACCACATTCTCGACGTGATCGCCGACCATCTCAACCGGGACGGTATCGTCGCGTGTGCGGATCTCATCGGGGCGGAGGAGGGCAACGAACTCTCGATGTCCGATCTCTCGGCGGCGTTGCGCCACCACGGATATCGCGGAGCCGACCTTCACGACCACACGATCGAGACGGAGACCGAAACCACGACGATCGCCTACGATAGGGGCCGTTTCCGGAACGATCGATCAGCCGAGCGGGCCTGGACTTCGCTCCGGCACGAAGCGGAGCGCGAGCGGTTCGAGCGGCGCGCTGAGGATTGGCTGAGGCGACTGGACGAACTCAAGGAACAGATCGGCCGGTGGATCGCCGACGTTCCGCAAGTCGAGATCGTCGACCGCCCGCCCGTCGCCATGAACGAAGACCTCATGTGCGAGTACGGCATCGGGCCCCGCTCCATGCCGTCCTTCGACCTGCTCGTCGGCGGGCGCCGTGCCGTCCGATTCCAGCCCAAGGGCTTGTGGATCCTCGGCGGAAACGGCCGGGTCGACCTGATTACGCCGGCAACCGCGCTGATCCTCGTCGATCGGTCGGAGCCCTTGAGCCCGTCGTCCCTGTGGATGGTCTACAGGCCCCAGGACAGAACGCGGGGCATTCCCCTCGATGGCGATGTCTTTCGTCACGTGGTCGAAGCAGGCGACCTCGCGTGAGCATCTTCCGCGAGTTGGCGGATCAATACGCGATCACCGATAGCGCCTTCGCTGCTCTCGAGAGCCATGCCTTCGCGCAGGATGACGACAGCGCCTACGATGCCGCCGTGCGGCAGCGCGAGCGCAACAGCAGCGCCTATTTTCTCTACGTGTTTACCCGGTTCGAGAACGCCGTGAACGAGGCGGTCGAACGATTGCTCACCGTGCATTGTTCCGACGCTTTGCCGTGGCCGGAGCGCCGCGTGTGGGAGACGCTGCGGAAAAGCAGGCTATCGGATGTCGCATTCCTGATCCGGGTGCAGCTCTTGCTCGACAAGTCCCGGGCGCATTACGCCTATGTCTACCGTCTTTATGAGAGCCGCAATGGCATCGGGCATGGCGGAGACTGGACGCAGCCCTATGATGTCGCCGACGTCGCAACGCGGCTCGAGATCATTGCCGGTGCGTTTCACCTCACGTGAAGCGCGGAGGCGTGCGCCGTCTCGCCCTCACCGCGTCGCCCGCTCCAGGAACCGCACCAGGGCCGCCCGGTCCTCCGCTGCCGTGATCGTCTGCTCCGGCATCTTGGTGCCGGGGGTGAAGCGGGCGGGGCCGATCTCGAACAGGCGGGCGACGGTCTCGGGCGTCCACACGATGTCGAGCCGGCGGAAGGCCGGGGAATAGGGATAGTCCGGCACCGCCGCGATGCGGCGGCCGAACACGCCGTGCAGGGTCGGCCCGGCGCGGTTGCCGCCGTCGGGCGTCAGGGTGTGGCAGGCCTCGCAGGCGCGAAACACCTCGGCGCCCCGGTCGCCCGCGAAGGCCGCGAGCGGATCGGCCTGGCGGGTCATGGCGAGCGGGCCGATCGGCTCGCCGGTGCGCAGGTCCCAGAGCCGCACCAGCCGGTCGCCGCCGCCGGTGACGAGCTCGTCGGCGCCGCGGAAGGCCAGGGACCAGACCGGCAGGCCCGGCCCGACCAGGGTGAGCCGCACCCGTGCCTCCGCCCGGTCGACGAGTCCCACCGCGCCGCCGACCGTCGCGGCGGCGAGACGGCGCCCGTCGGGCGAGAGCGCCAGGGCCACCACCGGCCGCGGGCCGATCTCCACGCTCGCCCGGATGCCGCCATCCGGCCGGATCAGGCGTAGCGTCCCGTCGGCGCCCGCCGCCGCGATCTCGCCGTCGGGCGCCGCCACGACCGCGTTGACAGGGGTGTCGAGCTGCACCGTGAGCGGCGCTCCCGTCTCCGGCCAGATCCGCACCGTGGCGTCGGTGCCCGCGGTGACGAGGCGCCCATCGGGCAGGAAGGCGACGCCGTTGACGCCGCCCTGGTGACCCGCGCGCACCAGGGCGGGACCACCGTCGAGGGGCGTGATCCGGGCGGTGCCGTCCCAGGACGACGACGCGATCCGCCGCCCGTCCGGCGCGACGGCGAGGCCGGAGACCGGGCCGGCATGGGTGGCGACGATCCGCTCCGGCTCCGGGCCCTCGCGCCAGAGGACGATCCGCCCGTCCTCGGCCCCGGTGAGGAGCCCGCCATCGGGCAGGAGCGCCACCGCGTTCACCGCCCCGTCATGGGCCCGCAACACTCGCAAAGCCGCTCCGTCCGCGACCGACCACAGGATCGCCGAGGTATCGAAGCTGCCCGACAGGGCCCGGCTTCCATCCGCGGTCACGGCGAGCGCCCGCACCGGGCCGCCATGGCCGCGCATCGGCGCCTCGGCGCGGGCCGTGACGGCGAGGAGGCAGGCGAGGGCGGCGAGGGCGAGGCGGGACGACGGGGGCATGCAGGGGCGGTCCGGGGAGGGCGGGACCGGTCTACGCGGCCGGGCGCCCCGCCGGGAAGGCGCCCGAACGCCACGGCTCACCGTCCGGCTTGACAGGAAGGGTTATGTTATATTGTTACAAACCTGGAGGTGCCCATCCATGCTCGAACGACAGCCCGATCCCCGCCTGCCCGTCACCGTCCTGTCCGGCTTCCTGGGTGCCGGCAAGACGACGCTTCTCAACCACGTGCTCGCCAACCGCGAGGGGCGCCGGGTCGCGGTCATCGTCAACGACATGAGCGAGGTGAACATCGACGCCGACCTCGTCCGGGCCGGCGAGGCCGGCCTGTCGCGGACCGACGAGCGCCTGGTCGAACTGACCAACGGCTGCATCTGCTGCACCCTGCGCGACGACCTGATGCGGGAGGTGCGGCGCCTCGCCGAGGAGGGCCGCTTCGATGCCCTGTTGATCGAGAGCACCGGCATCTCCGAGCCGCTGCCGGTGGCCAGCACCTTCTCGTTCCGGGCCGAGGACGGGGCGTCCCTGTCCGACATCGCCCGCCTCGACGCGATGGTGACGGTGGTCGATGCGGTGAACCTGCTGCGCGATTACGCTTCCCACGACTTCCTGCGCGACCGCGGCGAGACCGCCGGCGAGGAGGACACCCGCACCCTGGTCGATCTCCTGGTCGAGCAGATCGAGTTCGCCGACGTGGTGGTGATCAACAAGGCCGGCGACGTTTCGCCCGAGCAGCGCGACCTCGTGCGCAAGGTCGTGCGCGGCCTCAACGGCGATGCCCGGATCGTCGAGGCCGGGTTCGGCCGGGTGCCCCTCGGCACCGTCCTGGAGACCGGCCTGTTCAGCGAGGAGCGGGCCCAGACCCACCCGCACTGGTTCAAGGAATTGTACGGCGCCGCCGCGCACGTGCCGGAGACCGAGGAATACGGGATCTCGTCCTTCGTCTACCGGGCGCGGCGGCCGTTCCACCCGGCGTTGTTCGATACCTTCACGAAGGCGACCTGGCCGGGGCTGATCCGGGCCAAGGGCCATCTCTGGTTCGCGACCCGGCCGGACTGGGTCGGGGAATTCTCGCTCGCCGGCGCCACCGCCCGGGTGACGCCGCTCGGCCGCTGGTGGGCCGCGGTGCCGCGCTCGCGCTGGCCCGATCACCCCGAATCGCGAGAGTTGCTGATGCGGCACTGGAGCGATGCGTGGGGCGACCGGCGCCAGGAACTGGTCTTCATCGGCACCGGGCTCGACGAGGCGGCGATCCGGCAGGCCCTCGATGCCTGCCTGGTCGGCCCGGAGGACGGGCCGGCGGCGGCGGACCGGGCCCTGCCGGATCCGTTCCCGGCCTGGGGGGCGGCCTGAGTCCTTCGGTGTTCCCGAGCCTCAAGGCCCTGCGCGCCCGGGTTCGCGCGCAGGCCTCGGCGCGCCAGGCCCTCGCCGAGCGGGCGCGCCGGGTCCTGGCGCTGGCGGAGGACGACGCGCTCTCGGTCAACGAGATCGCCTGCGCCGATCCCGGCTGCCCGGATACCGAGACCGTGATCCTGCTGATGTGCGTCGGGCAGCCGACCCGGGCGCTCAAGATCGCCAAGCCGATCGAGGCGGTGACCGAGGCCGACATCGCGGCGGCGGAACCGAGCGCTTGAATCTCGGTCGATCGCGAGCCCGTCACCGCCGCGCCGGCCCCCGGCCATCCCGGATGCGGGGTGCCGCGCCGGTCGGCTTCGCCAGCCACGCCCGGCGCTGCGCGATCAGCTCCCGCAACCGGGCGCGGCGGGGATTGGCGCGCAAGCAGTCGCAGCCGTCGCAGTGGATCGTCTCGTCCCCGAACACGCTCACCAGGAACGTGACCAGGGCGAAGACCGCGAGCGCGGCCAGGGGCCAGGCGAAGCCGAGGCCGACCAGGGCTACGACGACGAGCTTCGCGGACAGCGAGGCCGCGATCTTCGCCTTCATCAACACGAGGAGCGTGGCGCCTCCGCCCGCGCCGCCCCGCACGAGGCGGATGACCCGCCGGCGGAGGCGATGCCGTTCGGCGATCGCTTCCAGGCGGCGCAAATGGCGCGCGACCCGCTCGATCTCCGGCCGGGACGGGCCATGCGCGAGAGCGGTGAACGAATCCGGCATGTCCGGCCCTTGCTGGCGGGTGACGCCGCGTCGAGCTTAAGCGAGGTGGCGACGGCCCGTCGACCGCGGTAGGCTGACACCATGCTCCTGCGCCCCGAGACACCTGCCGACGCGCCGGCCATCCGCGCGCTCGTCACTGCCGCCTTCCGCGATGCCCCGCATGCGAGCGGAACGGAGGCTGCCATCGTCGATGCCCTGCGGGCGGACAAGGCGCTTGCCCTCTCCCTGGTGGCGGTCGAGGCGGACAGGATCGTCGGGCACATCGCCTTCTCGCCGGTGACGATCGCAGGCTGGTTCGGCCTCGGCCCGCTCGCGGTGCAGCGCGACCGGCGCAGGCGCGGAGTCGGTACGGCCCTGGTGCAGGCGGGGCTCGACGGTCTTGCGGCAAGCGGGGCCGGCGGCTGCGTCGTCCTGGGCGATCCCGCCTTCTACGGCCGGTTCGGCTTCGCCTGCGATCCGGCCCTCATCCTCGCGGGCGTCCCGGCGGCCTATTTCCAGGTCCTGCGTTTCCGGGAAGCGCAACCGGCCGGAGAGGTCCGCTATCACCCCGCCTTCACGGCGGGGTGATAGCGCCGGATCGCACGCGACCGACGACCGGCCGCGACATTTTCTCCGCCGGGTTCGCCGCCCAGGATCGAAACCTTGATCCCGGCCGGGGCTTGCCGCATCGGCTCATTCCTTCGTCCCGGGACCAGGACAATCCCATGGCCTCGCTACCCCGCCCGTGCGTCCACCGGTGACGCCGCGGGCGTCCACGACCGCGCTGATGCCCGTCGCCGAGGCGGCGGCGGCGCTCGCCGCCCTGGCGCGCCCGGTCGCGCCCGTGGTCGTCGGCCCGGCCGAAGCCGTCGGCGCCGTGGCGGCCGGGGACGTCGTGGTCGAAGGCGGCCGGCCGGAGGCGCGGATCGCGCTCCGTGACGGCTGGGCGGTGAGTGCGGCGGAGAGCGTCGGCGCCTCGCCCTACGGACCCGTCCGGCTGTCACGTCCCCCCGCCTGGGTCGAGGCCGGCGCACCGCTTCCCCCCGGCACCGACGCGCTGCTGCCGCCCGAGGCGCTCGGCGCCGGTCCACGGGAGATCGCGGCGCTCGGAGCCGATCAGCGGGAGATCGAGGCCGAGATCGTCGTCGGTGAGGGGACGCGCGCCCCGGGCGCCGAGCTGCCGCCGGGCGCCCGGCTCCTTGCCGCGGGCGAGCGGGTAAGCGCGCTGCACGGCCTCGCCCTGGCGGCAGCGGGCCCGGCCGGGTGGCGATCCGCCGCCCGCACCTGCGGCTCCTCGCCGCCGAGCCCGACACCCTGTCGCCGGTCCTCCGTGCCTGGATCGCGCAGCAGGGCGGCAGCGTCGAAACGGCCTGCCGGCCGGCCGACGGCGATGCCCTCGCCGCATCCCTCCGGGCGCCGGGGGCCGACGCGGTGATCGTCATCGGCGGCACCGGGCCCGGGCGGCGGGACGGCAGCGCCGCCGCCCTCGCGCAGGCCGGGCGGCTCCACGCCCACGGCATCGCCCTGCGGCCCGGCGAGAGCGCCGGTTTCGGCGAGGCGGCGGGACGGCCGGTGCTGCTGCTGCCGGGCCGGCCGGATGCGGCGCTCGCCGCCTGGCTCGCCCTCGGCCGGCCGCTCATGGCGGCCCTCTGCGGCGCCGCACCGGACATCCCCACGGTTCTGCCGCTCACCCGCAAGGTCGCCTCCGTCATCGGCCTGACCGATCTGGTGTTCCTGCGCCGCGTGCCGGCGGGCGCCGCGCCGCTGGGCGGGGCCGAGCTTCCGCTCCACCGCCTGGTCCTGGCCGATGCCGCCCTGCTGGTGCCGCCGGCCCATGAGGGCTATCCCGCCGGGACTCCCGTCGAGGTGCTGCCGCTGTGACCCTCCCTCCCGCCGACCCCTTCCTCGCGCGCCTCGCCGCCGCCTCGCGCCAGGAGCAGTTCCTGGCGGTGGTGAGCCGGGATGAGGCGATGGCGCGCTGGCGCGAGGCCGTGCCGCATGGAGCCCTGCCGCCCGAGACAGTGCCGCTGCACGAGGCCTTGGGGCGCGTGCTCGCCGCCGACATCGCCTCTCCGATCGACGTGCCGCCCTTCGACCGTGCCCTGGTGGACGGGTTCGCCGTGCGCAGCGCCGACACCGAGGGGGCGAGCGAGGCGGCGCCGCGCCGCCTCGTCCTCAACCCCGAGATCCTGGCCTGCGGGATCGCGCCGTCCCTCGCCGTCGGTCCCGGCACCGCGACGCCGATCGCCACCGGCGGCGTGCTGCCCCGGGGCGCCGACGCGGTGGTGATGATCGAGGCGACGGAGTTCGAGGACGGTCCCGAACCGGCGATCGCGCTCGCGCAGGCCGCCGGGCCGGGCCGGTTCGTCGGCTATGCCGGCGCCGACATGGCGCGGGGCGAGACCGTCCTGCGCCGCGCCACCCTGGTCACCGCCCGGGAGATCGGGATGCTCGCCGCCTGCGGCCTCGCCGAAATCCAGGTGGTGCGCCGGCCCCGCGTCGCGGTGCTCTCGACCGGCGACGAGCTGGCGGCGCCGGGCGAGCCTCTCGCTCCGGCCCGGCTCTACGATTCGAACGGCGCCATCGTGGCGGCGAGCGTGACCGAGAATGGCGGCGTCGCGATCCCGGGCGGCATCGTGCCGGACGACGAGGTCGCGCTCGAGAACGCCCTGAGACGGGCCCTGGCGAGGGCCGACCTCGTCGTCCTGTCGGGCGGCACCTCGAAGGGGGCCGGCGACGTCTCGCACCGGATCCTGGCGCGGCTGGGCGAGCCCGGCATCCTGGTCCACGGCGTGGCGCTGAAACCCGGCAAGCCGCTCTGCCTCGCGCGGGCCGGCGACGTGCCGGTGGTGGTGCTGCCGGGCTTCCCGACCTCGGCGATGTTCACCTTCCACGAATTCGTCGTGCCGCTGATCCGGGCGCTCGCCGGCCTGGCCCCCCGGGAGGAGGAGAGCGTCGAGGCGCGCCTGCCGCAGCGTCTCGGCTCCGAACTCGGCCGCACCGAATACGTGATGGCGGCGCTCTCCCGCGGAACGGAGGGGCTGGTGGCCCTGCCCCTCGCCAAGGGATCGGGCGCCGTCACGGCCTTCTCGCAGGCCGACGGCTTCTTCGCGGTCCCGGCCGACCGCGCCGGACTCGAGGCCGGCGAGACCGTGCGCCTGTCGCGGATCGGCCGGGCGGGGCGCCCGCCGGACCTGACGATCGTCGGCAGCCATTGCCTCGGCCTCGACCGGCTGGTCGGGCATCTCGCGGGGCGAGGCGTCACGGCCCGCACCCTCTGGGTCGGCTCCGCCGGGGGGCTCGCTGCCTTGCGCCGCGGCGAATGCGACCTCGCCGCCATGCACCTGCTCGACCCCGAGACCGGGCGCTACAACGCGCCCTACCTCACCCCGGGCCTCGCCCTGGCGCAGGGCTGGCGCCGGCTCCAGGGCGTGGTGTTCCGCAAGGGCGATGCCCGCTTCGAGGGGGCCTCGGCGCAAGCGGCCGTGGCCCGGCTCGTCGCCGACGAGGCGGCCGTGATGGTCAACCGCAACACCGGCGCCGGCACCCGGGCCCTGGTCGACGGGCTCCTGAACGGCGCCCGGCCCGCCGGCTACTGGAACCAGCCGCGCTCGCACAACGCCGTCGCGGCGGCAGTGGCGCAGGGGAGGGCGGATTGGGGCGTGGCGATCTCGACGGTCGCGCGCGATTACGGCCTCGGCTTCCTGCCCCTCACCGAGGAGCATTACGACTTCGCCTTCCGCGAGGCGCGCCGCGGCGAGCCGGCGCTGGCGATGGTCCTGAGCCTCCTCGACGACGAGGGGCTCGCCGCCGACTTAGGCCAGCTCGGCTTCACCCGGGCGGGAGACGCCTCATGCGGGTGATCGGGCTCGCCGGCTGGTCCGGCGCCGGCAAGACGACGCTCCTCGTCCGGCTGATCCCGGCCCTGCGGGCCCGGGGCCTGCGCGTGGCGACGCTCAAGCACGCCCACCACGACTTCGACGTCGACCAGCCGGGCAAGGATTCCTTCCGCCACCGCGAGGCGGGCGCCACCGAGGTGATCGTCTCGTCGCGCCGCCGCGTCGTGCAGATCCGCGAGGTCGAGGAGGAGGCGCGCCTGCCCGACCTGCTGCGCCGGCTCTCCCCTTGCGACCTCGCGGTGATCGAGGGCTTCAAGCGCGAGGCGCATCCGAAGCTCGAGGTCTACCGCCACGCCAACGGCCGTCCGCCGCTCCATCCGGACGATCCCCGCATCGTCGCGGTGGCGAGCGACCATCCCTTCCCGGAGGCCGGCCGGCCTATCGTCCCCCTCGACGCGGTGGAGGCGGTCGCCGATATCGTGCTGGCGCGGTCGGAGCCCCTGGCCGTGGTCCTGGAGAGACTTGTGTCCCATGGCGCAGCTGACTGACGACTGCTTCGCCTTCGGCGGACCGCTGCTGTCGGTCGAGGATGCCGCCGCCCTCGTCGGCGAGCGGCTGCCGGTGCTCGCCGGGATCGAGTCCGTGCCCCTGGGGCAGGCCGACGGTCGCATCGCGGCCGACGACGTTCTCGCCGGGCTCGACCTGCCGCCCTTCGACAATTCCGCCGTCGACGGCTACGCGGTGCGCTTCGCCGATCTCGTCCCGGGCCGCAACACCGTGCTGCCGGTGCGCGGGCGCCTGCCCGCCGGGGCGGTGCCGGAGGCCGCCCCGGTCGGGGCATCCGCGGTACGGATCTTCACCGGGGCGCCGATGCCGCCGGGGGCCGACACCGTCTTCATGCAGGAGGACGTGCGGCGCGAGGGCGACGCGGTCGCGCTGCCGGCGGGCCTGAAACCCGGCGCCAACCGGCGGCTCGCCGGCGAGGACGTGGCGCGCGGCAGCCTCGTGATCCCCGCCGGCCGCCGGCTGACCCCGCCCGACCTCGCGCTCGCCGCCGCGACCGGCCACGCCGCGATCGCCGTCCGCCGCCGCCTGCGGGTGGCGGTGTTCTCGACCGGCGACGAACTCACCGAGCCGGGTGCCCCGTTGCGGCCGGGGGCGATCCACGATTCGAACCGCGTCCTCCTCGCCGCGCTGCTGCGCCGCCTCGGGGCGGAGGTGAGCGATCTCGGCATCCTGCGCGACGACCCCGCCCTCCTGCCCGATCGCCTGCGGGCGGCGGCGGCCGGCCACGACCTCATCGTCACCTCGGGCGGCGTCTCGACCGGGGAGGAGGACCACGTCAAGGCAGCCGTCGAGGCGGCGGGCCGGCTGGTGTTCTGGCGCCTCGCGATCAAGCCGGGCCGCCCCGTCGCGATGGGGCTGATCGGCGATTCCGCCTTCGTCGGCCTGCCGGGCAATCCCGTGGCGGTCTACGTCACGCTGCTCTTCGTGGTCCGCCCGCTGCTCGCCCGCCTCGGCGGCGCCCTGCCCGAGGCCCCCCGAGCCAGCCCGTCCGCGCCGCCTTCCGCTACGCCAAGAAGGCCGGGCGGCGGGAATACGTCCGCGTCTCGCTGCGGCGGGGCGCCGACGGGGTGATGGAGGCGGTGAAGTTCCCCCGCGACGGCGCCGGAATCCTGTCCTCGCTCACCGGCAGCGACGGGCTCGCCGAACTGCCGGAGGCCGTGACCGGGGTCGCGGAGGGGGACTGGGTGGAGGTCTATCGCCATCCTTTGCTGTGGTAAAACGATACCGGTTCGGCCGCCCGGCGCGACGCTGCCCTGGAGACGCCTAGTACAATCGTGCTAGAGGCGATCGGCCGCGGGGCCGGGGTTTCGCGGCACCTGCGTCAGCGCGGGTCTCGCGTCGGGGCGGGGCTTTCTCGGAATGGGGCTTGGGTCGGCGCGCATCATGGATCGGACGGGGATGGACATGCGCCTGCGCGGTCGTCTCGACCGTCTGCGCGCCCTGATCGTCGCGAGCCCGCCATCGTGGCGCGTGCGCTACGGCGTCCCGGTCCTCGTCGTCGCCGGCATCGCCCTGTTGCGCACGGCTTGGCTGTCCGAATTCGCCCCGTGGTTCCTGTTCACGCCCGCCGTGGTCCTCATCGCCCTGCTGCTCGGGGGCGGGGCCGGATTGTGGGCCACCCTCCTGTCGGCGGCCCTGGCCGGCTCCGCGCTGCTCGCGGTGCCGCCCGTCGGCAGCCTGTCGCTCGCGCAATCGGTCGCCTCGGCGGTGTACCTGGTCACGACGGCCGGGCTGGTCGGTTTGGTCGTCGCCCTGCGGCACGCGCTGATCGAGGCGGAGACGTCGCAGGCCGAATCGCGGCGGAGCGCGGCGGCGGCGGCGGAGCGCGAGGCCTTCCTGACCAGCGTGCTCGCCAGCTCGACCGACTGCATCAAGGTGCTCGACCTCGACGGGCGGCTGACCTTCATGTCCGAGGGCGGCCAGCAGGTGATGGAGGTGAGCGACTTCAACGCGATCCGCGGCTGCCACTGGCCCGATTTCTGGGCCGGACGGGGCCATGAGGAGGCCGTGACCGCCCTGGCGGCGGCCCGTGCCGGGCAGGCGCGGAGCTTCGTCGGCCGCGCCAGCACGATGCGGGGCACGCCGAAATGGTGGCACGTCGCGTTGAGCCCGATCCGCAACCCGGACGGCACGTTCGACCGCGTCCTGTCGGTCTCGCGCGACATCACCGCCCTGCGCGAGAGCGAGGAGGAGCGCGACCGCTTCGTGCGGCTGGCCGAGACCAGCACCGACTTCATCGGCATGGCGCGGACCGACGGCAGCTTCATCTATCTCAACGAGGCTGCAAGGCGGATGGTCGGCCTCGATCGTGCCGACCTCGCCGGCCTGACCATCACGGATTTCCTCCCGCCCGAGCAGGTCGACACCGTCATGGCGGAGATGCTGGCGGCTTTGGAGTGCGACGGCCGTTGGTCGGGCGAGCTGACCTTCCGCCATTTCCGCACGGGAGAGGCGATCCCGGTCCTGTACTCGGCCTTCCCGATCACCGACAGCGCGGGCCAGGTCGTCGGCACCGGCACGGTGACCCGCGACTTCCGCGCCCACAAGCGGGCCGAGGAGGAGTTGCGGCTCCTCAACGGCGAGCTCGCCCACCGGCTCAAGAACGTGCTGGCCGTGGTGCAGTCGGTGACGCGGCAGACCCTGCGCAACGCCACCGACCTTCCGACGGCCGGCGAGGCGCTGTCGGCGCGACTGGTGGCGCTCGGCACCGCGACCGACGTGCTCACCAACGCCTCCTGGCGCTCGGCCGACCTGCGCCACCTGATCGAGGGGACTTTGTCCCCGCACGGCGCGATCGGCAAGCGGATCCGACTCGCCGGGCCCGCCCTCACCCTCCAGCCCCAGCTCGCCGTGGCGCTCGCGCTCGCTCTGCACGAGCTGGCGACCAACGCGGCGAAATACGGCTCTTTGTCGAACGACACCGGGACCGTGGACGTGCGCTGGTCCGAGGAGGGGACGGGACCGGGGGCGCGGTTCCGGCTCGACTGGCGCGAGCGGGGCGGGCCGCCGGTGACGGCGCCGACGCGGCGCGGGTTCGGCAGCGCCCTCATCGAGCGCACGCTGAGCGCCTATTTCGGCGGAACGGCGGAGATCGCCTATCGGCCGGACGGTCTGGTCTTCGCGCTCGACGCCCCGTCCGAGGCCGCCATCCTGGCGAGCGACGACGCGTAGCGGGCGGGGCCTTCGGCCCGAGGCCTTGGATGCCCGCCGCGGACGCCCCCCTGACCTCGACGCACCCCTTCCGCCTCCCCGGCCGCGTGGCAAGCGCGACGCTCTCCAGTCCCTCGTCGTTGCCGCATTCTTCCACGGCGAACCGGTATCCGCCTCGACGGAAATTGCTCTCGGCGGATTCCGCCGAAGCGGTGACCGGTTCGGCGCGAAAAATCTGCGATGAAACAAGAACCTAAGCGGGCGAGGCGTTGGCCCGCCGACGCAAGTCTGCTTAGGTTGCCCCGCGCCACGGGCGTGGCGAAGGGGAGCAAGAGTCATGGCCATGTGTTCGGTGGCGTCGCGCTGGGTGGCGGGCGCGATGCTGGTGCTCGCGGCGAGTCCGGCCCTCGCGGCGGAGGAGCCCTCGCGCCTCGACCAGGTCATCGAGCGCAAGGTTCTCAACGTCTGCACGACCGGCGATTACCGCCCGTTCTCCTACCGTCCCGACGGCGCCAACGACTTCGTCGGCATCGACATCGATCTCGGCCGCTCCCTCGCCCAGTCGCTCGGCGCCGAGGCGGTCTTCATCCAGACCAAGTGGTCGAACCTGATGGCCGACTTCAAGGCGAAGTGCGACATCGCGATGAGCGGCATCTCGGTGACGCTGCCGCGGCAGCGCGAGGCCTTCTTCAGCGAGATGTACCTGGTGAACGGCAAGGCGCCGATCGTCCGCTGCGACGACGTCTCCAAGTACCAGACCACGGAGGCGATCAACCAGCCGTCGACCCGGGTGGTCGTCAATCCCGGCGGCACCAACGAGAAGTTCGCCCGCGCCAACCTCGCCAAGGCGCAGATCCAGCTCTTTCCCGACAACCGCGTCATCTGGCGGGAGATCGCCGAGGGCCGCGCCGACGTGATGGTCGCCGAGTCGGTCGAGGTGAAGCTCCAGGAGACGCTGCATCCGGGCCTGTGCGCGGTGAATCCCGACCGGCCGCTGCAATACGGCGAGATGGGTTTCCTGCTGCCGCGCGGCGACGGGGTGTTCAAGGCCTATGTCGACCAGTGGCTGCACCTGGCGAAGGCCTCGGGCGAGTTCGACCGGATCTTCGCGGCAAACATGAAGTAGGGGACGGGCGCGATCGAGGATCGCGCGTCCCGCCTCCCCGGAGACGTCCGCCACCCGGCGACGGGAACCCAACCATCGTCGGGTTCCCGCGGCGCGCCGCCGCGTGCGAGACTGCCACCAACGAACGAGACGGTTCGGGGGGAACCACCATCATGCTGCTCTACGAGCACCCGCTCTCGTCCTATGCGCAGAAGGTCAAGATCGCCCTGCGCGAGAAGGGTGTGGCCTTCACCGCAGAGCTGCCGGAGACCTTCGGCACGGGCCGGAGCGACGGCGACTTCGCGCAGGCCAATCCGCGCCAGGAGGTGCCGGTGCTGGTCGACGGGGGCTTGAGCCTCTTCGAATCGACCGTGATCCTCGAATACATCGAGGAACGCTGGCCCGATCCGCCGCTGCTGCCGCGCGACCCCGCCGCCCGCGCGGTCGCCCGCATGACGGAAGAGGTCTGCGACACCCAGTACGAGGCGGTGAACTGGGGGTTCGGCGAGATCCTGTGGTTCCGCCGCGCCACCGGCGCCCTCGCCGACCATCTGCGCGGTCAGGCCGCGTCGCAGACGAGGATCCTGCAGGACTGGCTCGCCGGCCGCCTCGGCGAGGCGGAGTGGTTCGGGGGCGCGTCCTTCGGCTGGGCCGACGCCGCGGCGGCGCCGATGGTCAACCGCTCGGTGCATTACGGGCTGGGGCCCGAAGCGGGCAGCGCGCTCGCGCGCTGGCACGCGCGGGTCCGCGAGCGCCCGTCCGTGGCCCAGACCTTCCGGGAATTCGACATGGCGGCGGCCCGGATGGCGGAGGCCGCCGACCTCTACACCACCGGCGGGCGCCGGCGCGAATACCGCGACCACCGCCTCGAATGGATGGTGAAGTCCGGCGGCGTCGAGGTCGTGCTGGCGGGCCTGCGCGACCGCAACATCCGCTTCGCTTGGCCCGACGGCGAAAATCGGCCCGACGGCGAAAACCGGCCCGACGGCGATCCGGCCTGACGCCGCCACGCTCCGACGCCCCGACCCCTCCCGGGAGACCCCATGCACCCCTTGCGCATCCTCGACCGCCTCGAGGAGATCCTGATCGCGAGCCTGATGGCGGGCGCGACGCTGCTGATCTTCGTCGCCGTCGTCCACCGCTACGCGTCGGGCATCGACCTGCTCTACCCGATCACCACCGCGATCCACCTCTCCTGGGCCCAGGAGCTGTGCATCTACATGTTCGTCTGGATGGCGAAGTTCGGCGCCGCCTACGGCGTGCGCACCGGCATCCATGTCGGCGTCGACGTCGCGGTGAACCAGCTGCCGCCCGCCTGGCGCGACCGGATCGTGCTGTTCGGCCTGTTCTGCGGTGCGCTGTTCACCGCCATCGTCGGCACGATGGGCGCGCGCTTCGTCTACGGCCTCGTCGATACCGACCAGACCACGCCCGATCTCGAGATCCCGAGCTGGGTCGTCTACCTGGCGATTCCCCTCGGCTCCTACCTGATGTGCTTCCGCTTCCTCCAGGTCGCCTGGAGCTTCTGGCGCACCGGGGAACTGCCGCACCACGATCCGGGCCATGTCGAGGGCGTGGTCGAGAGCCCGCACGCCGCGGAAGACCTTGCGAAAGACCTGGCCAACGACGCCCGCACCGGAGGCACCGCCCGATGAATGCCGCCATCATCTTCGGGCTGCTCATCGCCCTGATGCTCACCGGGATGCCGATCTCGATCGCGCTCGGCCTCTCGGTGCTCACCTTCCTGTTCACCATGACCACCGTGCCGATCGAGGCGGTGGCGCTCAAGCTGTTCACGGGGATCGAGAATTTCGAGATCATGGCGATCCCGTTCTTCATCCTGTCGGGCAACTTCCTGACCCATGGCGGCGTCGCCCGGCGGATGATCAACTTCGCCACCTCGATGGTCGGCCACTGGCACGGCGGCCTGGGGCTGGCCGGCGTGATGGCCTGCGCGCTGTTTGCCGCCATCTCGGGCTCGAGCCCGGCCACCGTGGTGGCGATCGGCTCGATCATCCTGCCCGCCATGGTGGCGCAGGGGTTCCCGAAGCGCTTCGGCGCCGGCGTCATCACCACCTCGGGCGCGCTCGGCATCCTGATCCCGCCCTCGATCGTCATGGTGATGTATTCGGTGGCCACCAGCGGCGCGGTGGTGACCGGGCCCGACGGCCAGCGCGTCTCCTCGGCCTCGATCTCGACCCTGTTCGTCGCCGGCGTGATCCCGGGCCTGATGCTGGCGGCGCTTCTCGGCCTCACCACCTGGTACCGGGCGCGCAAGTTCGGCTATCCGCGGATGCCGAAGGCGACTTGGGGCGAGCGCTGGGTTGCGTTCCGCAAGTCGGTCTGGGGCCTCCTGCTGATCGTGCTGGTGCTGGGCGGCATCTATAGCGGCGCCTTCACGCCGACCGAGGCCGCGGCTGTCAGCGCCGTCTACGCCTTCGTGATCGCGCTGTTCGTCTACCGGGATCTCACCTGGAAGGACGTGCCGCGGGTGCTGCTCGATTCGGCCAACATGAGCGCGATGCTGCTCTACATCATCACCAACGCGGTGCTGTTCTCGTTCCTGATGACGAGCGAGCAGATCCCGCAGGCGATGGCGAGCTGGATCACCGGGGCCGGCCTGAACTGGGTGGTGTTCCTGCTGATCGTCAACATCCTGCTGCTCGTCGCCGGCAACGTGATGGAGCCGTCCTCCATCGTGCTCATCATGGCGCCGATCCTGTTCCCGATCGCCGCCAAGCTCGGCATCGATCCGGTGCATTTCGGCATCCTGATCGTGGTCAACATGGAGGTCGGCATGTGCCACCCGCCGGTCGGGCTCAACCTCTACGTCGCTTCGGGCATCACCCGGATGGGCATCACGGAACTGACCATCGCGGTCTGGCCCTGGCTGCTCACCATGCTGATCTTCCTGGTGGTCGTGACCTACGTCCCGGCGATCTCGCTGTGGCTGCCGCGGATGCTCGGCATGATGTAAGATGGTGTTAGACTCCGGGGAGCGTCCTCGCTTCCCGGAGTCCCGCCATGTCGCTCGTGTTCCCGGTCATCCTCGGTTCGGTGCGCCAGGGGCGCAACGGCCTGCGCGCCGCCCGCTACCTGGTCCAGGCCCTCGAATCCCGTGGCCACGAGGCGCCGCTGGTCGATCCGGCGGAACTCGCCCTGCCGCTGCTCACGCGGATGTACAAGGAATACCCGAAGGGCGAGGCGCCCGAGCCGCTGGAGCGGCTCGCCGCCCTCTATCGCCGGGCGGACGGGTTCGTGGTGGTCTCGGCGGAGTACAACCACAGCATCCCGCCGGCCCTCTCCAACACCCTCGACCACTTCCTGGAAGAGTATTTCTGGCGCCCCTCGGCGATCGTCTGCTACTCGGCCGGCCGTTACGGCGGCGTGCGGGCGGCGATGCAGCTGCGCGCGATGCTGGGCGAGCTCGGCACGCCGAGCATCCCGTCGCTGCTGCCGATCCCCGAGGTCCACAAGGCGCTCGACGAGGAGGGCCGCCCGCTCCAGCCCTGGCTGGAGCGCCCGACCGGCCGCTTCCTCGACGAGCTGACGTGGTACGCGGAGGCCATGCGGGAGAAGCGGCGGGGCGGGGTGCCGTATTGAACGATCGGACTGAAAAGCTGCAAGAGCCTGGTGGGGCGGCGTAAGTCCGCCGTCCGATCGACCGTCCCACCCTCTGCCTCATCCTGAGGTGTTGGTCGATCGAAGATCGATTGACCTCGAAGGAGGGCTCCAGGGATCGCAGAGATGTCTGGAGCCCTCCTTCGAGGCCGCTGCGCGGCACCTCGGGATGAGGTTCGAGGGTGGGAGGGACCGAAGGGCCGCCCGCGCCTCTGTTGGAGCATTTCCGACGACGTGGATGCCGGTTCGTCGGAGAAAATGCGGTAAGATCAAAGACCTGGAGAGCTTCGCGATTGCAGCGCAATCGTGACGTGCTCTAGACCACGCCCGCCCGCAGGATATCGTGGATGTGCAGGATGCCGACCGGTTTCCCGCGCTCCACCGCGAACAGGGCGGTGATCTGGCTGCGGTTCATCAGTTCCAGGGCAGCGCTGGCGAAGGTGCCGGGGGTGGTGGTGATCGGCGCCGGCGTCATGATCTCCTCGACCCGGCGGGCGAGGAGGTCGCTGTGGCCGTCGCCGCGGCTCATGTGGCGGCGCACGTCGCCGTCGGTGATCATGCCGACGAGCCGGCCGGCCTCGTCGACGATGCCGGCGCAGCCGAAGCGCTTGCCCATCACGGCGATCAGGGCCTCCGAGACCCGGATGCCGCGGGGCACCAGCGGCATCTCCTCGCCGGCATGCATCAGCTGGGTCACGGTCTTGAGCCGGGCCGCGAGCTTGCCGCCCGGATGGAAGACCTTGAAGTCGCTGGCCGAGAAGCCGCGGCGCTCGAGCAGGGCCACCGCCAGCGCGTCGCCGAGCGCGAGCTGGATCACGCTCGACGAGGTCGGCGCGAGGTTGTGCGGGCAGGCCTCCTTCACCAGCGGCAGCGGCAGCAGGATGTCGGCGGCCTGGCCGAGCGTGCTGGCCGGGTTGGAGGTCATGCCGATCAGCGTCACGGCGAAGCGCCGCGAGAAGCTGATGAGGTCGCCGAGCTCGGTCGTCTCGCCGGACCAGGACAGCGCGATCACGATGTCCTGCGAGGTGATCATGCCGAGGTCGCCGTGGCTGGCCTCGCTCGGATGGATGAACGAGGCCGGCGTGCCGGTGGAGGCCAACGTCGAGGCGATCTTGCGCCCGATATGGCCGCTCTTGCCGATGCCCGACACGATCACCCGGCCGGGAATGTCGTGGATCGCCGCGACGGCGGCGCCGAACCCGGCCTTCAGCTCGTTGTCGAGGGCACGGGCCAGCGTCAGGAGCGCTTCCGCCTCGGTGCGGACGCTGCGGATGGCGGAGAAATGCGCCGCCTCGACCACCTGGCCCGCCCCACCCTCGTGCGCCGCCTCGTAGCTCTCGGCCCGGTTCGAACTCTCCATCGTGCTCCTCGACCCCGACGCGTCCCGTGGTGATCGGGAAGCCTGCCGACTCATTTGCGGCCAGAATGCGTGTGGTCGCCGGTCGAGCCGGCGATTTTCACGCCGGCCGGCCCGGTTGTGGCACCCGGGCCTCAGCCGTGGCGCCGCGCATTCCCGAGATAGCCTTCGACCATTCCGGTCAGCTCGGCGGCGGTCTCGGCGACGGTGTGGTCGGCGGTGTCGATCACCGCCCGGGCGCGGGCATAGAGCGGCTCGCGGCTCATCAGCACGGCGCGGATCTCCCGCAGGGCGTTGTCGCTGTCGGGCATCCGGGCCTGGACGAGGCCCTTGGCCGCCTGCTCGCGCACCCGGTGGATGTGCTCCTCCGGCCGCGCCTTGAGCCAGACGGTGAAGAACGAGGACAGGAGCAGGTCGAAGGTGACCGGCTCGGCGACGATGCCGCCGCCGGTCGCCAGCACCATCGGGCCCGGCCGCTCGGCGAGGCTCCGCAGGGCGGCCTGCTCCAGGCGGCGATAGGTCTCCTGGCCGTAGATCGCGAAGATCTCCGCCACCGACAGGCCGTTCTCGCGCTCGATCTCGCGGTTCAGCTCGACGAAGGTCCAGCCCATCCGCTCGGCGAGGATCCGCCCGAGGGTCGACTTGCCCGCACCCCGCAGGCCGATCAGCGCCACGCGCTGCGTCGGGCCCTCGCCGGGCGCGGCCGCGCCGGACAGGATGCGCTTGGCCTCGGCGATCTGGTCCGCATTCGCCTTCGCCAGGAGGTCGCGCACCACCGGCCAGTCCGGCGGGCTCTCGACCGCGGCGATCAGGTCCTCGAGCCGCACGCCCATGGCGAGCGCCACCCGGCGCAGCAGGATGATCGAGACGTTGCCCTGGCCGCCCTCGAGCTGGGCGATGTAGCGCTCGGAGAGCCCCGAGGTCTGCGACAGCACCTTGCGCGACATCGCCCGCACCGCCCGCATGGTGCGGACGCGCTGGCCGAGGACGGTCAGGAACTCGGCTTCCGCGTCGCCGGCCTCCGGGCCGTCGGCCTCGTGGGAATCCTCCGCGTCCGGGCGCGATCCGGTCTTGCTGGGCATGGCAGGCCTCACCGGGACGAAGGGGCGAAACGGCGGCTCCGTTCGGACGACGGACGAGCGGGGCCGTTGGGGAAAGCGTGGCGGGTCATCGGGGATCGCATGAGGGATCGCTGGGGGGACCGCTTGCGCCGCGGGATCCGTCCCGCGGAGGCGGGCGCATCGTCCGCGCGGGTCCTGGGGAAGGGGCGAGACTGGTTCATACTTAAACCATGCCACGCGGGCCTGCCATGGTGCAGTGCGGCACGATGGGACTTTCGTCCCCCGATGCGCGTGCCCCCGCCGATGCGGCCGGGAGCGGGGCGGGAATCCCGCTCCGCTCCACAACCGAGGATGGCCCGATCAGCCGACCCGTTCGACCGCCAGCGCCACGCCCTGCCCGACGCCGACGCACATCGTCGCGAGGCCGAGCCGGCCGCCGGTCCGGCCGAGCTGCAGGGCGACGCTGCCGGCGATGCGCGCGCCCGACATGCCGAGGGGATGGCCGAGCGCGATGGCGCCGCCGTTCGGGTTCACGTGATCGGCGTCGTCGGGGAGGCCGAGGCCGCGCAGGCAGGCGAGCGCTTGCGAGGCGAAGGCCTCGTTCAGCTCGACGGCGTCGAAATCGGACGGCTTGAGGCCGAGCCGGGCGCAGAGCTTCTCGACGGCGGGAATCGGGCCGATCCCCATGATGCGGGGCGGCACGCCGGCCGAGGCGAGGCCGAGCACCCGGGCGATCGGGGTCAGGCCATGGCGCTCGGCGGCCTCGCGGGTGGCGAGCACCAGGGCGGCGGCGCCGTCGTTGACGCCGGACGCGTTGCCGGCGGTGACCGTGCCGTCCTTCCTCACGAAGGGCTTGAGCTTCGCCAGACCCTCCGCGGTGGTGTCGGCCCGGGGATGCTCGTCGCGCTCGACCTTGACGTGGCCGCCCTTGCGGTCGGGAATCTCGACCGCGACGATCTCGCCCGCGAAGGTGCCGTCGTCCTGCGCCCGGGTCGCCCGGGCTTGCGAGCGCAGCGCGAAGGCGTCCTGGTCGGCGCGTCCGATCTGGTAATCCTCGGCGACGTTCTCGGCGGTCTCCGGCATCGAATCGACGCCGTACTGGTGCTTGAGCACCGGGTTGATGAAGCGCCAGCCGATGGTGGTGTCGTGGATCTCGGCCTGGCGCTGGAACGCGCCCTCGCTCTTGCCCATCACGAAGGGCGCCCGGGTCATCGATTCGACGCCGCCGGCCACCGCGAGGTCGATGTCGCCGGCCCGGATCGCCCGGGCGGCCGCCCCGACCGCGTCGAGGCCCGAGGCGCAGAGGCGGTTGAGAGTGAGGCCCGGCACCCGCTCGGGGTAGTCGGCGAGCAGCAGGGCCATGCGGGCGACGTTGCGGTTGTCCTCGCCGGCCTGGTTGGCGCAGCCGAGAAATACCTCCTCGACCGCCTCCTTCAGGGCCGGGTTGCGCCGGGCCAGCTCCGCCAGCGGCACGGCGGCGAGGTCGTCCGCCCGGACCTTCGCCAGCGCGCCGCCGTAGCGGCCGATCGGCGTGCGCACGTAATCGCAGATGTAGACGTCCCGCGGCGCGCTCATGGCATTCTCTCCCGATCTCGATTTCACGACCTCGATTTCGAAAAATCGGTACGGCGATGCGCGGCTCCGATCAAGCCCGCGGGCCGTCCGCCCGGATCCCGCCGCGTCCCTGACAGAATGTCGCGGCGCCTTGTGCGGTGCGGTCGGAACCCCCACTGTTCCGCTCTGTGACCGGTCGTCTCTGGACATCTCTCGCGCGTCTCTGCGCGACCGCCCTCGTCGGCCTCGGCTTCGCCCTCCTGGCGATGTCGTCGGCCGATGCCGCCTCCGGCCGACCGCAGCCGGTCCTGCGGGCGGCCCACGGCGCGTCGCCGATGCAGAGCCTGCACGCGCATTGGGTGAAGAGCCCGGCCTGCACCCTCACGGCGACCGGCGTCGACACGCCCCGCCCCGACGATGGCGGCGCGGCGAGCGCGACCTTCGCCTGCCCGCCCGAGAACCCGATGGCCGGCGAGGCGGCGCTCCTGCCCCCGCGCAGCCTCGGCATCCCGGTCCAGGCCGGCGCCGCCCTGCCCGAGCGCCCGCCGAAGGCCTGAGCGCGACGGTCCCCACGTCGTTCCCGACAAGGCCGCTTCCTTAACGGAACCCGGCGCACCGTCACATCTCCGCCTCGGAACCTTGCGAGCCTCGCGAGCCGTCGTCGCCTCCCGGCAGTAGCGCCGAGGCGCGTATCGAGGCTCGCCCCGCGAGCCCCGTCCGACCTTTGCCTCGAGGCTCGCGCCGCGAGCCGACCCGACCTTTGCCTGGACGCCCGGCGGCGCGATCGCGCCCCGGCCGTGTCCTCCTTGCGCAGGAAAGACCGCCCCGTGATCCAACGCCGCCGCATCCTCCTTGGAGCGACCGCCCTCTTCCTCGGGCTCGCCGCCTGCAAGCCGGCCCAGCAGGCCGCCACGCCTGCGGCGCCTGCCGCCCCGCCGGAAGTCTCGATCGTGACGGTCAAGCACCAGCCGATTCCCTACGAGCGCGACCTGCCGGGCCGGGCCGCGCCGACCCGCATCGCCGAGGTGCGGGCGCGCGTCGCCGGCCTCGTGACCAAGCGCACCTTCGAGCAGGGCAGCCAGGTCAAGGAGGGCGACATCCTCTACAAGATCGACCCGATGCCGTTCCGGGCCGACCTCGCCAGCGCCGAGGCGGCGCTGGCCAAGGCCGAGGCCGCCCTGGTGCTGACCCGCCAGCAGGCCGAGCGCCTGGAGACCCTGCTGTCGCGCCAGACCGCGAGCCAGGCCCAGTACGATGCCGCCTTCGCGGCCCAGAAGCAGGCCGAGGCCGAGGTCGCCGGCGCCAAGGCGGCGCGCGACCGGGCCCAGCTCAACCTCGGCTACACGGATGTGCGGGCGCCGATCTCGGGCCGCATCGGCCGGGCGCTGGTCACGGAAGGCGCGCTCGTCGAGCAGGGCGGCGCCAGCAACCTGGCGACGATCCAGCAGCTCGATCCGATCTACGTCGACATCACCCAGTCGGTCGGCGAACTGAACAAGCTGCGCCGGGATCTCGCCAGCGGCGAGCTCGACCGCCTCGCGCCGGATGTCGCGAGCGTGCGCGTCATCATGGATGACGGCTCGCTCTATCCCGAGCCCGGCCGCCTGCTGTTCTCCGACGTGACAGCCGATCCGAGCACCGGCCAGGTGACGCTCCGCGCCGTGGTCCCGAACCCGCATGGCGAGCTGTTCCCCGGCATGTACGTGCGGGCGCGCATCAAGCAGGGCATCGATTCCGACGCCATCGCGGTGCCGCAGCAGGCGGTGCACCGCTCCAACGACGGCCGCGCCCAGGTCTGGCTCGTCGGGCCGGACCAGAAGGTGGTGCTCCAGCCGGTCGAGGTCGGGCCGGTGGTCGAAGGCCAGTGGGTGATCCGCGACGGGCTGAAGGAGGGCGACCGGGTCGTCGCCGAGGGCTTCCAGAAGATCGTCGCCGGCACCCAGGTCGCGGCGGTGCCGTTCGAGACCACCACCGTCGCGTCGGCCGGGTCGGGGTCGCACCCCGCCCCCGCCTCGACCGAACAGCGCTGAGGAGACCACCACCTTGGCCAGCTTCTTCATCGACCGGCCGGTCTTCGCCTGGGTCGTCGCGCTGTTCATCTGTCTGGGCGGCGCGCTCACGATCCCGATGCTGCCGGTGGCGCAGTACCCGATCATCGCGCCGCCCTCGATCGCCCTGTCCACCGCCTTCCCGGGCGCCTCGGTGGAAGATCTCTATACCGGCACGACCCGCCTCATCGAGGATGAGCTGAACGGGGCGGCCAACATCCAGAGCTTCGAATCGGCGAGCGACTCGTTCGGCGTCGTCGAGATTACGGCGAACTTCGAGCCGGGCACCGATCCGGGCTATGCCGGCGTCGAGGTGCAGAACCGCCTCAAGCGCGTCGAGGCGCGCCTGCCGGCGGAAGTGCGCCAGCAGGGCATCCTGGTCGAGGAGGCCTCGGCCGCGACCCTCAACATCATCACCCTCGTCTCCAAGGACGGGTCGATGGACGAGGTCGCGCTCGGCGACTTCCTCATCCGCAACGTCATCAACGAGATCCGCCGCATCCCGGGCGTCGGGCGCGCCACCCTGTACTCGACCGAGCGCAGCTTGCGGGTCTGGATCGACCCCGACAAGCTCCGCGGCCTGTCGCTCAACGCCGCCGACGTGACCCAGGCGATCACCCGCCAGAACGTCCAGATTGCGTCGGGCGCCGTCGGCGCCCAGCCGAGCCCGGAGACCAACGCGGTCAACTACCCGATCGTCGTCAAGGGCCAGATGCGGGCGCCCGAGGAGTTCGGCGCGGTGGTCCTGCGCGCCAATCCCGACGGCTCGACCGTGCGCCTGCGCGACGTCGCCCGCATCGAGCTCGGCGGCGAGGACTACAAGTTCACCACCCGCCTCAACGGCGGACCGGCGGCCGGCATCTCGGTGACGCTGGCGCCGGACGGCAACGCGCTCGACACCGCCAAGGCCATCCGCGCCAAGATGGTCGAGCTGTCCCAGTTCTTCCCCGACACGGTGAAGTGGGACATCCCCTACGACATCACCCCCGCCGTCGAGGCTTCGATCGAGAAGGTGCTCCACACCCTCGTCGAGGCGGTGGTGCTGGTGTTCATCGTGATGTTCCTGTTCCTCCAGAACATCCGCTACACCCTGATCCCGACGATCGTGGTGCCGATCGCGCTTCTCGGCACCTGCACGATCATGCTGCTCGCCGGGTTCTCGATCAACGTGCTCACCATGTTCGGCATGGTGCTGGCGATCGGCATCCTGGTCGACGACGCGATCGTCGTCGTCGAGAACGTCGAGCGGATCATGTCCGAGGAGGGCCTGTCGCCCAAGGAGGCGACCCGCAAGGCGATGGGCCAGATCACCGGCGCGATCATCGGCATCACGCTGGTGCTCGTCGCGGTGTTCATCCCGATGGCGTTCTTCCCCGGCTCGGTCGGCATCATCTACCGCCAGTTCTCGATCGCGATGGTGACCTCGATCGCCTTCTCGGCCTTCCTGGCGCTGTCGCTGACGCCGGCGCTCTGCGCCACGCTGCTGAAGCCCATCGAGGCAGGGCACGGTCACGCCAAGCGCGGCTTCTTCGGCTGGTTCAACCGCATCGTCGACCGCGAGACCGCGCGCTACGGCCGCGGCGTCGCCTGGGCGGTGAAGAAGTCCGGCCGGATGATGGTGGTCTACATGATCCTCGTCGCTGGTACGGCCTACGCCTTCGTGCGCCTGCCCGAGGGCTTCCTGCCGGTCGAGGACCAGGGCTTCTTCACCGTCGACATCCAGACCCCGCCGGGCTCCTCCTTCAATCGCACGCTCGCCGCGGTGAAGAAGACCGAGGAGCACCTCTTGGCCCAGCCGGGCGTGGCGACCGTGACGATCGTCAACGGCTTCTCGTTCTCCGGCCAGGGCCAGATGACGTCGCAGGCCTTCGTGACCTTGAAGCCCTGGTCGGAGCGCGGCAAGGACCAGTCGGCGGCGGCTCTTGTCGCCGGCACCAACAAGGCGATGGCGGGCTACCGCGACGCGGTGATCCAGGCGCTGGAGCCGCCGCCGATCGACAACCTCGGCAACGCCTCGGGCTTCAGCTTCCGTCTCCAGGACCGGGCCCAGAAGGGCTACGCCGCCCTGATGGCGGCCCAGGAGCAGTTGCTGGCGATCGCCCGCAAGAGCCCGATCCTCAAGAACGTCTACGTCGAGGGCCTGCCGCCCGCGCCGCAGGCGGAGCTCGTGATCGACCGCGAGAAGGCGGCGGCGCTCGGCGTCAGCTTCGCCGACATCAACGACACCATCCAGGTCAATCTCGGTTCGGTCTACACCAACGACTTCCCCAACCGGGGCAAGATGCAGCGGGTGATCGTCCAGGCCGAGGACAACCAGCGCCTCAACGCCACCGACCTCCTGAACTACGGCGTCAAGAACCAGCAGGGGACGATGGTGCCGATGTCGTCCTTCGCCCACCTGAAATGGAGCGTCGGCCCGTCCCAGATCATCGGCTTCAACGGCTACCAGTCGGTCCGCTTCACCGGCGAGCCGGCGGCGGGCTTCACCTCGGGCGAGGCCATCGCCGAGATGGAGCGGCTGATGACCCAGCTGCCGAAGGGCTTCGGCTACACCTGGACCGGTCAGTCGCTCCAGGAGAAGCAGGCCGGCTCGCAGGCGACGCTGCTGCTGGCCCTCTCGGTGCTGATCGTGTTCCTGTGCCTCGCCGCGCTCTACGAGAGCTGGTCGATCCCGCTCGCGGTGATGCTCGTCATCCCGCTCGGCGTGATCGGCTCGGTCGCCGGCGTGCTCATCCGGGACATGCCCAACGACGTGTACTTCAAGATCGGGCTCATCACGATCATCGGCCTGTCGGCCAAGAACGCGATCCTGATCATCGAGTTCGCGCGGGAACTCTGGAAGCCCGGCACCAGGCTCGACACCGCCACGGTCGAGGCCTCGCGCCTGCGCTTCCGCCCGATCGTGATGACCTCGCTCGCCTTCATCTTCGGCGTCGTGCCGCTCGCCATCGCGACCGGTGCGGCCTCGAAGAGCCAGCAGGCGATCGGCACCGGCGTGATGGGCGGGATGATCTCCGCTACCGTGCTGGCGGTGATCCTGGTCCCGGTCTTCTTCGTCGTTGCGATGCGGTTCTTCCAGAGGAAGCGCGTGCGCGAGGAGAACCTCGAGGCGGCGCCGGGGGCGGTGCAGGCACCGGAGCCGGCGCGGGACCACGCGCATAGCCACTGACCGACTTCGCGCGGGCCGGCTCATCGAGCCGGCCCGCGCACTCAGCCGTTCCTCGGCCGTTCCTTGGCCGTTCGTGCCCCTCGCGTCGGGAAGGCCGCGATGCTCTATTGCGGACAATCAGCGAGCGCCCGATTCACCGGCGCCGCATCCCGACGGGAGTGAACCGATGCGCGCCCTGACCCTTCTTGCCGCGCTCGCCGCCTTGGCCGCAGGCCCGGCCGCCGCCGAGCAGGACATGCTGCTCGGTGCCGACATGGCCTCGCCGGCGATGACGCGGGCCGAGATGAGCCGGGCCGACGTCGAGGCGCTGATCGCCCGGGGTGGGCCGGTCGACCTCTCGGGCAAGTCCCTGTCCGGCCTCGATCTCTCCGGCCTCGACCTGCGGGGCACCAACCTGCGCACCGCGCGCCTGAACAAGGCCCTTTTGCGGGGTACCGATCTCAGCGGTGCCAACCTCGAACAATCCTGGTTCCTCAAGGCGGACCTCTCCGGCGCCAAGCTCGCCGGCGCGCGGATGTTCGGCATCATGGCGCGTGACGCGAATTTCAGCGGCGCCGATCTCAGCCGCGCGGTCCCGATCGGCGACTTTCGCGGTGCCAACCTGAGCGGGGCGAATCTCGCCGGTCTGAAGGGCGGGGCCGACCTCAAGAACCAGTCGATGGGCCTGATGCGGACGGTGTTCGTCTCGGTGAACCTCACCGGCGCGAACCTCCGCGGCGCCGATCTCGGCCGCGCCCGGCTCGACTATGCCGACCTGCGCGGTGCCGACCTCAGCGACGCGGTGCTGCTGGGCGCCGATCTGTCGGGGGCGAACCTGACCGGCGCGACCGTGTCCGGGGCGGAGTTCAAGAACGCCGATGTCGGCGGGGCGCAACTCGTCGATCTGAAGGGCGAGGATAAGGCCAGGGACTGGACGGCGCGGGTGAATGCGGACCGGGCGATCACGCGGGCGAGCCGGTGATCGTGACATGAAGAGGATTCCATTAGCCGCCTGAGATCCTGTTCGATTGATCTCGACAGTCTCGAAAATCCTCTTCGTCATTCCGGACTCCGCTTTCGCGGCCCCGGAATGACGCGGTGAGAGTGAGGTCCCTATCGACTGATGATGTTGCTCGGATCGGGCATTGCTCCAGCCGATCTGGGCCTGACCGTCATGGCCCTCTGGCCGCCCTGTCATGAGTCGCAGTTGGCCGGCGCCGCACGCGCCGGCATAGTCTGCGCCGGCCGACCACCGGTCGCCACGAGAGGATTCCTCCCATGCGCCGCACCCGCGCCCTCTGGGCCGCCTGCCTCTTCCTCCTCGCAGGCCAGGCCTCGGCCGCCGAACCGACCACGGTCTTCGCCGCGGCGAGCCTGAAGAACGCCCTCGACGCGGCCGGCCAGGCCTTCACGGCGGAGAGCGGCCTTCCAGTGCGGGCGAGCTACGCCGCCTCCTCGGCGCTGGCGCGCCAGATCGAGCAGGGCGCGCCCGCCGATCTGTTCGCTTCCGCCGATCTCGAATGGATGGACTACCTCGCCGCCCGCAAGCTGATCCGGCCCGAGACCCGGGTGAACCTGCTCGCCAACCGCCTGGTGGTGGTGGCGCCCAAGGATGCCAGGGTGACCGAGGCGGCATTCACGCCGGACTGGTTTTCGCTGACGCTCGGCCCCGACGGGCGGCTCGCCACCGGCGAGGTCAGCTCGGTGCCGATCGGCAAATACGCCAAGGCGGCGTTCGAGAAACTGGGCCTGTGGGCGCAGGTGCAGCCGCGGCTCGCCCAGGCCGACAACGTGCGGGCGGCCCTGGCGCTGGTCTCCCGCGGCGAGGCGCCGCTCGGCGTCGTCTACGAGAGCGACGCGAAGTCGGATCCGGGCGTGAAGGTGGTGGGGGTCTTTCCCGAGGGCAGCCACCCGCCGGTGGTCTATCCCTTCGCGGTCACCGTTGAGGCGAAGGGCGACGGGGGCGCGCGCTTCCTCGCCTACCTACGGAGCAAGGCCGCCCGGCGCTTCTTCGAGGCGCAGGGCTTCACGATGATCGGGGAGGGGGCGTCGCAATGACGATTCCACACCTCCGAGCCTGTCTCATCGGCGAGGCTCGCCCCGCATGCGTCCCTTTCTCCCCATTCGCGACCTCATCCTGAGGTGCCGCGTAGCGGCCTCGAAGGAGGGCTCCAGGAATCTCAGAGACTTCTGGAGCCCTCCTTCGAGGTCAGTCGATTGATGATCGACCAACACCTCAGGATGAGGTGGAGGGTGGGAGTTCGCGGCCTCTGTCCAGGATCCTGCGGACGAAGCCGATCGAAGGAGGTACTCACGCCAGCTGGAACCCGAAGGCGAGGGGATCGCGCTCGTCGACCAGGATGGTGTTGTGCCCGATCACCCGGGCCCAGCCGCCGATGCTCGGGCGGATGGCGGGGCGTCCGCCGACCTCGGCCGCCGCCTCGACCCGGCCGTGGAACAGCGTGCCGATGATGCTCTCGTGGACGAAGTCGTCGCCGACCTTCAACAGGCCCTTGGCGACGCGCTGCGCCATCCGGGCCGAGGTGCCGGTGCCGCAGGGCGAGCGGTCGATCCCTTGTCGCCGTAGAACACGGCGTTGCGGGCATGGGCCTCGGGGTGCTTCGGGCCGTCGGCCCACATCACGTGGCTCAGGCCCTGGATGCGCGGATCCTCCGGGTGGACCGGGGCGACGGCCCGCTGCACCGCCTCGCGCACGCGGGGGCTCAGCGTCAGGATGTCGGCGGAGGTCATGCCGTCGAGGCCGGCCCACCCGGCCTGCGGCTCGACGATGGCGTAGAAGTTGCCGCCATAGGACACGTCGACGGTGAGCGGCCCGAGCCCCGGCACCTCGACCCGCACGCCGGCGGCGTGCAGGTAGCTCGGGATGTTGTAGAGCCGGACCTCGTCGACGAAGCGGCCGTTGCGGCGATACTCGACCTCGACCTTGCCGGCCGGTACTTCGAGGGACAGGCGCCCCTCGACGCGCGGCACCACGAAGCCCTGCTCCAGCGCCACCGTGACGGTGCCGATCGTACCGTGGCCGCACATCGGCAGGCAACCCGAGACCTCGATGAACAGCACGCCGAGCTCGCAATCCTCCCGCGACGGCGGATAGAGGATCGAGCCCGACATCGCGTCGTGGCCGCGCGGCTCGAACATCAGGGCCCGGCGCACCCAATCGTGCTCGGCGACGAAGATCTGCCGCTTCTCGCCCATCGGCACGTTGGGCAGGACCGGGCCGCCGCCGGCGACCACCCGCACCGGGTTGCCGCAGGTATGGGCGTCGACGCAGAGGAAGGTGTGCGGATGCATGGCGGGAGCGGTCTCCGGGAAAGCGCGGACGCCCCTTCGTCGCAGAATTCGCCGCGCCGTCATAGCGCACCGCGAACGGCCACGATGACGGCCGGACCTCTCATCCCGCCGCGAAGCCGGGCCAGATGACGCAGAGGGAGAGGCCGGGCCCGAGGCAACCGGCCGGCGCCTGTCACGTTCCCTGCACGGTGATGCGGTCCCGACGGGGCCGACACGATCGTGCCCCAGCGAAAGGAGGTTGCCGATGATGGACAATATCGTTCAGGGTTTCACGCAGTTCCGCGAGCAGGTGTTTCCGAGCCAGCGCTCCGTCTATCAGCGCCTCGTCCATGACGGCCAGAAGCCGAAGGCCCTGGTGATCTCCTGCGCCGATTCGCGCGTCGTGCCGGAGCTGATCACCCAGGCGGGTCCGGGCGAGCTGTTCGTCACCCGCAACGTCGGCAACATCGTGCCCCCCTTCGCCACCATGCTGGGCGGCGTGACCGCGGCGGTCGAGTATGCCGTGATGGCGCTCGGCGTGCGCGACATCGTGATCTGCGGCCACTCGGATTGCGGCGCCATGAAGGGCCTGCTCACGCCGGGCCTCGCCGAGAAGATGCCGAATGTCGGCGCCTGGCTGCGCCACGGCGAGGCGGCCCGCAAGATCGTCTGCGACGCCTATCCCGACGACATCGACGACAAGCGCCGCCTCCACGCCCTGGCGATGGAGAACGTGCTGGTGCAGCTCAACCACCTGCGCACCCATCCGGCGGTGGCGAGCGCGCTCGCCTCGGGCCAGCTCACCCTGCACGGCTGGCTGTTCGAGATCGAGACCGGCCACCTGCTGGTCTATGACGGCGAGGCCGGGCGCTTCGTGGTCCTGGCCGAGGAGGACGAGCTGCCGGTGGCCGAGACCTCGTCCGCGCCGCGGCTCGCCGCCTCCGGCGTGGGAACACCCGAGGTCCGCGCGGCCGAGTAAGCGAGCCGGCGGATTGACAGGCGGGGAGCGGCGGGTGAGGACCCTCGGCATGGCCGATTTCCGACCCGACCGCTCCCGCGATGCCGCCTTCGCGTGGATCGCCGCCGCCGCCACCCTGGCGACGATCCTCGTGGCCCATGTCGCACCAAGCCGCGGCCCTGCGGCGCACCCCGTCGCGATGTCGCCGGCCGAGGATCCCGGCTGCCGCGAATGGACCGATTCCTGCCGCGTCTGCACCCGCGGCGCCGACGGGGTCCACTGCTCGACGCCGGGCTTCGCCTGCCAGCGGGAGGCCCTGCGCTGCACCGGGCGCTGACCCGCCCCTGCGGCTGCTCGCATGGGTCCGGTGGGCCTTCGGGTGTTCCTGAGGCGGTCTTCGGGTCTTAAGACCAACGGTCGTTGAAAACGACCTTTGGTTCCATTCTCGAATTTTCGTCAAGCCTCTGGCTTGGCATAGACAATTCGATATGGGTCAATGGACCGGTGCGTCAGCACCTTGGGCCAGTGGTATTAGGCGATGTTGGCGATCACCGACACCGACGGGATCGCCGCCACCGCGCCGTTGCCCTCCGCCAGGGCGTAGCCGTTCCGTCCCCGTCTCTTGGCCCGGTAGAGCGCCTGGTCGGCCTCCGCGAACAGCGCCTGCCGAGACCCGGGGGCGCCTGCATCCTTCAGCGCGACGCCGACGCTGATCGTGACGATTCCGACGCCGTCCGGACGGCTCGGATGGGGGATGTCGAGCGCCGCGACGGCGCGCACCAGGGCGGCGGCGAACCGGACCGCCTCCGGCGCTCCGGCATCGCGCAGGGCGAAGGTGAATTCCTCGCCCCCGAAGCGGGCGGCCAGGATGTCGGGCTGGATCCCGGTCACCGTCTCGGGTCCCGGCACGAAGGTGGCGAACAGGGCCGCCACGCGGCACAGGCAGGCATCGCCCTGCGGGTGCCCCAACGTGTCGTTGAACGGCTTGAAGTGATCGATGTCGATCATCAGCAGGGCGACGGCGCGCTCGCCGGCGCACCACTCCTCGGTGGTCTCGTCGAGGAGGCGGCGGTTCGGCAGGCCGGTCAGGGCATCGGTATGCGACAGGCCCTGGTAGCGCTCCCGCGCCGCCTCCGCCGCCTCGGAGACGGATTGCGCAGCAAGCACACGAAGATATTCGATGCAGCGCTGCCGTTCCATGCGGAAGTTCGCGTAGAGGGAGAACACGCAGCCCGTCCCGTACTGGACCGGCAAGGCGAGCTGCAATTCGGGATCGAGCCCGTTCTTCGTGCACACGGCCAGCGTCGCGAACAGGAACGCGAACGCCGTGAAGACCAGCGCGTGACGAAAGCGGAGTGCCAGCAACAGATTGCCGTAGATGACGACCAGGATCGACTCACCGAACGTGAAGACGCCGAGCGGGGCCGTGGTCAGCCAGAACAGCAGCATCGGCATCACCATGGAGCCGATCAGGCCGCCGAGCACGAGCATCTCGCGCATCGCCGATCCGTTCCGCGACAGCATCCAGGCCAGGGCGAGCGAGGCCGGCGTCACCACGAGCAGGCGGACCACGACGCTCAGCTCGAAGATGTCCGGCATGAGCCAGATGGCGGTGAAGTTGTAGATGTTGTAGAAGATCAGCCCGACCAGGATGAGCTGCCGCAGGGCGGTCGTCCGCTCCCGGCCATGATCCGCCTCGTATCGCGCGTCGGTCGGGGCATCGAAGCGCAGCAGCCAGTCCAGGCGGCCGGTCTCGTCGAACTCTGCGGGAATGCCGGCAGCCAAGATCGTGCTCTCCTGTGCCGCGCCCGCGACCGGGTCCTCTCTCCTTAGGTCAGAATCGCTACTTGTTCCTTAATGGTGCGGCATAGCGAAGACGATCGTGTTCCCGAGGCCGGTCTCGCGATACGAGGGCAAGTCAAGATCGCGCTGTCGCCATCCCGGGGCGAGACCTCCCACACGGCGCCCCCGGTGCCGATATCCGACCACGGGAAGCTCACAGGCAGCACGCCGGCCCGGGCGGTCCGCTCCATCACCGCGGCGTCGATCGAGATCTGCAGCGCGCGCGGCGTCCGGCTTCTCGAGGAAGCGCGCGACGACGCGCGCTCCGTCCGCACCGGCCTCGCCCGGCAGGAGGCGCCGGCTGGATGTAGCCATAGGCGGTGGCCGGATGAGTCGGCGCGATGCCGGGCGTCCTGACGTGACCGGCCTTCGATCGGCGTGGTCGGCTATGAGGATCGGCACCAACCCCTGCGGGTGGCGGCGTGGCGCGCCGCGACGGCGACCGCCGGGGCGGAATCGCGCCGGCAGGGATCGAGCAGGATGTCGGCGCCGCCGCCCTGCGCGAACGCCGCGCCCCGAGGGCGGAGGAGTGCCGCATCGCAGCCATGCCGCGTCCCGCCTTGCGGGTCCGGCGGGCCTGCGTCACTGCTCGGCGCCGTTGCCGGCCGCCTTTCCGCGAGAGCCGGCCCCTCGGGATAATTATGGCAAGCAGCGCGAGCGGCGGGGCGACCGAGCCCGAGACGGCCGAGCCCAAGAAGACCGAGCTCGAGGCGACCGAGCTCGAGACGACCCGGGCCGAATCGGCCTGGGCCGGGCCCGGCTTCGTCGAGTTCGTGGCCCTGATGGCGCTGATGATGGGCCTGACCGCCGTCACCATCGACAGCTTCCTGCCGGCCTTCCCGGCGATCCAGCACGATTTTTCGGTCCAGGACCCCAACCGGCTGCAGCTCCTGGTCTATGTCTACATGCTGGGCTTCGGCACCGCCCAGCTCGTCTACGGCCCGGTCTCGGACGGGACCGGGCGGCGCCCGGCCCTGATCGCGGGCATCGGCATCTATCTCGCCGGCAGCGTGCTCGCCATGCTGGCGCCGAGCTTCGAGGTGCTGCTGCTGGCCCGCGCGATCCAGGGCGTCGGGGGAGCGGCGGGCCGCGTGCTCGCGGTGGCGATCGTGCGCGACCGCTACGAGGGGCGCGACATGGCCCGGGTCATGTCGTTCTGCATGATGGTGTTTCTCATCGTGCCGATTCTGGCGCCCTCGCTCGGCAGCCTCGTCCTGTTCGCCGGCAGCTGGCGGATGATCTTCGGCCTGATGCTGGCGCTCGCCCTCGTCACCCTGGCGTGGTTCGGCACCCGCCTGCCCGAGACCCTGCACCCGGCCTTCCGCCGGCCGGTCTCGGCCCGGGCGATCGGGGCGGGCATCGCCGTCACGGTGCGGACCCGGGCCTCCCTCGGCTACGCCACGGCGCTCGGCCTCACCACCGGCTGCATCATGGGCTATGTCGGTTCGGCGCAGGCCGTCTTCGATACCGGGCTCTACCATCTCGGGGCCCTGTTCCCGGTCGCCTTCGCGCTGATCGCCGGGGCGATGGGCGTGGCGACGCTGATCAATGCCCGCCTCGTGCGCCGCCTCGGCATGCGGCGGCTGGCCCATGGCGGCACAATCGGGCTGTTCCTCGCCGCCTGCCTCCAGCTCGCGCTCGTCCTGGCCTTTTCCGGGACGCCGCCGCTCTGGCTTCTCATCGTCACCCTGGCGGCGTGCCAGTTCCTGATGAGCTTCGCGATGCCGAACTTCAACGCCCTGGCGATGGAGCCCCTGGCGGCGATCGCCGGCACCGCCTCCTCGTTCCTCGGCTTCTACACCACGCTGCTCGCGGCCTTCTGCGGCCTCGTCGTCGGACAGTCCTTCGACGGCACGGTCACGCCGCTCGCACTCGGCTATTGCGCCTTGAGCGGATTCGCCCTTGCCACGGTGCTGTGGACCGAGCGCGGCCGGCTGTTCGCCCGGTAGAGCCCCCTTAACCGGTCCCGCGCCACCGTCCGGCGAACGGATGAAGGGGCTCGGGATGGCTGCGCGCAACGATGGAATCCTGCTCGCCGGACGGCTGCTCCTTGCCGCCGCCCTGCTGCCGGCGGCGATCGGGCGGGCGCTCAACCCCTCGGGCTTCGCCCTCACGCTCGCCGGAACCGGCATGCCGTACCCGAACGCCGTCGCGACGGCCTCGGTGGTGATCGGCATCTTCGGCCCGCTGCTCGTCCTGCTCGGGCTGCTGCCGCGCCTCGTCGGCCTCGGTCTCGCCCTCCACGCCGTGGTGGCGGGCCTGCTGCTGCACCGGTTCTGGGAGTTCTCCGGCGCCGTCGCCCGGATCGAGCAGGAGCTGTTTCTCGCCCAGCTCGGCCTCGCCGCCGGCTTCGTGCTCTATGCCGTCACGGGGCCGGGCGGCTGGAGCTGGCAGGGCTGGTGGCACGGGAGCGAGCGCGGGACCGCACCGGTGGCCAAGGATCCGGCTCCCAGGGAGTCGGCTCCGAAGCCGCCCCGCAAGCGGGCCGCCGCGCCCCGCGGGCCCCGCCCGGCCAAGGCCGCGGCCTGAAGCCCCCGAGAACGGGACGGCAGCGTCAGGCCGACAACCGCCGCTCCTCGGCGGGGTGCGAATCGACGTAGCGGCCGGAGATGTCGCAGGCGACGCCGATCAGCCGGGGGCGGCCGTCGGAGGAGGTCATCAGGCTGCCGCGGGCCGAGATCCAGCGGATGCCGTCCTCGTGGACGATGCGGTACTGCGCGTCGTAGGTGCCCTCGCCCCGCAGGGCGGGCTCGAGGCTGGCGAGGACGGCCGGCAGATCGTCCGGCACCACCATCGCCAGGAAGAGCTCGTCGAGCGATCCCGTCGTCACGCCCATCAGGTTCGCGCCGAATTCCGAGCAGGTGACCTCCCGGGTCGCCACGTCGACGTCCCAGGTCATCATACCGGCCGCCGCGACGGCGAGGCGCAACCGTTCCTCGCTGGTGCGCAGGGCCTCGGCGGCGCGGATCTGCTCGTCGATGTCGGCCATGGTGCCGACCCATTCCCGGATCGTGCCCTCGGCGCTCTCGAGCGGCACCGCGCGGCCGAGCATCCAGCGGTATTGGCCGCCGACGTGGCGTACCCGGTAGGTCGCGTCCAGCGGCGTGCCGCTCTGGCAGCAGGCGCGCCACAGGGCCTCGACCGCGCCGCGATCCCCCGGATGCAGGGCGTCGAGCCAGCCGAAACCGGAAAGCTCGGCATCGCTCAGGCCGGTGCGCGAATTCAGGCCGAAGGTCTGGATCAGGCCGCCGTCGGGGCCCGACCGCCACTCCACCGCCGCGCTCGCCTCGACCAGCGCGCGATAGCGCTGCTCGCTCTCCTGCATGCCGCTCAACGCCGGCTCCCGCGAGCCGGCTGGCGAGGATGGTCCCGACGCCGGGGCGATCTGCCGGAAGCTCGGCTCGTAGCGGCCCAGCGGCAGGTCGATGCGCACGTCGAGCGCGCAGGCGGGGTCGGCGTAGATCTGCTGCAGCACCTGGCGCAGGCGCCGGGCCTCGACCCGCACGATCGCGTCCGTCGCCGGATCGAAGCTGGTCGAGCGGCCCAGCGCGTCGGTCGCGATGGTATAGGACTTGAGCAGGCTGCCGCGTCCCGCCAGGCTCTCGCGCACGACGTAGGACAGGAAGGCGGAGAGCTGCGGCGATTTCCTCAAGGGGGGCAGGTTGAGCAGGGCGTCCAGGGTCGCGTGGATGCTTTCCGTTCCGATCGCTTCCCGATCCATCACTCTTTCCCGTCGCCTTCCGTCGCGCGGCTGCGCTCCATCACGCCGCGATCGCACATTCGACCGGTGAAGCGAGCACTTGTCACCGCCTCCCCCACACACGGGAAGGTGATACGAAGACGGGCTACAGTGTCAAGTTAAAATAAGTTTTAGTGTCCTGCCCCAGGGGAAGTATCCGGAGGGCGCGGCATTGCCGGAAGAGGTCCGGGACGGGAGTGATTCGGTCCAGCCGGACAGAGCATTGAGCGAAAGGTCAATGCTGCCTTGTCGCCACGTCGCCGGGCCCGGCTTGTTTGCAGGCTTCGGCACCCGCTTCTTTTCCTGATCGTAACGCCGAGCGGCCCGACCGCGATCGATCGGTCAAGATCGACTGGCGAAGATCAATCGGCCAGGAGCCGTGCCCCGACCACCGCCGCCGCGGCCCGGTTCTGCACCCCGAGGCTGCGCAGGAGCGCCGCCATGTGGACCTTGACCGTGCCCTCGCCGAGCTGGAGCCGCCGGGCGATCTCCTTGTTCGAGCGTCCCTCGACCAGGAGCGCCAGCACGTCGCGCTGGCGCGGCGTCAGGTCGGGGATGCGGAGCTGGCGCCCGTCCTGCCGCCCGTCCGGACGTCCGTCGAAGGCGGGACTCCGCGACTCGAGCGCCGGGCGCGGGCCCGCCCCGTCGAGCACCGCCAGGGAGGCCGGCACGAAGACCTGGCCGTCGAGGACCATGCCGACGGCCCGGGTCAGCTCGGCCGAGCCGATCCCCTTCGGGATGTAGCCGTGGACCCCGACCTCGAGGGCGGTGAGGATCTTGTTGCGCTCCGTCGAGGCCGAGACCACCGCCACCTTCACGGCCGGGAAGCATTCGCGCACCGCGCTCAGGCTGCCGGGGCCCTCCATTCCGGGCATCGCCAGGTCGAACAGCGCCAGGGTCACGGCGCCCCGGCGGGTCGAGAGCTGATCGACGGCGGCGTCGAGGGAACCGGTCTCGACGACCTCGGAGAAGCCGAAGTTGCGGGTCAGGATCGCCACCACGGCGAGGCGGAAGAAATCGTCGTCATCCGCGATCAGGGCGACTGGCGGAGTCGGTTGGGTCATACCGTGGCGTCTCTGGAAACGGTCCGTGCGGCCGTCATCCTAGAGCAAGTCGGGGGCGGGTGGGTACCCTCCCGGCACGGAATAACTGGCAATATCAACGACCTATCGTACGGTTCGGCGTCGTCGCGAGGGGGCCGTGGCGAAAACGGCGCTGCACCATCGTGCCGGCTTCCCGTGTGCGCGGGCCTTTCGGCCGCCGCGCTGGTCTTTCCGCCGCGCCATGCGGCGCGTCATCGCACCGTCGCAGGGACTTCCGGTTCCGGATGGTGCCGGTATCGGGGTCGGCTTAAAGCAGATGCATGTCGGCACGCCGACGCTTCGCCCGTTCGGACCTGTGTCGTGCCGCGGGTGTTCATCGCGAGACGGGCCACGACTTTCGCGACACTTGATCGGGGCCGAGCGGCTGCGGCGAAGCGAGAGGGAGCGCGGTGCGGAAGGCGGCATCGGCGAGTGGGAGGAGGGCAGGCCGCGCGGCTCTCCGGCGGTTCCGGGCCTCGCTCGCCCTCGCGCTCCGGGGTCGTGCGCTCCGGGGCCTTGCACTCTTGATCCTCGCGCTCCCGGGCCTCGCCGCCTGTCCGGCGCCGGCCGCGGCGGCGGACCGCACCCGGCTCGTCGCCTACACGGCCCTCGAGATCGAGCAGCTCGACCCGATCCGTCGGGCGATCGAGGCGGCGGTGCCGGACGTCGAGATCGCCTGGCTGCGGGCCTCGACCGGCATCGTCACCGATCGGGTCCTCGCCGAGCGGGACGCGCCGCAGGCCGACCTCCTCCTCGGGATCGCCGCCACCAGCCTGCTGCAATTCGAGGCGGCGGGCCTCCTCGATCCCTACCGCCCCGCGGGCGTCGAGGCGCTGCGGCCGTTCTTCCGCGACCCGATCCCGCCCTACAGCTGGACCGGGATGGACGCCTATCTGGGGGTGATCTGCTTCAACGTCGAGGTCGCGGCCCGCCACCGGATCACCCGCCCGAGCTTCTGGCGCGACCTCCTCGGCCCCGCCCTCGCGGGGCGGATCGTCATGCCGAACCCGGCCACCTCCGGCACCGGCTACCTCCTCGTCGCGGGCTGGCTGCAGAGCCTCGGGGAGGAGGCGGGCTGGGCCTACATGGACGCGCTCCACGGGAACGTCGCCGCCTACCTGCCCGGCGGCTCGGCCCCGTGCCGGGAGGCCGCGTCGGGGGCCGCCGCCGTCGGCCTCTCCTTCGACATGCGGGCCGCGGCCGAGAAGGCGTCGGGCGCGCCCATCGACATCGTGGTACCGGTCGACGGCACCGGCTGGGAGGCGGAGGCCTTCGCGGTCGTCGCCGGCCGGCCCCATCTCGCGCTCGCCCGGCGGGTGGCGGACTGGGCGGCGAGCCGCGAAGCCAGCGCCCTCTACGCCCGCAGCTTCGCCATCGTGGCCCATCCCGGCATTGCCCGCCCGGGCCCGCACTACCCGCCCCATGCCGAGGCGCGGATGATCCGCAGCGACCTCGAGTGGATGGCCCGCAACCGGACCCGCATCCTGGCCGAGTGGCGCCGCCGCTACGGCGCCAAGGTCCGCGAGCGCTGATCCCTCCCGGCGACCTTTATTTCTCCATCCTGCGGTATCAGACCCCTCGGGGCAGCCGATCGCCCGCGCGGGACCTCCTCCCGCCCGCGACGCGGCCGGAGGGCAGGGAACCGGATGTATCACGCGGGCAAGGACGGCTGGCTCTTCCTCACCGGGGGCACCAACGAGGTCGCGGACCAGTACCGGCGGGTCCGCTCGATGGACCGGGTCCTGCGCGGGTGGCGCCGGCAGATCCTGCGGCGCATCCGCCGCGCCCGGAGCTTCGGCGCCCGCTACCTCCACCTCGTGGTGCCCGAGAAGCTGAGCGTCTACGAGGACCGTTTCGACGGCCTGACCCTCGACCCGCGCCTCGCGCCGGTCCGCCGCCTCGGCACCCTGATGCGCTGGTCCTGGCCGGGCCGGCGGGCCTGGATCGACCTCCTCGGGCCGATGCGGGCGGCGAGGACCGAGCGCGACCTGCATTACCGCACCGACACGCACTGGAACATCCACGGCTGCCTGCTCGCCTACCGGCTGGTCTGCCGGGCCTGCGGGGCGCGCCCGCGCGTCGATTTCCTGGACCGGCCGTTCCACGAATTCGAGGCCGTGCTCGACATCGGCAACAAGCTCGCCGACCCGCCCCTCGAGACCGTGCACAACTACCAGCTCTTCCGCGATGCCGAGCGGGTCGGGGGAGGGCGCCTCATCGACGCCTTCACCGCCGCCGGCCGCCTCGGCGAGCTGCATAGCGGTGCCCACGCGGTCTACCGCAACCGCTCCCCCGACGCCGATCCCCGCATCCTGGTGCTGTTCGGCGATTCCTGCGCCAACTTCGCCGGGAACGGCCTGACCGCGATGCTGGCCGAGACCTTTCGCGAGGTCCACTTCATCTGGTCGTCGAACATCGACTGGACCTATGTCGAGCGCATCCTGCCCGACATCGTGCTCTGCGAGCAGGTCGAGCGCTTCCTGCCGCGGGTGCCGGAGGACGATTTCGACCTGGCTTCCTGCGAGGCGGAGCGGCTGGCGGCGTTGGCGGCGGCGGCGTAGGGGCGCTGTAAGGCGCAGGAAACCTGATCCGGCCGGCCTTGACCGCCTGTACGCGCCCGGCATGGCGCACCAATATGGATGGTGCCCGGACATGGGCCGTATTCGAGGGGACTACGTCGTCCGATCGGACGCGATGTGACGGGAAGGGCCATGGACGCAAGAGAGGCCATCGCAACCGCGAAGCGCTGGATCGCAGACATTCATGCCGACGAGGATCTGCGCCACGTCGGCCTGGAAGAGGTCAGGAAGACGGACGATGCCTGGCGCATCACGATCGGATTCTCGCGTCCCTGGGACGATCCATGGGTCGGCCCCGGGGCCTCGGTGCGGGATCGCGTTCTCGGTCGAACCTACAAGGTCGTGACGATCGATGATCGGACCGGAGATGTGCTCTCGTCCGAGATTCGCGAGCCCGCCCATTGAAGGCTGCGCTCACCATCCTCGACACCAACCTCATGGTGCTGTTGATCGTCGGTCTGGCGTCGCAGGAATACATTCTGCGGCATAAACGGACACAGTCCTACACGGTCGAGGATTTCCTGCTGCTGCAAGATATCCTGGCAAGAGCGCCATCTGTCATCACCATTCCACACGTCCTCGCCGAGACCTCCAACCTTGTTCGTCAATTCGCCGAGCCGGGTCGCACGCGCCTCTGCGCGGTCTCGCAAAACTTCGTTGTCGATTGCGTAGAGACAACGGTTGCGAGCAAGGCAGCGGCGGGGCGGCCCGAGTTTCGCTTCCTCGGATTGACCGACGCGGCTCTTCTGGAGGCGCAGAACGATACGTCGGTTCTGCTGACCGACGACCTCGACCTCTACGTGGCGAGCGTGAGTGCCGGTCGGCAGGCCATCAATTTTTCCCATCTGCGCGCCCGCTGACTCATTCCGGCGCCCCGCCCTCCACCTTGACGAAAAGCTGGCATATGCCGCTAATACGCCTGCGCCGGATGTGCCGGCCGCCCTGCCTCACGAGGAGCGCCTCCCGATGGATGCGCGCACCCACCGCCTGCTCCATGCCCCGATCGGCCCGACGCTGCTGCGCCTCGCCGCGCCCAACGTCGTCGTCATGCTGGTCCAGGCCCTGGTCGGGCTGATCGAGACCGCCTTCGTCGCCGGGCTCGGCACCGATGCCCTCGCCGGCATGGCGCTGGTCTTTCCCGTGCTGATGCTGGTGCAGATGATCTCCGCCGGCGCCATGGGCGGCGGCATCCTGTCGGCGGTGGCGCGCAGCCTCGGGGCCGGCCGGCGCGCGGAGGCCGACCGGCTGCCGTGGTATGCCGCCGCCATCGGCCTGGTCCTCGGCCTCCTCACCACCGTGCTCGAACTCGCCTTCGGGCCGGCCCTCTACCGGGCGATGGGGGGCGAGGGCGCCTCGCTCCAGGCGGCCGCCACCTATGGCGGGGTGGTCTTCTGCGGCGCGACGCTGGTCTGGCTGTTCAACGCGCTGGCCGCCGTCATCCGCGGCACCGGCAACATGGCCCTGCCGGCGATCGTGACCAGTATCGGGGCCGCCGTGCTGGTGCCGCTCTCGCCGGCCCTGATCTATGGGTTCGGGCCGGTTCCGGGCCTCGGCATCGTCGGCGGCGGCGTCGCGGTGCTGGCCTACTACGCCGCCGGCACGGCGGTGTTCGTCCATCACATCTGGACGGGGCGCGGCCTCCTGCGGCCCGGCTCCCGCCCGCCGCGCCTCGCTCTGGCGCCCTTGCGCGACATCCTGCGGATCGGCGCCGTCTCGTCGATCGTCAGCGCCACCACCAACATCACCATCGCCGCCGCCACCGCCTTCGCGGGGGAGGCCGGTCCGGCGGCGGTCGCGGGCTACGGCACGGGCGCGCGGCTCGAATACCTGCTGGTGCCCCTCGTCTTCGGCCTCGGCGCGCCGATCGGCGCGATGGTCGGGACCTGCATCGGCGCCGGCGACCGGGCCCGGGCGCTCCGGGTGGCCTGGACCGGGGCACTGATCGCCGGCGGGCTGACGGAAGCGATCGGGCTTGCCGCCGCCTTGTGGCCGCTGCCGTTCCTCGGGCTGTTCGGGCACGATCCGCAGATGCTCGGCGTCGGCAGCCGCTACCTCCACCTCGTCGGGCCGTTCTACGGATTCGCCGGGATCGGGCTCGCCCTCTACTTCGCCTCGCAAGGCGCCGGCCGGGTCGGCTGGCCGCTGGTGGCGGGGCTGTCCCGCATGGCGGTCTCGATCGGCGGCGGTTTCCTGGCGTTGCGCCTCGGCTACGGGCTCGACGGGGTCTTCCTGGCGCTCGGCCTCGGTCTCGCTGCGCTCGGGCTCATCAATGCCGGCGCGGTCGCCGCCGGTGCGTGGTTTCGCGGGGAGCGGGCGGCGACGCCGGTCCTCGCGGCAGCGGGAGGGGAATAGCGATGACGCGGGCGCTGTATCTCGAGGATCTGGCGCCGGGCCAGGTCTACGGCTCGGGCGAGGCCACGGTGACCGAGGCCGACATCGTCCGCTTCGCCGGAGAATTCGACCCGCAGCCCTTCCACCTCGACGCCGGGCGGGCCGCCTCGACCTTCTTCGGCGGCCTCGCGGCGAGCGGCTGGCACACCGCGTCCCTGACCATGCGGCTCCTCGTCGACAGCGAGCTGCGGCTCGCCGGCGGCATCATCGGGGCGGGCATGGACGAGCTGCGCTGGCCCAAACCCCTGCGCCCCGGCGACACGATCCGGCTGGAAAGCGAGGTGATCGAGCTGCGCCCCTCCCGCTCGCGGCCGAGCCAGGGCCTCGCCAAGGTCCGCACCACGACGCTGAACCAGCATGGCGAGCCGGTGCAGGTCCTGGTGGCGAACCTGCTGGTGGTGCGGCGGCCGGAGGGGTGACGCGGATCGGTGCAATGCGGTCGCCAGTCGATCCCTGAACCGGAACCGACACCCTCCGCGTCATTCCGGGGCCGCGCCAGCGGAGCCCGGAATCCAGATACTCGGCTGGTAGAGAATAAATCGGGTCGCTGGCCGTTCTTTTCCTGAACCATCCGCGGTTCTGGATTCCGGGCTCCGCTGCGCGGCCCCGGAATGACCCTATGAGGTGGGGAGGTCGGCGGCAGGCTTCTTCGCGATGCACGCGCCGAATCACCCCGCCACCCGCACCCGCGCCGGGTTCCCCACCGCGACACCCCCCGCCGGCACGTCGCGGGTCACGACGCTGCCCGCCCCGATGATCGCGTCGTCGCCGATCGTCACGCCCGGCAGGATCATCGCCCCGCCGCCGATCCAGACATTGGCCCCGATCGCGATCGGCCGGCCGAATTCCAGCATCTGTCTCCGCTGAACCGGATCGCGCGGGTGGTCGGCGGTGAGGATCTGCACGCCCGGCCCGATCTGCGTCATGTCGCCGATGGTCACCTGGACCACGTCGAGGATGCAGCAGTTGAAGTTGAGGAACACGCCGCGGCCGAGGCTGATGTTGTAGCCGTAATCGCACCAGAACGGCGGCCGGATGTTGCAGCCCTCGCCGACCCGGGCGAAGGCCTCCGCCATCAGCGCCTGCCGCTCCGGCTGGCTCAGGCTGTTGCCGGCGTTGTAGCGGTCCATCCATTCCGAGATGCGCCGGTTGTCGGCGATCAGCTCCGGATCGTCGGCGACGTAGAGCTCGCCGGCGAGCATCTTTTGCTTCTGGCCCGTCATGGATCCCCGCTGTCGGTTGGCGTCTCGCTGCGATGCGTACATATGTACATATCCCGGCCGAAAGCCAACCCGCCCCGAAACGCAGAACCGCCCGCCGTGACCCGCCGCCACGATCCCGACCGCCGCGCCCGCATCCTCCGGGCGGCCCTCGACACGATCGCCGAGCACGGCGTCACCGGCACGACCCACCGGCGGATCGCGGCCGCCGCCGACGTGCCGCTCGGCTCGATGACATACCATTTCGCGAGTCTGGACGACCTCCTGACCGAGGCCTTCACCCTGCTCGCCGACACGGTGTCGGCCCGGTTCACCGAGCGGCTGGCCGTGGCCGGGACCCGCGTGGAGGCCTGCGAGGCGGTGGTCGATCTCATCGTGGACGAGAGTTGGGCGACACCCCGCAACCTGCTCCTGAGCTACGAGCTCTACGCCTATGCCGCCCGGGTGCCCGCTCTGCGGAGCGTGATGCAGGGCTGGATGGGCAAGAGCCGCGCGGCCCTGGAGCAGCATTTTTCGCCCGGGACGGCGCGGGCCCTCGACGCGATGATCGAGGGCCTGTCGATCCACCGCTCGGTCGATCGGGAACCGGCAAGCCGGGCCGAGGTGCGGGCGATCGTCACCCGCCTGACGGGAGACGCGCCTCCGCTTCCTTGAAAAGCCGGAACCGGCCCCGCATATCCGCCCGCGACGATTTGTTCCCAATCGGAGAAAAACCACGTGAGCGAGACTGTGGAGCGGCATTCGTTCGGCGCCGAGGTCGGGCGCCTCCTGGACCTCGTCGTCCACGCCCTCTACTCCGAGCGCGAGATCTTCCTGCGCGAGCTCGTCGCCAACGCCGCCGACGCGGTCGACCGGCGCCGCTTCGGGGCGCTGACCGAGTCCGCCCTGGCGCTGCCGGCCGACGCCAAGGTCCGGATCAGCCCCGACAAGGACGCCCGGACCCTGACCCTGTCGGATCCCGGTATCGGCATGACCAAGGACGAGCTGGCGCAGAATCTCGGCACCATCGCCCGCTCCGGCACCCGGGCCTTCAGCCAGTCGCTGGCCGACGCCAAGCCCGAGGAGCGCCCGAGCCTGATCGGCCAGTTCGGCGTCGGCTTCTACTCGGCCTTCATGGTCGCCGACCGGGTCGAGGTCACCTCGCGCAAGGCCGGCTCGGACGAGGCCTGGACCTGGGCCTCGGAGGGGCAGGGCGAATACACCCTGGCGCCCGCGACCCGCTCGGAGCCCGGTACCGACATCGTCCTCCATATGAAGGCCGATGCCGAGGAATATCTCGAGCCGATCCGCCTCGAGACCATCCTGCGCAAGTGGGCCGACCACATCACCGTGCCGGTGACCCTGGTGCGCGACGGCGAGGAGGTGCCCTCGACCAAGGGCACGGCGCTGTGGCGGAAAGCCAAGTCCGAGGTGAGCGAAGAGGACTACACCGAGTTCTACCGCCAGGTCGCGCACGCCTTCGACAAGCCCTGGGCGACGCTGCACTGGCGGGCGGAAGGCCAGCTCGAATTCACCGCGCTCCTGTTCGTGCCGGGCATGAAGCCGTTCATGGCGGTCGAGGAGCAGCGCGACAGCAAGGTGCGCCTGCATGTGCGCCGGATGTTCATCACCGACGAGGCCGGGCTGCTGCCGTCCTGGCTGCGCTTCGTCCAGGGCGTGGTCGATACCGAGGATCTGCCGCTCAACGTCTCGCGCGAGATGCTGCAGGCCACCCCCGTTCTCGCCCGCATCCGCCGCGCGGTGACCGCCAAGGTGCTCTCCGAGCTGAAGACCCGGGCGAAGGACGCGGAGAGCTACGCCACCTTCTGGCAGGCCTTCGGGCCGGTGCTGAAGGAGGGGCTGTGGGAGGATGCCGAGCACCGCCAGGACATCGCCAACCTCCTGCGCTTCCACTCCTCGACCCAGGAGGGCTGGACCTCGCTGGCCGACTACGTCGCGCGGATGAAGCCGAACCAGGAGGCGATCTACATCCTGGTCGGCGACGACGTGGACGCGCTGAAGCGCTCGGCCCAGATCGAGGGTTTCACCGCCCGCGGCCTCGAAGTGCTGCTGCTCTCCGACCACGTCGATGCGTTCTGGCCCGAGCGGATGGATGCCTACGAGGGCAAGCCGATCCGCAGCATCACGCAGGGCGGCGACGACCTCTCGGCCTTCGAGCCGGAGGTGTCCGAGGGCGATGCGCCGGCCGACCTTGCGGATCTCTTGCCGAAGCTGAAGGAGGCGCTGAAGGACGACGTCTCGGACGTGAAGGCGAGCCAGCGCCTCGTCGACAGCGCGGTGCTGCTCTCGGCCCCGGCCTTCGGGCCCGATCTCCAGATGCAGCGCCTGCTGCGCCGCGCCGGCCGCGGCATGGGCGGCCAGCCGGTGCTGGAGCTGAATCCGCGCCATCCGCTGATCCGCCGCATCGCCGAGCGGGCGGCGGCCGGCGAGGATGTCGGGGAGGCGGCCCAGACGCTGGTCGATCTCGCCCACGTCCAGGGCGGCGACCCGCCGCGCGATCCGGTGGCCTTCGCCCGCCGGGTGGCGGCGGCTCTGGCGCAGGGGTGAGGGGCGGCCCGGCATACGGGCTTGTCTGGGGGGAGGGGGCGTGAGCCCTCTCCCATCGCGAGCCGCGGCGCTGGGTGAGGAAAAACCTCTTAAAGAATTAGGCGCGGGGATCCCCTCTCCCGTGTGGGAGAGGGGTAGGGGTGAGGGTGACACGCTTCAGTTTAAAGCGCTGAGCGTCGTGCTGGCAGCGGAACGGTTCAGTTTTCTGCGGAACCGTAGCACCCTCACCCCCAACCCCTCTCCCACACGGGAGAGGGGAGACGCGCCACGCCCTTCCTTTGACAGCCCCACGGGACGGCTATCGGCGGAGAACCGATGACGCCGCGGAGCGGATCACGCCCCCCGCACCATCGCCCCGACAGTCTCCAGGCTCTGCAGCTTCTTGATCGGCCCGATCGCCGCGAGGGTCGGCGCGCCGGCGATCAGTGCGCGGCCGGCCGCCCGCACGTCGTCGGGAGTGACGGCATCGACCTTGGCGATCACCTCGGCGGCCGGGATCACCCGGCCCCAGGCGAGGAGCTGGCGCGCCGTGCGCTCGATGCGGCCGCCCGGCGTCTCCAGCGCCGAGAGCAACGCCACCTTCAGCTGGGCCTTGGCCCGGGCGAGCTCGGCGGAGTCGACCGTGTCGGCCGCCTCGCGCAGGCAGCCGAGGGTGACCTCGACGAGGCCCGGCAGGTCGCTGCCCGAGGTGCCGGCGCCGATGCCGAACAGGCCGCAATCGCTGAACGGCCAGTGGAAGGCATGGATCTCGTAAGCCAGCCCCCGGGTCTCGCGCACCTCGTGCCAGAGCCGCGAGGTCAGCCCGCCGCCGAGCACCTGCGCGAAGAGATGCGTCGCATAGTAGTTGTCGTCCCGGAACGACAGGCCCGGCAGGCCGAGCACCAGGTTGGCCTGTTCGAGCTTGCGCGGCATCCGCCGCTCGCCGCCGCCATAGCGGCCCGCCACCGCCTCCGGCCCCTCGCCGGCCGGCATCGATCCGAAATGCTTCTCGGCCGCCGCCACGATGGCGTCGTGCTCGACGGCGCCGGCGGCGGCCAGCACCATCCGGCCCGGGGTGTATTCGCGGGCGAGATAGGCCTCGATCGCCGCCTTGTCGAAGCTGTTGATCGTGTCCGGGCGCCCCAGGATCGGCCGGCCGATCGGCTGGTCGGGGAAGGCGGCCTCCGTGAAGGCGTCGTAGACCACGTCGTCGGGCGTGTCCTCGACGGCGGCGTATTCCTGGAGGATGACGCCCTTCTCGCGGGCCAGTTCCCCGGCCTCGAAGACCGAGCGGGTCAGGATGTCGCCGAGCACGTCGAGGGCGACCTCGGCATCCTCGCCGAGTACCCGGGCGGTGTAGCTCGTCTGCTCGACGCTGGTGGCGGCGTTGATCTCGCCGCCGACATTCTCGATGTCCTCGGCGATCCGGCGGGCCGAGCGCGTCGCCGTGCCCTTGAACGCCATGTGCTCGATCAGGTGGCTGAGGCCGTGCTCCTCCGGCCGCTCGTTGCGCGAGCCGGCGCCGACCCAGACCCCGAGGGTCGCGGTGGCGAGCCCCGGCATCGCCTCGGTGACGACGGTGAGGCCGTTGGGGAGCCGCGTGATCTTGAGGTCCGGCGAGGCGCCGAGGGTCGCGAAATGCTGGTTCATGCGGCGGTCCCGTTCATGCGGCGCTCTTCAGGATGCGGGCGCGCTCGCGGATCGCCCGCTCCACCGCCGCCTCGTCGTTCGGCAGCACCGTGAAGCGCTCGCGCCGCTCCAGGAGGTCGGCGAGGTGCGGCGGCAGGGCCGGGCGCACGCCGGTCGCGGCCTCGACCGCGTCCGGGAACTTCGCCGCATGCGCGGTGGCGAGCGCCACCACCGGCGTCGCCGGGTCGGCGGCGAGAAGCTGGCGGGCGGCGCGCACGCCGATGGCGCTGTGCGGATCGACGATCTGGCCGGTGCCCCGGTAGATGTCGCGGATCTCGGCCACGACCTCGTCCTCGGGCACCGCCGCCGCGTCGAACTCGGCCCGGACCCGTCCGAGCGTCCGCTCGTCGAGGGTGAAGGCGCCCGATTGCTTCAGGCCGGCCATCAGCCGGTTGACGGCGCCGGCATCGCGGTCGAGGCATTCGAACAGCAGGCGCTCGAAGTTCGACGAGACCTGGATGTCCATCGACGGCGAGGTGGTGGGAGCGACGCCCCGCACCTCGTAGGAGCCGCTGGCGAGCGTGCGGGCCAGGATGTCGTTGGCGTTGGTGGCGATCATCAGCCGGCCGACCGGCAGGCCCATGCGCTTCGCCGCCCAGCCGGCCAGGATGTCGCCGAAATTGCCCGTCGGCACCGAGAACGAGACCGGGCGGTGCGGGCTGCCCAACGCCACGGCGCTGGTGAAGTAGTAGACCGCCTGCGCGGCGACCCGGGCCCAGTTGATCGAGTTGACGCCCGAGAGCCGCACGTCCTCGGCGAAGCGCGGGTGCTGGAACAAAGCCTTCACGATCGCCTGGCAATCGTCGAAGGTGCCCTCGACGGCCAGCGCGTGGATGTTGCCCGCATCGACCGTGGTCATCTGCCGGCGCTGCACCTCGGACACCCGGCCATGGGGGTAGAGGATGAACACGTCGACGTTGTCGAGGCCGCGGAACGCCTCGACGGCGGCGCTGCCGGTATCGCCCGAGGTGGCGCCGACGATGGTGGCGCGGCTGCCCTTGGCCTTCAGCGCGTGGTCCATCAGCCGGCCGAGCAGCTGCATCGCCACGTCCTTGAAGGCGAGCGTCGGGCCGTGATGCAGTTCGAGCAGGAACAGGTTGTCGCCGAGCTGGGTCAGCGGGCAGACCGCCGGATGCCGGAAGGTGGCGTAGGATTCGTCGATCATCCGGCCGAAATCGGCGCTCGCAATCTCACCGTCGACGAGGGGCGACAGCACGGTCTTGGCCGCCTCCGCATAGGGCCGCCCGGCGAGGCCCGCGATGGTCTCGCGGGAGATCTGCGGCCACTCTTGCGGGATGTACAGGCCGCCGTCGCGGGCAAGTCCCGCCAGCAGCGCGTCGGTGAAGGTCAGCGGGGCGGCGCTGCCGCGGGTCGAGACATGAAGCACGGTGATCGGTCCTGATACTGGCGCAGGCCCTACACGAAACCGCGCCGCGCGTCAGCCCGTGGTTCAGGCGCTCGCGCCCGGCGCCTTGCGCAGGCGGCAGCCGGTGATCCGCCACGCCCCGTCCCCGTCGCGCTCCAGGGTGTAGAGCGCCTCCCAATCGGTGCCGTCCTGGTCCTGGATGCGCACCCCCTGCGCGAGGCTTCCGTCGGGCAGGGCCTCGTCGCTGCCGAACTCGAAGCGGCGGTTGCGGTAGACCGCGCCGTAACCCTGCCGGACCATGCCGATGAAGGTCTCGGGGCTCCCGAAGATCGACCGGATGGCGGGCGCCGCCTCGGCATAGGCGCCGGCCGCGTCGTCGTGCCGGAAGGCCTCCTGCTGGCGCAGGATCGCTGCCCGGGCCGCCTCCCCGTCGCCGCTCGCGGCGAGCGCGCCCTGGCCGACGGCGAGCAGGGTCATCAGGGCGACGAGGGTGCGCATGGCCGGGCCCTCCGGGATCGGTTTTCCTAGGGAAGGCCGAGTGTAGCAGGCCGATTCCGCGTGTACAACTTGTCGTCGTCCGAACTTTTTGGGTCTGACGGAAGGTCGCGGAGCCGGGATGCCGGTGCCCAGTCACCGGCGTGTTGCTTGGCGTAGAGACCCGATCTCCTACCCTCTCACCTCATCCTGAGGTGTCAGTCGATCGCAGATCGACTGACCTCGAAGGAGGGCTCCAGAAGTCTCCGCGATCCCTGGAGCCCTCCTTCGAGGCTCCTTTCAGTCGCACCTCAGGATGAGGTCGTGGATGGAGTAGATGATTGCAGCGGGTTTCGCGCCGGTGTCGAGCCCTGTGGTGAAACCGGTTGAGTGACGACGGACGATTACACCCCGCTCGCCTTCCGCCCCAGCTCCACCACCCGCAGGTTGTTGGTCGTCCCGGCCCGGCCGAACGGGATGCCGGCGACCGCCACCACGAGGTCCGGGGCCTGCGCGAACCCTTCCTGGGCGGCGACCTCGGCGGCGCGGTCGACCATCGCCTCGTAGGAATCGATCTCGGGCCCGAGCACCGAATGGGCGCCCCAGTACAGGCTGAGGCGGCGCGACACCGCCGTGTCGGAGGTCGCCGCGAGGATCGGCACGTTGGGGCGCTTGCGGGCGATGCGGGCGGCGGTGGTGCCGCTCGACGTGAAGGCGACGATCGCCGCCGCCTCGATCGCGTCGGCGAGAGTCGCCGCGGCCGCGGCGACCGCGTGGGGCGGGCTGTCCTCGACCTCCGGCTCGCTCGCCGCGACGAGCGAGCGGTAGAGCCGGTGCTGCTCGGTGCGGCGGATGATGCGGTCCATGATCGAGACCGCCTCGATCGGGTATTTCCCCGCCGCCGATTCGGCCGAGAGCATCACCGCGTCGGCGCCGTCATAGACGGCGGTGGCCACGTCGGAGGCCTCCGCCCGGGTCGGGGAGGGCGCCGCGACCATCGATTCCAGCATCTGGGTCGCCACGATCACCGGCTTCACCGCCCGGCGGCAGGCCCGCACCAGCTCCTTCTGGCGCCCCGGCACGTCCTCCGGCGGCAGTTCCACGCCGAGATCGCCGCGGGCCACCATCACGCCGTCGGCGATGCGGATGATGTCCTCGATGTGGTCGAGCGCCGAGGGTTTCTCGATCTTGGCGATCAGCCCGGCCCGGCCGGCGATCAGCCCGCGGGCCTCCATCACGTCGGAGGGGGTCTGGACGAAGGAGAGCGCGACCCAGTCCACCCCGAGATCGAGCCCGAAGGCGAGGTCGCGCCGGTCCTTCTCGGTGAGCGGCGAGAGAGCCAGCACCGTGCCGGGCAGGTTCACGCCCTTGCGGTCGGAGATCGGCCCGCCCACCACCACGTCGGCGTCGATCGCCGCGTCGTCGACGCCGACCACCCGGACCCGGACCCGGCCGTCGTCGATCAGCAACTCCTGGCCCGGCGCCACCGCGGCGAAGATCTCGGGGTGGGGCAGGGGAATCGCGTCGGTGCCGCCCTCCCGGCCCTCGCGCACGAAGCGGATGCGGTCGCCGGTGGCCAGCTCCGCCCGGCCGCCCCGCAGGGTGCCGATGCGGATCTTCGGGCCCTGGAGATCCTGGAGGATGCCGATCGGCCGGCCGGTCTCCTGCTCCAGGGCGCGGATGGCGGCGTGGACCTTGGCGTGGTCGTCGTGGGTGCCGTGGGAGAAGTTGAGCCGGAAGGTGTCGACCCCGGCGAGGAACAGGGCTTTGAGCCGCTCCGGCGTGTTGCTGGCCGGGCCGACGGTGGCGACGATCTTGGCGTGGCGGTGGCGGCGCATGGCAATCGCTCCTTGCTCTCGTCCGGATCAGGGCCCGATGGTCAGGGCTTGGTGCGGCGGTACAGGTTGGTGAAGGTCACGTTCATGCCGCCGCAGGCATGGTTGTCCTCGGAGAGCAGGTACGGCGGCAGCAGCGTGAGGCGCAGGCGGCAATCGCCGGGATCGCCGGCCGAGAAGGGCAGCGTGCCCTTGTCCCCCATGGTGAAGGCGAGGTCCGTCCCCTTCGGCGCGGTCTCGCCCTCGACCTGGCCGACATTCACCGTGCCGCGGCGGATGCGGTCCGGATCCTGGGAGCCGAAGGTGGCGTCGCCCCTGACCGCGAGGGTGCCGGCCGCCTTGCCCGGCCGGATCACCACCGTCTGTTCCGGCGCCGTCCAGGTGCCGGTCCAGTCCTTCAGGGACGGGGCGGGGGAGGCGGGCGCAGCGGCGACCGCCTTGTCGGCCACCCAGCCGGAGCGGGTCGCGCCGGTCTTTCCGACGTAGGTGGCGCAGACGAAGCCCGGCCGGGCGGCGCCGAGGATCACGGTATCGCCCGGCACCAGGAAGGCCTTCTCGCGGCAGGCCGGATCGGGCCCGGGGCAGCCCTTGCCCCCTGAGGTGCCCTTCACGAACGGCACCCGGGCCTCGCCCTCCTTGATCGTGCCGAGGCGCGGTCCCGCGCCGGCGCCCAGTTCCCCGTAACCGGTGCAATCGCCCTCGGCGGCGAGCGCCGGCCCCGCGAGCCGGGCCAATACCAGCACTCCGACACCCCAAAGCGCCCCACCCTGCATCCACGAATCTCCCGCTCGTCGCGACCCGCCGCGGAAGCTAGGGCATCTTGGACCAAAGGAGCACCCATCGGCGCCCAAATCGCATCGCGTGTCGCAGCGCCACGGTCTTGACGACGGTTATGCTGCATCGCACCATGTCGCCCAGAAGAGCTGTTCGCGACGATGCAGAGGGGGATGATCGACGGTCATGCTGTTCCAGCCGCCCGTCTTCGAGACGATCTTCCGCACCCCCGTCGAGCATCGTCTGGTGATCCGGGGCTCGCGCAGCCGCGGCGCCCCGCTGGATGGGGTGCGCTGGTACCACGACGAGTTCGACGCCGCCGGCACCCTGGTCGCCCGCTACGAGACCTATGACGAGACCGACGAAGCCGGCCAGGAGCGCTGCGGCTGGCGCCGGTTCGATGGCGCCGGCCGGCTCCTCGCCCGGCACGAGGTGGCGATGCGCTGGTCGGCCCTCGTCGCCCTGAAGCAGTCGCGCCGCGCCGCCGAGATCGCGCTGCAACGGGCCGGCGCCCATGCGGCGCCCGCGCCGCTCCCCCGCCGGGCCTGGCAGCCCGATCGCGTCTCTGCCGCTTGACCCTCGCGGGATTTCGCGTCGCCGCGCCGGAGGAGGAGGTCACGGTCGTCCGCCACCCGCCATCGGCCGTCTGAGCCCTTCGCGGCCGCCCCGAATTGGCCTATCGTCCCGCCCCGAGCCGATCCGCACGAGAACGGGCCGGCCATCGGAGGAGGCAGCCATGCACGAGGCGGTGCGCATCACGGTGCGGCCCAACGGCCGCTATACGCTCTATCGCGGCGAGACGCCGCTGATCTTCGGCCTGACCCGCGAGATGGCCTTCACCCTGGCCGAGAGCTGCGGCGTCGTCATCGAGCGTGCCTACAGCATCAACTGAGGCTCACGCCTCGCCGCTGGTGCGAAGCCGGGGCCAGACCAGGTCGGCGGCGAGCGACGCCGCCGTGCCGCAACCGCAGCCGAACACCTTGACCAGGAAATCCGCGAACCGGCCGTGCCGGGTCGCCTCGAGCAGCTGGAACGCCTCCAGGGCCCCCGCCACCGCCACGACCAGCACCAGCACCCGCCAGCGATGGCGCGGATAGCCCATGGCGAACAGGAAGGCGAGCACCGCGAAGGCGCCGGCCCGCTCGACCGAGACCGGCATGTGGCTCACCGGCCGATAGCCGATCGGCAGGATCGTCGCCGCCGTGATGGCGGCCAGGATGAGCCAGCCGAGAATGCGCGACGCTCTGGACATGCGAGGGAGGATCCGTGCGGCATCATGCAGGATGCGGAGGGTGCGGTGCCAGAACGCGGCACGCTCCGCAATCCTCGCCCCGAAGGTTTACGATTCCCTTCGAGGCGGATGCGTCACCGTGACCGGGATCAGGCGAGGCCCGGCACCACCAGCGCACCCTCGGCGGCCCCGCTGCCCGCCGCGAACACCACCCGGCCGCCATCGAGGCGGGCCCGCCCGCTCGCCACCAGGGCGAGGGCCGCGGGATAGATCCGGTGCTCCTGCACCAGCACCCGGGCGCTTAAACTGTCCTCGTCGTCCTCCGGCAGCACCGGCACGGCGGCCTGGGCGACGATCGGGCCGGCATCGAGCTCGGGCACCACGAAATGCACCGTACAGCCATGCACCCGGACGCCGGCCGCCAGCGCCTGGGCATGGGTGTGGGTGCCGCGGAACAACGGCAGCAGGGAGGGGTGGATGTTGATCATCCGCCCGGCCCAGGATTCGACGAACCAGGGCGTCAGCACCCGCATGAAGCCGGCGAGCACCAGGAGCTCGACGCCGTGCCGGCGCAATTCCGCGTCGAGCGCCCGCTCGAAGGCGGCCCGGTCGGAGAAGGCGCGGTGATCGACCGCCGCCGTGGCGAGCCCGGCCTCGGCGGCGCGGGCGAGGCCCGGCGCATCCGGCCGGTTCGAGGCGACGAGCCCGATCTCGGCCGGGTAGTCCGGCGCCTGCGCCGCCTCGATCAGCGACACCATGTTGGAGCCGCGGCCCGAGATGAGGATCGCGATCCGGGTCCGCGTGCTCATAGGGCGAGCGTGCCCGAGAAGGTCACGGGCGCCTCGCCCCGCGGGGTGATCTGCCCCAGCCGCACCGGCGCCTCGCCGGCAGCCGTCAGTGCCTGCTCCACCGCTTCGGCCTTGGCCGGATCGACCACCACCACCATGCCGATGCCGCAATTGAAGGTGCGCAGCATCTCGGCCTCGGCGACGTTGCCCTGGCGGGCGAGCCAGCCGAAGACCGGTGGCACGCTCACCGCGTCGAGGTCGATGGCGATGCCGACCCCGTCGGGCAGGACGCGGGGCAGGTTGTCGGGAAATCCGCCGCCGGTGATGTGGGCGAGCGCCTTGATCGCGCCGTGGCCGGTCGCCTTCAGCGCTGCCAGCAGCGGCTTGACGTAGATCCGGGTCGGCTGCAGCAGCGCCTCGCCGAGGCTGACGCCTTCCGCGAACGGCGCGGGCGCGTCGTAGCCGAGACCTGAGGCCGCCACGATCCGGCGCACCAGCGAGAACCCGTTCGAGTGCACGCCCGAGGAGGGCAGGCCGAGCACCACGTCGCCGGGTGCGATGCCGGGGACCGGCAGCAGCGCCCCGCGCTCGGCGGCCCCCACCGAGAAGCCGGCGAGGTCGTAATCGGACCCGTCATAGAGGCCCGGCATCTCGGCGGTCTCGCCGCCGATCAGCGCGCAGCCGGCCTGGCGGCAGCCCTCGGCGATGCCCTTGACGATGTCGGCGCCCACCCCCGGCACCAGCTTGCCGGTGGCGTAGTAATCGAGGAAGAACAGCGGCTCGGCGCCCTGGACGATGATGTCGTTGACGCACATCGCCACGAGGTCGATGCCGATCGTGGCGTGGCGGCCGGTCTCGATCGCGATCTTGACCTTGGTGCCGACGCCGTCATTGGCCGCCACCAGGATCGCGTCCTTGAAGCCCGCCGCCTTCAGGTCGAACAGGCCGCCGAAGCCGCCGATCTCCGCATCGGCCCCCGGCCGGCGGGTCGCCCGCACCAGGGGCTTGATCGCCTCGACCAGGGCGTTGCCGGCATCGATGTCGACGCCGGCCTCCGCGTAGGTCATCCCGTTCTGGCGCTCGCCCGTCGTCATCCCTCGACCCTTCGCCTCGATCCGTCCCATGCTGCGACCGCTCTTAGCCGCTCTTGTGAGGGATCGCGAGTCTTGCCCGCGACCGCGAGGCAGGGCAGCCGGGGAGCCATGTCCTCGGGGAGTCATGTCCTTGCCGCACCTGCCGTTGTCGACGATGCCGCTCCGATCGCTGCCGAACCTGATCACCGCCGCGCGCCTCGCCCTGGTGCCGTTCGTCGTCTGGGGCATCGCCCGCGAGGCCTGGGGCACGGCCTTCCTGCTGTTTGCCGTGGCGGGGCTCTCCGACGGCATCGACGGAGTCCTCGCCCGCCGCTACGGCCTGACGAGCCGGCTCGGCGCGATCCTCGATCCGCTGGCCGACAAGGCCCTGATGCTCGCCGTGCTGGTGAGCCTGACGCTGGCCGGCCTCGTACCGGTCTGGTTCCCCGCTCTGCTGATCGCCCGCGATGCCTTGATGGTGCTGGGTGCCGGCCTCGCCCGCCTCGCCGGCCGCCCGCTGGAGACCCCGCCGCTCGCGATCGGCAAGCTCAACACTGCCGGCCAGATCGCCTTCCTGGCTTGGCTCCTCGGGAGCCGGGCGCTCGGGATCACGGCGGTGGAGGCGGAGGCGGTCGCGATGCCGGCGCTCGCCGGGCTGTCGGTCGCCTCTGCGGTGGTGCAGGGGCTTGCGGGGTGGCGAGGGGGAGGGGCGACCGGTCGATGAGGCGGGTGCCGCTGTGCCGCTTCATTTCTGGAAATGTGCTTTCTGCAACCTCCGAGAAAATTTTATTTCTGTGGAGTAAATTTGAATAAAAAATCGTAGATTTCAGGTGCGCGCGATTCGCGATGCAACGAGGATATAACAATGACCATCAAGGGTGATTACAATAATAACGTTCTTTATGGAACGGAGTACGATGATACAATCGATGGCGCATTGGGAAACGACGTTCTTATCGGTAAAGGTGGGAATGACACCTTTCTCGTTGAGGGCGGGCAAGGTCCCGATCATTATGATGGCGGGACTGGAAATGATAGAATTCTCATCACTAATGTTCCGTGGTACTATAACTTCATCTGGCTGGAGATAGCATCAATGGAAAGCGTCGAGTTGATCGACAATCAGAGTTCGCTTGCGGCGTATATAGTCACAAATAATTATTTGAATTTGAACGGAACTGAGCTGAGAGGTATAAACGACATAAGAGGAATGGCTGGTACGCAGTATATAAAAGGGAGCCGACAAAATGATATTATTAAAGGCTTGGACGGAGATGATTTTCTTGAGGGTTACGCAGGAAATGATACTCTTTACGGTGACGGTGGAGCCGATGAGATAGTTGGGGGGCGAGGCAACGACGCGCTTTACGGTGGCGCTGGCGCGGATGAATTTGTTTTCAATACTGAACACGGTGCTGATATTATCTACGACTTTGAGGATGGTATAGACAAAATTTTACTTCCAGCTGAGCTCGGATACAGCTTTGCTGCATCCGGAAACAGCACTTTGATCACCGCTGGAACAACGAGCGTGCTTCTATCCGGAGTTTCGGCATCGCTGATTAGTGCTGACGACTTCGGCACCGCGCCTTACAACATATACGGATAGAAAATGCGGTGACTGTCACGCCTCTGGGCATGATAGTCACCGCTATGATCGATAATATCAGTGACAAAATTCGATTTTTTGAAAATTAATTTCAATTTAATCAATCAGTGTGTAATCAATAGTACGATCATTAATGATTTAAGTACTATTGTTCGACATCTGATTCTCCATAATTTACTTCGAAAAGTATCGTGCCTTGGTCGTAAAATCTGAGGATATTTTCATCATCCATTTTCATAAACAATTCCCCAGTCGCCTTATCTCGTGCTTCAAATTTGCCAATGCGAAGCTGGCCATCGGCTCCTTGGGAGACGATCTTGCCGGTAATATCTGCAACCTCTGCAACGCCCGCTGTCAATGTCGCGATTTTCTCGCGAAGCGATCCAAGAAAGCTCAAATACGACATGTTGCTTTGCTCGATGACATCGCCGCCACTGGTTTTGCCGGTTGTATATGAAAAATCTGACTTGAAATAATCTTCCATAATAAAAAATATTTTTTCGCTCTCCCGCATTTGTTCCGGCCAACGGTGGAAACCCGGAGTCACAGCTTCAGTGGCTTTCCGTTCGACCTCCTTCTTCGCAAATTCAATCATTCTTGCGCGATACTCTGGATCTTCGATGTCCTCCGGGCGCTCGTAATACCGCACACCCTCGCTGCTGCCGTGATTCGGCATCTCCCATCGCTCGGCCGCGCTCAACGCTGCGTCACCGATCTTGGCGGCAGCCGCCTTGCTCGCAGCGGTGGTCTCCACCGAGATCTTGTTGACGATCTTGAGGATCGCATCGGCGGCCTCGTCCGTGTCCTCCGGTCCAATCCCAGGTGCGCGGCCGTAGAACACTGGTCCGGTCGGCTTCATCAGGTTGGCGATATACGACGCTGGTGTATTGCCGATGCTGGTCATGACACATCCTTTGCGTGGTGCAGGTGTTCTCGGTGACACTGGCCGCAACCGGGGTCGATGGCATATGTGGCCGTATCACAGCTAGAAGAGATAGGGATGTCACACTATCAAGAATGGCAGTCTCCGTGATATGTACCGCTTGAAGTGTTGACCCTTTTTTTTCGACAATGTTATTTGATTATTTTTTCATATTTGATTTCTTATCAAAGAACTCTTCTGAACGATAGGCAGTGAAAATCGCCTATTGCTCCACATTTGATATCCCAAAATCGACATCGAGCAATACTGCGCCCTGATCGTAAAATCTGAGCATATTCTGATCGTCCATTTTCATGAACAATTGCCCTGTTATCTTGTCTCGTGCCTCGAATTTGCCAATGCGAAGCTGGCCATCGGCTCCCTGGGAGACGATCTTGCCGGTAATGTCTGCAACCTCTGCGACGCCCGCGGTCAACGTCGCAATTTTCTCCCGAAGTGATCCAAGAAAATTCAAATACGACGTATTGCTTTGCTCGATGACATCGCCGCCACTGGTTTTGCCGGTCGTATATGAAAAATCTGACTTAAAATAATCCATCATGATGCAAAATATTTTCTCGCCCTCCCGCATTTGTTCTGGCCAGCGATGGTACCCCGGCGTCACGGCGTCGATTGCCTTCTGCGCGGTCTCCTTTTTGGCTAAATCAATCATTCTTGCGCGATACTCTGGATCTTCGATGTCCTCCGGGCGCTCGTAGTACCGCACACCCTCGCTGCTGCTGTGATTCGGCATCTCCCATCGCTCGACCGCGCTCAACGCTGCGTCACCGATCTTGGCGGCAGCCGCCTTGCTCGCAGCGGTGGTCTCCACCGAGATCTTGTTGACGATCTTGAGGATCGCATCGGCGGCCTCGTCCGTATCCTCCGGTCCAATCCCAGGTGCGCGGCCGTAGAACACCGGTCCGGTCGGCTTCATCAGGTTGGCGATATACGACGCTGGTGTATTGCCGATGCTAGTCATGACACATCCTTGACGCGGCGCAGATGCTCCTGATGGCGCAGGCCGCAATGGAGTGGAGCGTATTGGCATTGGAGCCGATCGAATTTCATTTCGAGTGGAAATAAAACGCGGTCGATCGATAGAGTATCAAGGCCGATATTGTCGCTTGTTTCGATTTTTTGTCATGATGAACATTTTTGCGTCGCTTAGAGACGCCACCCGAGACCGAAACGCCGTCACGTTACGGTTCGACGCCGCCATCGCTATAATCAAGCGCAAGAAATTCTTTGCCCATATCATAATATCTCAGAAAATGATCGTCGCCCATTTTCATATACAGATTGCCGGTTCTCTTATCCCGCATTTCGAACTTGCCGAGTTCGAGCTGGCCGTCAGTGCGCGGGGAGACGATGTGCCCAGTGATGTCGGCGACGGCCTCCATATCGGCGGTCAGCGCGTCGATCTTCGTCCGGAGCGTTCCGAGGAACTGCAGGGTCGCCATGCTGCTCTGCGGCGGAACGAAGGTACCGCCGGCGCGACCTGTCGTGTAGGAAAAATCGGTCCAGAAATAATTTTCCATAAGCGCGAAGATCTTCTGCCCCTCTCGGATACTCTCGGGCCAGTGATGCATCCCCGGGGTCCGCTCATTCCACTCGGCCTGCTCCTTGGCTAACTTGATCATCGCGGCCCGCTCGACCGGATCCTCGATGTCCTCCGGACGCTCGTAATACCGCACGCCGTCACTGCTGCCGTGGTTGTGGCTCGCCCAGATCTCAGCCGCGCGCATCGCCTCCTCGCCGATCCTGGCGGCTGCCGTCTTGGTGGCGGCGGACGCCTTGGTGGAAATGGTGTCGACAATCTTGAGAATAGCGTCGGCCGCCTCGTCCGTATCTCCCGGTCCAGGGGTCCATTTGGGACCGAAGTGAACTGGGCCGGTCGGCTGCATGAGTGTGGTGATATACGACGCCGGTGTATTGCCGATGCTGGTCATGGCACTTCCTTCGTACGGCGCAGGCGCTGGAGACGGGGCAGGCCGCCATCGATTTTCGGTGTATCTCCTATTTATCCGATTCATGTCCCAGCGGCAACGCCAAGAAAACCCAAAGCATTGAATTTCTCGGCGAGCTGATGTATTATTTTTGATGGCCGGGATATTTTTTATTAACCTATTTCCGCAGGGCGCCCGGCGCCGGAATCCCGAAGCGCCCGCAGACCGGGCTTGACCCTGCGGCGGCGCCCTTCCATCTCGGACCGGCCGGGACGCGACGGATTCGCGGGGGCGACGGGGGTGAGCTGAGCATGCCGATCCAACGCCGGGCCGCCCTCATCCTGGCGGTCGTCGCCCTCGTGGTGGTCCTGCTCTACCAGCTGCGCGACGTGCTGCTGCCCTTCGTGGCCGGCGCGGCGCTCGCCTATGCCCTCGATCCGGTCGCCGACCGGCTGGAGCGGCTCGGGATCGGGCGGCTCACCGCGACGCTGATCATCCTGGCGACGTTCCTGCTCGGGCTGATCCTGGCCCTGATCCTGGTGGTGCCGCTCGCCGCCAACCAGGTCGCGGCCCTCGTCGCCTCGCTGCCGGCGATGATCGCGAAACTCCAGGCGATCATCGCCGAGCGGGCCGGGCCCCTGATCGAGCGGGCGGGGGGCCACGGCGCGCTCCAGGAACTGCAATCCTCGGTCGGCAACCTGATGGGGCAGGCGGTGGCCTGGATCCTCGGCTTCCTGCGCTCGCTGTGGTCGGGCAGCCAGGCGGTGGTCGGGATCATCTCGCTGCTGGTGGTGACGCCCGTGGTGGCGTTCTACCTCCTCGTCGACTGGGACCGGATGATCGCGACCCTCGACCGCTGGGTGCCGCCGCGCCACCGCCCCACCGCCCGGATGCTCGCCCGCGACATCGACGGGGCGATCACCGCCTTCATCCGCGGCCAGAGCTTGGTCTGCCTGATCCTCGGCACGTTCTACGCGCTCGGCCTGTGGTGCGTCGGGCTGAATTTCGGCGTGCTGATCGGCCTGATGGCGGGCTTCCTCACCTTCATCCCGTATGTCGGCTCGCTCACCGGCTTCCTGCTCTCCACCGGCGTGGCGCTGGTGCAGTTCTGGCCCGACTGGGTCTCGGTGGTGCTGACGGTCGGGGTGTTCCTGGTCGGGCAGTTCCTCGAGGGCAACGTGCTCCAGCCCAAGCTCGTCGGCGACGCGGTGCGGCTGCACCCGGTCTGGCTGATGTTCGCGCTGCTCGCCTTCGGCTCGCTGTTCGGCTTCCTCGGCCTGCTGCTCGCGGTGCCGGTGGCGGCGGCGCTCGGGGTCGTCGCCCGCTTCGCGGTGAAGCGCTACCTGGAAAGCCGGCTCTACCACGACGGCACGCCGATCCTGACCGCCGACGCCACCGTCGCCACGGTCACGGTGGCGAAACCGGCGCCGCCCGCCATATCGAAGCCCTGAAACCCCTCGAACCCCTGCCTCGTCACTCCCGGACCCCCGACACCGCATGTCCGACCGACCGCGCCAGCTCGCCCTCGATTTGCCCGTCGCTCCCCGCTTCGGCTCCGAGGACTTCCTGGTCAGCCCCTCCAACGAGGGGGCGTATGCCCGCATCGAGGCCTGGCCCGACTGGCCGGACCGGGTCCTGGTGCTCACCGGGCCGCCGGGCAGCGGCAAGAGTCATCTCGCGGCGATCTTCGCCGAGCGCTCCGGCGCCCTGACCGTGCCGGTCGCCGCCGTGACCGCGGCGGCGGTGCCGGATCTGGCGCAAGCCGACGCCCTGGTGATCGAGGATGCCGACCGGGCGGAAGGGCGCGACGAGGCTGCCCTGTTCCACCTCCTCAACCTCGCCCGCGAGCGGGCCTTGAGCGTGGTGGTGACGGCGTCGCGTCCCGTCGACGCCTGGGGGCTCTCCGTCGCGGACCTGCGCTCGCGCCTGCGCCTGGCGCCCGGCATCGGCGTCGCGCCGCCCGACGAGGCCCTGCTCAAGGTCGTGCTGGTGAAGCTCTTCCTCGACCGCCAGCTCGTCGTCGACACCAGCGTCGTCGACGCCCTGGCCTTGCGGCTCGACCGGTCGCTGGCGCGGGCCCGCGACGTGGTGGCGCTCCTCGACCGCGAGGGCTTGAGCCGGCGCCGGCGCATCACCCGGCCGCTCGCGCTCGCCACCCTGGCGGAACTGGAGGGGGATCAGGAGGAGCATCCCGGCGACGAGCCGGACGAGGACTGAGCCCGGACGGCCCCCCGGAAGCGCGAATGGCGCGATCCGGCCCCGTTCATGCAGACCCCGTTCATGCAAATGTCAAACTATCCTGTCACCGGGGAGGGCTGGAAGCCGCGACCCGGCATCGATCCAAGGAGGAGCCATCGTGTCGGACACCGCTGCCGGAACCAGTGCTATCCCGGTCCTCGACGAGACCGAGGCGACGCCTGAGGCGGGGGAGGGCGCCCGGCGCGACGAGGCGGAGATCCTGGCCGAATCCAAGGCAGCGTCCAAGGTCGCTTCCAAGACGGCCGCCAAATCCGGTTCCGAGGTCGTCGCGGACGCCGCCCGCCAGGCCAGGGCCGAGGCGGTCGCCGCCGGCCGGGCCCTGCGCCAGGAGCCGGGTCGCTACGTCAACCGCGAATTGTCCTGGCTGCAATTCAACCGGCGGGTGCTGGAAGAGGCCTCGAATACCGGGCATCCGCTCTTGGAGCAGCTGCGCTTCCTGTCGATCTCGGCCAACAACCTGGACGAGTTCTTCATGGTGCGGGTCGCCGGCCTGCACGACCAGGTCCGCGCCGGGCTGACCGCGCCGTCGGCCGACGGCCTGTCCCCGGCCGAGCAGCTCGCCCGCATCGATGCCGAGGTCACCGGGCTCGCCGGCGACCAGCAGCGGCGCTGGAGCGAATTGCGCGAGGAGCTGCACCATCACGGCATCGACCTCGTCGAGGCGATGGACCTCTCGGCGGAGGAGGCGGCCTGGCTCGAGGATTACTTTCTCCAGCACATCTTCCCGGTCCTGACGCCGCTCGCCATCGATCCGGCCCACCCGTTCCCGTTCATCCCGAATCTCGGCTCGACCATCGCGCTCACCCTGGTGCGCCCGCGCGACGCCCGGGTGCTGCGGGCGCTGATCCGCCTGCCCTCGATCATCGACCGCTTCGTGCGCCTGCCCGATCTCGGCCAGACCGGCACCGCCCGGTTCATCGCCATCGAGCAGGTGATCGTGCTGTTCACCAGCCGCCTGTTCCCGGGCTACCTCGTCAAGGGCCAGGGCGGCTTCCGGGTGGTGCGCGATTCCGACCTCGAGATCGAGGAGGAGGCCGAGGACCTGGTGCGCCACTTCGAGACGGCGCTGAAGCAGCGCCGCCGCGGCGTGGTCATCCGCCTCGAGGTGGTGGCCACCATGCCGGAGGACCTGCGCAACTTCGTCGCCGACGAGCTCGAGATCGCCGCCGACGCGGTGTTCGTGGTCGAGGGGATGCTCGCCCTCAACGAACTCTCGCAGATCGTCGGGATCGACCGCCCGGACCTGAAGTTCAAGCCCTACAACCCGCGCTTCCCCGAGCGCATCCGCGAGAGCGGCGGCGATTGCTTCGCGGCGATCCGCCAGAAGGACTTCATCGTCCACCACCCCTACGAGTCGTTCGATTCGGTGGTGCAGTTCCTGTCGCAGGCCGCCCGCGACCCGAACGTGGTGGCGATCAAGCAGACGCTCTACCGCACCTCGTCCAACTCACCCATCGTCGCCGCCCTGGCGGAAGCCGCCGAGGCCGGCAAGTCGGTGACGGCCCTCGTCGAGCTGAAGGCGCGCTTCGACGAGGAGGCCAACATCCGCTGGGCCCGCAACCTCGAGAAGGCCGGCGCGCAGGTCGTGTTCGGCTTCATCGAGCTGAAGACCCACGCCAAGCTCTCGATGGTGGTGCGCCGCGAGGGCGACCGCCTGGTGAGCTACTGCCATGTCGGCACCGGCAACTACCATCCGATCACGGCGCGGATCTACACCGACCTGTCGTTCTTCACCGCCGACCCGGTGATCGGCCGCGACGTGTCGCGGATCTTCAACTTCATCACCGGCTATGCCGAGCCGGCGGAGCTGGAGCGGATGGCGGTCTCGCCGCTGACCCTGAAGAAGCGCCTCATCGAGCACATCGCCGAGGAGATCGCCCACGCGAAGGCCGGGCGGCCGGCGGCGATCTGGATCAAGTGCAACTCGCTGGTCGACACCCAGATCATCGACGCGCTCTACGATGCCAGCGAGGCCGGCGTGGTGATCGAATGCGTGGTGCGCGGCATCTGCTGCCTCAGGCCCGGCGTGCCGGGCCTGTCGGAGAACATCCGGGTCAAGTCGATCGTCGGGCGGTTCCTGGAGCATGGCCGGGTCTACGCCTTCGGCAACGGCGTCGGCCTGCCCCACCCCAAGGCGCGGGTCTACATCTCGTCGGCGGACCTGATGAGCCGCAACCTCGACCGCAGGGTGGAGGCGTTGCTGCCGATCCTCAACCCGACGGTGCATCAGCAGGTGCTCGACCAGATCATGATGGCGAATCTCCTCGACAACCAGCAGAGCTGGCGTGTACTGGCGTCGGGCGCGAGCGAGCGGATCGAGCCCGCCGAGGGCGAGGAGCCCTTCAACGCGCACAAGTATTTCATGACCAACCCGAGCCTGTCGGGGCGCGGGAAGGCATCGAAGAAGTCGAGTCCGCGCGCTCTCAGCCGGCGCGCCCAGCGCGCCTGACACGAGGCCCCAGGCCCGTCCCGGGAGCCCCGTCCATGAGGCGGCGCTCCCGTATGAGGACCTGGATGGGCCTGGATCAGACCGCCCTCAACGAAGCCGCGCTTGCCCGGATCGAGCCGGGCAGCCCCGTCGCGATCATCGATATCGGGTCGAATTCCGTCCGGCTGGTCGCCTATTCGGGCATCAGCCGGGCGCCGACCCCGCTCTACAACGAGAAGGTCCTGTGCGGGCTGGGCCGCAACGTGCTCTCGACCGGCCGCCTCAACGAGGAGGCGGTGCGCCGCGCCCTCCAGGCGCTCGCCCGGTTCCGGGTCCTGTGCGAGGCCATGCATGTCGGCCAGGTCTTCGTGCTGGCCACCGCCGCCGCCCGCGACGCCGAGAACGGCCCGGCCTTCCTGGAGGCCGCGCAGGCCGCCTGCGGCCATCCGATCGAGCTCCTGTCGGGCCGGCGCGAGGCGGAGCTGTCGGCCTACGGCGTCATCTCGGGGTTCCACGCGCCCGACGGCGTGGTGGGCGATCTCGGCGGCGGCAGCCTCGAACTCGTCGACCTGCGCGGCTCGGCGGTCGGCAGCGGCGTGACCATGCCGCTCGGTGGCCTCGCGCTCCAGGATCTCAGCGGCGGCTCGCTCAAGAAAGCCCGCAAGATCGCCGCGGAGGCGCTGAAGAAGGCGGGCCCGCAGCTCGATACCCTCAAGGGCCGCACCTTCTACGCCGTCGGCGGGACCTGGCGGGCGCTCGCGCGCCTGCATCAGGCGGCGCGGGATTACCGCCTGCACGTGATGCACGGCTACACCATCGAGCCGAACGACGAGCTGTCCTTCCTCCAGGTCGTCGAGCAATCCGACGCCGCGACGCTCGCCGCCGTCGAGAGCGTGTCGGAAGCGCGCCGGCCGCTGCTCGCCTACGGCGCGGTGGTGCTCGAGGAGCTGATCCGCTCCGGGCGCCCGCGGGAGATCGCGATCTCGGCCACCGGCGTGCGCGAGGGCCTGCTCTACGAGAAGCTCGACGACGCGGCGCGTGCCCGCGACCCGCTGCTGCTGGCGGCGGCCGAGCTCAACCGCCTGCGCTGCCGCAGCCCCGGCCACGGCTCCGAACTCCAGGCCTGGACCGACGCCTTCATGGCGAGCCTGTCGACGCCGGAGACCGCCGACGAGCGGCGCCTGCGCCACGCCGCGTGCCTCCTCGCCGATGTCGGCTGGCGCACCCATCCGGATTACCGCGGCGAGCAGAGCCTCAACGTCATCGCCCACGCCTCCTTCGTCGGCATCGACCATCCCGGCCGGGCCTATCTGGCGGTGGCGGTGTTCTTCCGCCACGAGGGCGTCTCCCCCGAGAAGGCGAGCCCGCTCCTGCGCCAGCTCGCCGGCCCGCGCCTGTTCGAGCAGGCACGCCTCCTCGGCGCGGTGCTGCGCGTCGCCTTCCCGGTCTCGGTGGCGATGGAGGGCATCCTGCCCCGCACGCCACTGGCGATGCGCGACGGCGCGGTCGTCCTGACCCTTCCGCAGGATCTGCGGGATCTCGCCAGCGACCGCCTCTCGAACCGCCTGCGCGGTCTCGGGCGTCTCCTCGGCGTCGAGGCGCGGATCGAGATCGCGGGGTAGAGCATTGTCCGACGAAGTGGATGCCGGTTCGTCGTAGAAAACGCCGCACGATCAAAGACCTGGAGCACGTCACGATTGCGGGGCAATCGTGACGTGCTCCAGGTGGATCGTGGGGTTCGGCCCGAGGGGAAACTCGGCTACGGTCCGTCCTCCTTCCCTCCGAGCCCGGATTCCATGGACCAGACCCCTTCGCCGGACCCGATCGCCATCGACGATTTCCTGAAGCTCGACGTGCGGGTCGGCACGATCGTCGAGGCGGCGCCGATCCCGGAGGCGCGCCGTCCGGCCTACCGTCTCGTCATCGATCTCGGGCCTGCGATCGGCGTGAGGAAATCCTCCGCCCAGGTGACGGTGCACTACACGCCCGACAGCCTGATCGGCCGGCAGGTGCTCTGCGTCGTCAACCTGCCGCCGCGCCAGGTCGGCCCGGTCCGCTCCGAGGTCTTGACCCTCGGGGTTCCGGACGGGGAGGGCGCGGTGGTGCTGATCGCGCCCGAGCGGCCGGTGCCGAATGGCGGGCGGTTGTACTGACTTCCAGACTGACATTCAGGAGATCGACCACACCATGACCTCCAGCCACGGTCCCGGTTCCAACCACGGCCCCTTGCGGGTCGGCATCGGCGGCCCGGTCGGGTCGGGCAAGACCGCCCTGATGGAGGGCCTGTGCAAGGCCCTGCGCGAGCGCTACGACCTCTGCGCCATCACCAACGACATCTACACCAAGGAGGATGCGCGCCTCCTCACCGTGGCCGGCGCCCTGCCGGAGGAGCGCATCATGGGCGTCGAGACCGGCGGCTGCCCGCATACCGCGATCCGCGAGGACGCCTCGATCAACCTCGCGGCGGTGGCGGAGATGCGCCGGCGCTTTCCCGCCCTCGACCTCGTCCTGCTCGAATCCGGCGGCGACAACCTCGCCGCCACGTTCTCGCCGGAACTCGCCGACCTGACGATCTACGTCATCGACGTGGCCGGCGGGGAGAAGATCCCGCGCAAGGGCGGCCCCGGCATCACCCGCTCCGACCTCCTCGTCATCAACAAGACCGATCTCGCGCCCCTCGTCGGCGCCGATCTCGGGGTGATGGAGGAGGACACCAAGCGGATGCGCGGCGCGCGGCCCTACGTCTTCGCGTCCTTACGTCACGGCGACGGGGTCGAGGCGGTGGCGCGCTTCGTGGTGGAGGCCGGGGGCTCTAGTGCTCCTCGACCTGCTGCACTGGATCGTCCAGCCGGCGTCGCTCTCCGCGCGGCGCCTCGGCCATGCCGGCGACAGCGTGCGCCTCGCCTCGCGCTCCCGGCGCTGCCGTGCGGCCTGGGCGCCGCACCTGGCGGCGGCGAAGGACGCGGTGCGGGCGGCGATGCGGGACCTGCCCCGGCGCGACACCGTCGTCGTGCTGGGTTCCGGCCTCATCGACGACGTGCCGATCGAGGATCTGGCCGCGGGGTTTCGCCGGGTGGTGCTGGTCGATGCGGTGCATCCCTGGCGGGGCCGCTGGCGCGCGCGGCGCCACCCCAACGTCTCGCGCCTCGTCCACGACCTCAGCGGCACGCGCGACCTGCTGCTCGGCCGCAGCGACGCCTTTGGGCCGATGCTGCCGCCTCCCTGCCGCGAGGCCGACCTCGTGGTCTCGGCCAATCTCCTGTCGCAACTGCCGATCCTGCCGGTCGCCCGGCTCGAGGCGGCGGGCCGGCTCGGGCCCTTCACGGACGCGGACGCGTTCGGGCGCCGCATCGTGGCGGCCCATCTCGACGCCCTGGCGGGGCTATCGGCCCGGATCTGTCTCGTCACCGACCGCGGCGAGACCGAGGAGGACCGGGACGGGCGGGTCGTGGAGCGGATCGACCTCCTCTACGGCGTCGATCCGGGGCCGGCGATGCTGGAGTGGGACTGGGTCCTGGCGCCGTTCGGCGAGGAGGCGCGGGACCGGAGGCTGGTGCACCGCGTCGGGGCCTGGCCGGATTGGCGGCCCGCGGCATGACGGCGCGCGGCCGGCGCGGCTTCGCGGCGGGCGGAGAGGCGTCTACGGTCGAGCTCTTAGTGGACGAGGCTTGCAGATGTAGATTCCCATAACTCCTCTGAAGTCCAACCCATTGTAAACGCGAGCGCTTTCCCCTCCCCCTTGTGGGGGGGTTAGGGGTGGGGGTGGTGCCGCGTAGAGCGCGAGGCCTCTCCGGCACCACCCCCACCTCCAACTCCTCCCCACAAGGGGGAGGAGGGGCGCGCGACTTTCGAAGGGAGAAGCACTCAAATCCAGATGTGTGAATGCTAAAGGCGGACGGGGGAGGTACGTGACGATGACCCGGGACCGCGATCCGGACGAGGCCCCCGAGGACGCCCATTGGCGGCGCAACCTCGCGGTGTGCGTGTTCGGCTCGTTCACGACCCTCGTGGCGATGACGCTGCTGCTGCCGTTCCTGCCGCTCTATGTCGAGGAACTCGGGGTCAGGGACCAGGCGGCGATCGTGCAATGGTCCGGCGTGGCCTTCGGGGCGACCTTCTTCAGTGCCGCCCTGGTGGCGCCGCTCTGGGGCCGGCTCGCCGACCTCTACGGCCGCAAGCTGATGCTGATCCGGGCGAGCCTCGGCATGGCGGTGGCGATGTCGCTGATCGGGCTGGCCGAGAACGTCTGGCAACTGGTGGCTCTGCGGCTGCTGGTGGGGTTCCTCGGCGGCTATGCCTCGGGCTCGACGGTGCTGGTGGCGACGCAGACGCCGAAGGCGCGCTCGGCCTGGGCCCTCGGCACGCTCGGCTCCGGCATCATGGCGGGGAACCTCGTCGGGCCGCTCGTCGGCGGGATGCTGCCGCCGCTGATCGGCATCCGCGCCACCTTCCTGGCCGCAGGCGCGGTAATCTTCCTGGCCTTCCTGGCGACGCTGTTCCTGATCCGCGAGGCGCCGCGCCCGCCGAAATCCGCGCGCGAAGGCGGCGGGTTCTCCAGCATCCCCGACAAGCGCCCGGCGCTCGCCATGCTGGCGACCGGCATGCTCCTGATGCTGGCGGTGATGTCGGTCGAGCCGATCATCACCGTCTACGTCGCCGAGCTGACGCCCGATCCCGCCCGGGTCACCCTGGTCGCCGGGCTCGCCATGTCGGCGACCGCCCTGGGCAGCATCCTGTCGGCGCCGCGGCTGGGGCGGCTCGCCGACCGGATCGGCCCCTGGACCGTCATCACCGGGAGCCTGACGGCCTCCGCCCTGCTCCTCGTGCCGCAGGCCCTGGTGACGAGCGAGTGGCAGCTCGTGGCCCTGCGCTTCCTGATGGGACTGGCCTTGGGCGGGCTCCTGCCCTGCATCGCCAGCGTGATCCGCCATTCGGTGCCCGACCGTGTCGCCGGGACGATGCTGGGCTATTCGACCTCGTCGCAATATGTCGGGCAGGTGGTGGGGCCGCTGCTCGGCGGCTTCGTCGGCGGGCATGTCGGCATGCGGGCGGTCTTCCTCGGCACCGCCGTGCTGATGGCGCTGGGCGCCGCCGGGACCGCCCTGGCGCGACCGAAGGGGATCAGAGCGTGAGCGAATCCGGTTTCGAACGGCGGATGATCGACATCGGCGACCCCTCCGGCGGGCGCCTCGCGGCCCTGGAATTCGGGCCGGCCGAACAGCCCCTCGCCGGACTCCTGCTGCACGCCAACGGCTTCAACGCCCGCACCTATCGCAGCCTGCTCGCGCCGCTGGCGGACCTGCACATCCTGGCCTGCGACCATCGCGGCCACGGCCGCTCCACCCTGCCGGCGGAGCCCAAGGGGCGGACCGACTGGTGGGACGTCACGAACGACCTCATCGCGCTCCTCGATCGGCTCGACGCGCCGCGCCTCGTGCTGATCGGCCATTCGATGGGGGCACCGCCGCGCTGCTCGCCGCCGCCGAGCGGCCTTCGCGCGTGCGCCGCCTCGTGCTCCTCGATCCGGTGATCCAGCCGCCGGAGCGCCGCGGCGAGGGCCATGCCGGCCTCGCGGAGGGAGCCCTGCGGCGGCGCAGCGACTTCCCGTCCCGCGAGGCGGCTCTCGCCGCCTACAGGGGGCGCGGCGCGTTCCGCACCTGGCCGGAGGCGCCGCTCGCCGATTACGTCGCCGACGGGTTCCGGGATGTCGCGGGTGGCGTGACGCTGGCCTGCACCGGCGCCTGGGAGGCGTCGAGCTATACGGCGCAGGATCACGATCCGTGGGCGGCGCTCGCCCGCCTGTCCTGCCCGGCCGGGATCCTGCGGGCGGAGACCGGCAGCACTTGCGTGCTGGACGAAGGACGCGGCACCGTCGAGGTCGAGACGGTGCCGGGCACCACGCATTTCCTCCCCTTCGAGGCACCCGAGCGGGTCCGGGCCGCGATCCGTCGCGCCCTCGCCTGATCCGAAAGACGGAGGCGCGCCTTACGCCCTTCGGGGACGACGCGCGTCCCGACCGCCCCCCATCGCCCAGATAGCTCCCGGCTGTCCCGGCGGCCCAATGTCGGCCGGACGAGACGGCGCGGTGATCCGTCCGTGCGAGCCGGAGGGGCGCGTGATGAAATTCTGGCTCGGTCTGTCGGGATGCCTGGCGCTGGCGGCATCCGGCGTCGCGCTGACGATGGTGGAGGAGAGCCCGCCGGCGGCGGGCCAGGACCAGGCAGGCCAGGAACAGGCGGCGCCGCCGCGGGCGGCCACGGCCTGGACCGACGTGAGCGAGGCCGACCGGGCCGGCGTGCCGCGCCAGATGCAGGCGCGCGTCATCCTGGCCCGCCAGGCGGCCGATACGACCCGGCAGGCATCCGAGCAGGCGAGCCCCGTCGATCGGGGCCGCCCCGCGGCGAAGCTCCCCGAGCCCGCACCGGCTACCGTGAATGTCCGCGCCGTCGAGGAGGCCCGGCAGCGGGCCGAGGCGCGGGTGCGGCAGGCGGAGAGCGAGACGGACTTGGCCCGGCGGCGGCTGGAGCAGGAGGAAGCCCGGGCCAACGCCCTGTCGGACGCCGCGATGGCGGCCCGCCGCGATCTGATCGCCGCCCGGGCCGAGGTCGAGGAATTGCGGGCGCGGGCGGTGCAGGTGCCCGGGCCGGATGTCCAGGCCCAGGCCGCCGACGAGGGGCGGTTGTCCGTGGAGACGACCATCGATGCGGGCCGGCAGGCGCTGGCGGAGGAGCGGGCGCGCTCCGAGCAGCTGGCGGGCGCGCTCGCCGAGGCGCGCCGCCGGGTCGCCGTGCTGGAAACGGCCGCCGAGGCGGCGCAGGTCGCCCACCAGGCCCAGGCGCAGAATGCGGCGCGGGAGCGGGCGATGATGCGGGCCGGCCTGCGCCGCCTCGCCGTGGCGCTCCGGGCCGCCCAGGTCGCTCAGTCCGAGGCCGTCGCCCGCGAGGCGCAGGCCGCCGGCGCCCGCGACCGGGCCGAGCAAGGCCGGCTCGCCGCCGAGCGGACCGTCGCCGAGACGCGCGAGCGCCTCGCACGCCTGAAGGCCGGCCGCGACCGTGACGCGGAGGCCCGCCTGCCGGCCGGCGAGGCACCGTCGCGGCCGTCGATGGTGGTCCAGGCCCGCCCGTCGCCGCGGGGCGGGGCCGCCTGGACCGTGCCCCGGCCGGCGGGCGTGCCGGACACGGTCGACGAGGAACGGCTGCTGGCCCAGGCCGCCACCCTGCTCGGGCGCGGCGACATCAGCGGGGCGCGGCTCTACCTCACCCTCGGCCTGCGGAGCGGCAGCGCCCGGGCGACCGCGCTCCTCGCCGAGACCTACGATCCCGACCGGCTCGCCGCCCTCCAGGTTCGCGGCCTGCGCGGCGATCCCGAGACCGCCAGCGCCCTGTACCGGCAGGCCCAAGGGACGCCGGAACGGCCGAACCGGGATCTCGCGACCCGCGATCCCGGCGAGACGCCGACGGCCGGCCTCGCGCCGCGGGGTCCGGCGGGCTGGACCAGCCCGGTCCGGCAGGCCGGTCTGCCGGCCCCCTTCGTGCCCTCCCTCTCCGCGCCCTGGGGCGGCGAGTGACCCGCTTCGAGCGATGGGGAGACACCGCATGATCCGCCGCGCCGCGCTCCGGCTCGCCCTCCTGCTGCCTTGCCTGTTGCCCTGGGCCGGCCCGGAGGCCCGCGCTCAGCCCGCCGATCCCCCGCCGAGCCCCGCGCCGGCGCCCGCCCGGCCCGCCCGGGCCGCCCCGGCAAAGCCGCGGGTGCAGGCCGCCGCCCCGCGGGAGAGCGCCGAGGACGTGGCGCTCGGCAGCCACCTCAACGCCAACACCGTGGCGGTGATCTCCGGCACCCCCGGCGGCACCTACTTCCGCATGGCGAGCGACCTCGCCTTCGTGCTCGACGGCGTCAACGACCTGCGGGTGCTGCCGGTGATGGGCAAGGGCGCGGGCCAGAACGCCTACGACCTGCGCTACCTGCGGGGGATCGACATCGCCTTCGTGCGCACCGATTCCCTCGACCAGCTGCGCAAGGACAAGCGGGTCGGCAACGCCCGGTCGCACATCGCCACCATCGCCCGGCTGTTCAACGACGAATTGCACGTCGTCGCCCCGCGCGACATCACCGACATCCGCCAGCTCGCCGGCCGCAAGGTGAGCTTCGACGTGCGCGGCAGCGGCACCGACGTGTCGGGGCGGGCGATGCTGTCCGGGATCGGGCTCGCCGTCGAGGTCGTCAACGTCGACCAGCCGCAGGCGCTCGCCATGCTGGAGCGGGGCGAGATCGCCGCCGTCGTCTCGGTGGCGGCCAAGCCGGTGGCGGTTCTGGCCGAGTTCCAGGCCGGCGACCGCTTCCACCTGCTCGACGTGCCCTTCGCCGACGGCGTCGCCGAGAGCTACATGCCGGCGGAACTGGCCCATGCCGATTACCCGCTCCTCGCGCCGGAGGGGAAGACGGTGCGCACGCTCGCGGTCGGCACCATCCTGGCGGCCTATAACTGGCCGAAGGGCAGCGAGCGCTATGCCCGCATCGCCCGCTTCGTCGACGCCTTCTTCAGCCGGTACGACGCGTTCCTGAAACCCCCGCGCCATCCGAAATGGCGCGAGGTGAACCTCGCCGCCGAGGTCGCCGACTGGCCCCGCTTCCCGGCCGCCCGGGACTGGCTGGAGCACCGCAGCGCCCCGGCCCCGCAGGCGGCGGCAGCGCCCGGAGAGGTGGCGCAGTTCCTCGCCCAGCGCCGGGGCGCCGGTGAGGTCGACCGGGATCAGCTGTATCAGGAGTTCCTGAAGTGGCGCGATGGGCGGGGGCGGTGAGGATCGAGAGGCTCTGCGGATGGCGCCGATACTGGCCCGACGATCCCGACGCCCTCCGCGTCGTCAACTCAGTTGATCCCGGTTGCGAGCATCGTTTTTTGCTCCTCGGCGCAGGCATCGCGCAGGCATGCGTCGGCGACGACGGCGACGATGGGCGTTTGTCCGGCGCCGGTCACGGGACGGCGTCAGCCCTTCAGCGCCTCGCCTGCTCGCGCACGGTCCGGGCCGCCTCGGCACCCGTGCGGGCGATCAGCCTGGGCAGGTCCTCGGCGACGACGCCCTTCGCCGCGAGATCGGCCCGCAACCGCTCGGCGAGAGCGTCGTCGGGTGTCCGACCGGCCGGGGGAGGGGTCGCCCCGGCCTCGACCAGGCGCTGCCTGTAGGCCTCCGCCTCGCGGCCGGTGAGCTCCAGACGCTCGCACATCCAGGTGGCGAGAATCTTGTTGCGCCGGGCGAGCGCCAGGAAGCGCAATTCCTCGTCGAGGGCGAACAAAGCCTCGGCGGCCCTCTCCCGTTCGTCGAACACCGTGGTCATGGGGTGATCTCCGCGTATCGCCACTCCCCTCCCCATGAGATGGCATCGGCCGCCCATGCGAAACAGGGCCCGCGCCGATCACGAAGCGCGTGATCGCACGAGGAACGAAGGCGGCGACCGGGACGTTGCCGGGGTATCTGGGTACCCCACGGGAGCATGACCATGGCCGACGAGAAGAACCTCCGCGCGCTCTTCCTGCACCAGCTCAAGGACACCTACTTCGCCGAGAACGCGATCCTGAAGGCGCTGCCGAAGATGGCCAAGGCCGCCCGCTCCGAGGAGCTCCGGGGCGCGCTCGCCGTCCATGTCGAGGAGACCCGCGAGCAGGTGAAGCGCCTCGACCAGGTCTTCCGGATCGTGGGCGAGAAGCCCGAGGGCGTCACCTGCCAGGCGATCCAGGGCATCATCGCCGAGGGCGAGGAGGTGATGCAGGAATTCTCCGGCAGCGAGGCGCTCGATGCCGGCCTGATCGCCGCCGCGCAGGCCGTGGAGCATTACGAGATCACCCGCTACGGCACCCTGCTCGCCTGGGCCAAGCAGCTGGGCCTCGGCGAGGCCGAGAGCCTGATCAAGGAAACCCTGGTCGAGGAGGAGAACACCGACGAGCTCCTGTCCGAGCTCGCCGAGGAGGCGGTCAACCCGGCCGCCGCGTAACCTCGGCGGGGCCCGGGCGTTCTCCGACGGGAGGTCGCACCATGCCGGAGATCGCCGGGATCCTCGAAACGGTCCTCTATGTCGAGGACCTCGCGCGGGCCGCCGCGTTCTGGGGCGGGCCGATGGGCCTGCCCTGCCTCCACGAGGACCACCGGATGCGGGCCTTCGACGTCGCCGGGCGCGGCGTCCTGCTGCTGTTTCCCCGCGGCGGCTCCCTGAACCCGGTGCCCACGCCCGGCGGCACCATCCCGCCGCATGACGGATCGGGTCCGCTGCACCTCGCCCTGTCGATCCTGGCCGACGCGCTCGGGCCTTGGGAGCGGCACCTCGCGGCGCATGGCATCGCGATCGAGGGCCGCACGACCTGGCCGCGCGGCGGCGTCAGCCTGTACTTTCGCGATCCCGACGGACATCTGGTCGAACTGGCGACGCCGGGATTGTGGAAGGGGTATTAAATTTACGGTTCCAGAGACTGGTTGATCGGTCTCTACTGATCTCACGTCCAATGCGTCATTCCCGGGCCGCGAATCGGAGCCCGGAAGCCAGAACTGCTGATGGTTCAGAACAGAGCAGGCCTCGTTCCGCTTCGTTCTCTACGATCTGACAGCCTGTTTGATTGACTCAAGCACTTACTCCCACACACGACCTCATCCTGAGGTGTCAGTCGATTGAAAATCGACTGACCTCGAAGGAGGGCTCCAGGGATCGCGAAGACTTCTGGAGCCCTCCTTCGAGGCTCCTTTCAGTCGCGATCTTCGATCGCCAGCACCTCAGGATGAGGTCGCGAGTGGGATGAAAAAGGTCGTTGCAGCTTAATTTTCGCAAGTAAAACAGGCTCTGATGTTGGGGTTCCGGGCTCCGCGTCGCGGCCCCGGATTGACATGGCGGGTGTGAAGACCGTCGATCAGGTCGCAAGACGTCCTCGATCACCGCCGTCGCTCACGCCGTCCAGTGCTGCCCGTCATAGGCGAACCGCTCCGGCTGGCAGGCGAGCGCCGAGAGGCCGGCCAAGGCCGGATCCGCGATGGTGATGACGCAGGTCGGGATCTGCTTCATGCGGTCGGAGAAGGGCGGCTTGTGCTCGAAGGCCTGCCGGAAGGCGCCCTCGTTGAGCACGTCAAGGATGCGGGGCACGATGCCGCCGCCGATATAGACCCCGCCGGTCGCCAGGAAGGTGAGGGCGAGGTCGCCGCAATGCCGCCCGAGCAGCCGGGAGAACACACGCAAGGTCCGCTGCGCCGCCGGGTCCTCGCCCGACATCCCGCGCTCGGTGATGTCCTTGGCGTCCAGTTCGCCGCCGCCGAGCCCGGCATGGAGCCGGGTGAGGCCCGGGCCGGAGAGGAGCGATTCGACGGTGATGCGGCCCTCGATCCGGGCGAGATTCGGCCAGAACGCGAAATCCTCCGGGTCGCTCGGCCCGAAATCGGTGTGGCCGGCCTCGGTCGACACGATGGCGAGTTGCTTGCCGTAGGGCACGAGGCCCGCCGCGCCGAAGCCGGTGCCCGGGCCGAGGACGAGGCGCGCGCCACCATCGGGGCAGAGGGTCGGGCCGATCTGCTCGAGGATCGAGCGGTCGCGCCCGGCCGGGTCGAGATCGGCGGCGCCCGCGGCGACCGGCACGTAGTCGTTGACGATCCGGCAACTCGCGAGGCCGAAGTCGCGGCCGATCCGCTCGCCCTCGATCACCCAATGGGCGTTGGTGAGGTGGACCGCCGGCCCGTCGACCCGGGCCGCCACCGCCAGGATCGCCGAGCGGGGCGGGGCGACCGTGCTCGCCGCCAGGGCGGCGCGGATCGCCGCGCTCGGATCGGGATAGGCGGCGGTCTTCTCGTGGGCGAGCACGACCGGCTCGGCGCCCGGCTTCTCCTGCACGGCGAAGCGCGCATTGGTGCCACCGATATCGCCGAACAGGACCGGGAACTCGAACATCGCCGCCGCCTCGCTTCCGCGCTCAAGGCTACCGGTTATAGCGCCGCGGCGGCCCTGGTCGACCGCTCACTCGCCCTCCATCCGGCCGACCTCCTTCATCGCCCGCTTCAGGGCGAGGAGCCGGCGGTCGCGGTCGCGGAACAGCTCGGCCGGGTCGCGCCCGCCCCAGTCGAAGAAGCCTTTCCCCGCCATCACGCCGGTGCGCCCCTGCGCCACCAGGTCGTCGACCGCGTCCGAGCGGGTGCGGGCCGGGGGCGGGCTGTAGCTGGCATTGGCGAGCGCATGGCGCAGCAGTTCGATGCCGGTGAAATCCGCCTTGGCGAGGTGGCCGAGGATCGGGATGCGCAGCGCCAGGCCGTGGATGATCGCGTCGTCGATCTCGCGGGCCGAGGCCACGCCCTCGTCGAGGAGGTGGTAGACCTCGGCCGAAATCGCCGACTGGATCCGGTTGGCGACGTAGCCCGGGATGAAGCGCTTGAGCACGATCGGCACCTGACCGAGGCCCAGCGCGAGCTGGCGCGCCTCCTCGATCACGGCCGGGTCGGTCTGCGGCCCCGGCACCACGTCGACGAGGTCGACGATGTAGGGCGGGGTGTACCAGTGCATCACCAGGGCGTGCTTCTGACGGTTGTCCGGGATCAGCGGAAAGACGTCGAGATAGCTGGTGTTGCTGGCGATTCGGGTCTCGGGGGCGCAGAGCCGGTCGAGCTCGGCGAACAGGGTGCGCTTCGCCTCCGGGTTCTCGGTGATCGCCTCGATGACGAGGCTTGCCCCCGCGACCGTCGCGGCGAGGTCGGGTTCGAGGCGGATCGCCTGCGCGGCGCGCTCCGGCGTCCACTCGTCCGAGACGGCGCCGGCCTCGCGCAGGGTGTCGAGGGCCGAGGCGATCAGGCCCGGCACCTGGTCCAGGGTCTCCTTCCGGCTGTCGGTGAGCCGCACCCGGTGCCCACCGAGCGCCAGGACCAGGGCGATGCCGTGCCCCATCAGCCCGGCCCCGATGACCGCGATCTCGCTCATGGTGTCCTCCCGTATTGATTGGTTGCTTGACGTGGTTTCGATCTGTCCGCGACCGTCGATCGCTCAAACTTCGGAGCTTCTGGTTTGATCCTACAGATTTGATCCCCTCCTCGTCATTCCGGGGCCGCGAAGCGGAGCCCGGAATCCAGAGCCTCAGATGTGAAAGGATAAAGCGACACACGGTCCGCTTTATTCTGGGCGATCGGCGGTTCTGGATTCCGGACTCCGCTTTCGCGGCCCCGGAATGACGCGGTTGGTTTGGGACCTGTTGAGATCAATCAAACAGGCTCTCGGGATGAGCTCGAGGTTGGGACGAGCCATGCGGCCCTTCAAACCTCTCTCACACCGTGGCGATCGGCGTCGTCGGCGAGCCGACCGCGCCGGGCAGCCGCAAGGGCGGCGCGGTCAGGAAGAAGCGGAAGCGCCCGTTCGCCCGCAGCCAGGTGGCGAGCGGGGTGAGGTGCCACAATTCGCCGAGATTGACCCCGAGGCGGAACAGGCAATGCTCGTGGAGCGGCAGCGTCGCGCAGCAGCCGTCCCCCGGCAGGGCCGGATGGACCTCGACGGCATAGTTGTCGGCGATGAGCGCGCAGAGCCCCGAATCGGTGATCCAGTTCAGGAGCCTGCGGTCGCGCCCGTCGAGGCCGGCGCAGAGGTCGAAGACGATCGCCGGATCCGGGTTGCGGTTCATGCCGAGCAGCCGTTCGGCGAAGCCCGTATGCAGGCAGACCATGTCGCCGGGCTCGACCACGACGCCATCGGCGTCGAGGATGCGGCGGAGCTGGTCGTAGCCGACCGCCACCCGCGCCTCGCCGAGATGGGCGTGGAGATCGATCATCACGCCGCGGCCCTGCATGCCGCGCTCGGCCAGCCGCTCGATGCCGAGCGCCTGGGCGCGGGAGGGAGCGCCCGCCTCCTCCGCCGTCGCCGGGCCGGTGATGTCCGAGCCGGCCCGGAAGCCGTTGTAGTAGACCGGGCGCGGGGTGCCGTCGCCCTCGACGTCGAACAGCGAGCCGACATGGGCGAGGCTGTCCCACTGCGTCGAGTATTGCAGGTGCAGCACCGCGAGGTCGTCGCTGATGACGTCGGTGGCGTCCGGCACCTCCTCGCACACCATGAAATTCATGTTCGGCCGGCCGCTCGCCCGCACCGTCGGACGGATCTGCGGCGGGTGGCGGCGCGGGTTCAGCACGTTGCCGCCGGGAAAGTCGAGGGGCAGGCTGAGGCAGAAGGTCAGGCCCTCCCGCACCTCGGCCGCGCCCTGGCGCACCTTCTCGGGCGTCAGGAGGTTGAGCCGGCCGAGCTCGTCGTCGGGACCGAAATCGCCCCAGGTCGAGCCCTCCGGGCGGCGGCGCCAGCGTAGAGTCATCGGTGCGGTCCTCTCCGCTGGCGCTGCGAGGACGGTCCACCGCGCGCGCGGCGGCGCGCCGTCGCGCTCGCCGATGGCCGGGGGCCGTTCGATTGCCGTATTCCGGCCATCGGGGTCATTTCTTCACCAGCGGGCAGCGAGAGGCGGCGAGCGGCTGGAAGGCCTGATCGCCCGGAATCGTGGCGACGCGCCGGTAGAGATCCCACGGCTCCTTCGACTCCTCGGGTTTCTTGACCTCGAACAGGTACATGTCGTGGATCATGCGGCCGTCCTCCCGGATGCGCCCGCCGCGGGCGTAGAAGTCGTCCACCGGCATCTCCCGCATCGCCGTCATCACGGCGGAGGTCTCGTCGGTGCCGGCGGCCTTCACCGCCTTCAGGTAGTGCGTCACCGTCGAGTACACGCCGGCCTGCGACATGTTCGGCATCTTGCCGACGCGCTCGAAGTAGCGCTTCGACCAGGCCCGGGTCTCGTCGTCGAGGTCCCAGTAGAAGCCCTCGGTGAGAAGCATCCCCTGCGTCGCCTTCAGCCCGAGGCTGTGCACGTCGCTGATATAGACCAGCAACCCGGCGAGCTTCTGCCCGCCTTGGCTGAGCCCGAACTCGGCCGCCTGCTTGATCGCGTTGGTGGTGTCGGCGCCGGCATTGGCGAGACCGACCACCTTGGCCCCCGAGCCCTGCGCCTGGAGCAGGAAGGACGAGAAGTCGGCGTTGTTGAGCGGGGCCCGCACGCTGCCCAGCACCTTGCCGCCATTCGCCTTCACCACGGCGCTCGCGTCGCGCTCGAGATCCTGGCCGAAGGCGTAGTCGGCGGTGAGGAAGAACCACGAATCGCCCCCGGCCTTGACGGTGGCGAGCGCGGTGGCGTTGGCCAGCGCATAGGTGTCGTAGGCCCAGTGGACCGAGACCGGCGAGCAGGCCTCGTTGGTGAGCCGCACCGAGCCGGGACCGTTGAAGACGATGACCTTGTTCTTGGCCTTGGCGATGTCGGCGGCGGCGAGCGCGGTGGCGGAGGCCGCGACGTCCAGGATCGCGTCGACCCTGTCCGTATCGAACCAGGCCCGGGCGGTGGCCGCCGCGATGTCGGGCTTGTTCTGGTGGTCGGCGACCACGACCTCGATGGGCACGCCCAGCACCGTGCCGCCGAAATCCTCCACAGCCATGCGGGCCGCCGCGGCGCTGCCGGGCCCGGTCACGTCGGCATAGAGCCCCGACATGTCGAGCAGGAAGCCGAGGCGCACGACGCCGTCCGAGATCCTCGCGGAGGTCTTTTGGGAATGGCCGGCGGGCGCCTGCTGCGCGCAGGCCGCCCCCTGCCAAGCCATCACTGGCAATGCGACGGCCAGAGCCGCCGCCAGAAACGTTGTCCTCACCCGGTCCGTCCTTCGTCGAAGACGTTCGTTCGTGCGGTACGCCGTCGAGGGCGCCCGGGTGCATGGTCCGGACAAGGGGACCCGGTTGTCAACCGCCGCCCGAGCGGGGCGGCGCTGAAAAACCGGTATGGCCCCGCTTCGTCGGTGTCAGGCCGCCGGCCCGGCCCCGTCCGCGGCGCCGAGCCAGGGCTGGGCGTTCACCATCCCGACCCGCCATCCCGCCCCGTCGGGGCCGGCATAGTGGTCGAGGCGGGTGAGCGAGCAATTCTCGATCGCGAAGGCGAGGCCGCCCTGCGGCCCGAGATTCAGCGCGAGCGCGATCGCCGCCCGGATCGTGCCGCCATGGGCCACCGCCACGATGTCGCGCCCGCGATGCTCGGCGGTCAGCTCCTCGATCGCGCCGTTCACCCGCGCGCACAGCTCCGAAAAGCTCTCGCCGCCCGGGGCGCGCTCGTCGGCGGGGGCGAACCAGTAGCTCGCCGCCTCGGGCTGGCGCTCGGCGAAGAAGCGGGTCCGGTCCTGGCCCTGCCAGTCGCCGAGATCCTGCTCGGCCAGGGCGGGGAGGGCGGTGAGGCGGGGCATGGTGCCGTCCACCGTGAAGTCGCCGGCCTGCCACAGGGCCTCGGCGGTCTGGCGGGTGCGGCCGAGATGGCTCGCGACCCAGACCGCGCCGCGGGGCAGCACGGGGGCGAGGCCGGAGAAGACGTGGGCATCGGAGCAATCGCAGGCGATGTCCTGGCCGCCATAGATGCGGCCGCCGTCGCTCCGCACGGGGGCGTGACGCACCCACCACCAGCGGGTGCGGACGAAGGAGGTGGGGGTCGAAGCGCTCATGCGCCGTCATAGCGCGAATTGCCAGGCCGGCGAACACTCCTCATAGGTGCGACAGACGCAACGGAGCGGATGATGGACGAGGCGGCGGACGGCACGATCTACGGCGCGGACATCCCGTTCGCCCGGCTCTGCGGCATCGAGGCGTTGGAGGTCGTCGAGGGGCGCACGCGCCTGCGGCTGGAGCTGGGGCCGCAGCACGGCAACAACCTGGGCATCGCCCATGGCGGCATCCTCTGCACCCTCCTCGATATCGCCATGGGCACGGTGGCCCGGCTCACCGCCGGCCGGCCGGTGGTGACCCTCGACATGCAGACCCGCTTCCTCTCGCCCGGGAACGGCGTGCTCCTCGCCGAGGGGCGGGTGACGCGGGCCGGCCAGTCGATCCTGTTCTGCGACGCCGAGATCCGCGACGCGGCGGGGCGAATCGTGGCGACCGCCACGGGGGTGTTCAAGCCGGTCGGCGTGAAGGGGTAGGCGCTCGCCTCCAAGGTTTCCGGCGTGTTGCGGGTTCCCGTCGCGGCCCGGTGAGCCATTTCCCACGGGGACATGGTCAGCCCCGCGCCGAAAAAGGCCCCGATGACGGTTTCCCCGAGCTCCCGTGCCGCCCCCGGCGGCGTGATCGAGACCAACGTTTCGGCCCGGCTCGACCGGTTGCCCTGGGGCCGGTTCCACACCCTGGTGGTGCTGGCGCTCGGCATCACCTGGGTGCTCGACGGGCTCGAGGTGACGCTGGCGGGCGCGCTCGCCGGCGCGCTCAAGGCGAGCCCGACGCTGCAATTCTCGAATGCCGAGATCGGGCTCGCCACGTCGAGCTATCTCGCCGGCGCGGTGCTCGGCGCCGTCGGGTTCGGCTGGCTCACCGACCGGCTCGGGCGAAAAAAGCTCTTCTTCATCACGCTGGCGGTCTATCTCGCGGCCACCGCCGCCACCGGCCTGTCCTGGAACCTGTGGAGCTTCTGCCTCTTCCGTTTCCTCACCGGGGCCGGCATCGGCGGCGAGTACACGGCGATCAACTCGACCATCCAGGAACTGATCCCGGCCCGGGCCCGCGGCTGGACCGACCTCGTCATCAACGGCAGCTTCTGGCTCGGTGCGGTGCTGGGCGCCGGCACGTCGCTCGTCGTGCTCGATCCCGCGCTGTTCGGGCCGGACCTCGGCTGGCGCGTCGCCTTCGGCCTCGGCGCGTTCCTGGGGCTCATCATCCTCGCCTTACGGACCTGGATTCCCGAGAGCCCGCGCTGGCTGATGACCCACGGGCGGCACGAGGAGGCGGAGGCGCTCGTCGCCGGCATCGAGGCGCGCTTCCGCAAGGAGGGCCATACCGTGAGCGACGGCCCGTTCCCGAAGGCGCGGCTGCGCCAGCGCAGCCACACGCCGCTCTCGGAGGTGTTTGCCGCGCTCAAGGCCTACCGGCAGCGGGCAGGCGTCGGCCTCGTGCTTATGTCGGCCCAGGCCTTCTTCTACAACGCGATCTTCTTCACCTACGCGCTGATCCTGATCGATTTCTACAAGGTCCCGGCCGACGGGGTCGGCTGGTACATCCTGCCCTTCGCCGCCGGCAACTTCCTGGGCCCGGTCCTGCTCGGCCGGTTCTTCGACACGGTCGGCCGCAAGCCCATGATCGCCCTCACCTACGCGATGTCGGGGGTGCTGCTCGCCTTGAGCGGCTGGGCGTTCCAGCAGGATCTCGTCACCGCGACCACTCTCACCTTGTGCTGGATGGCGGTGTTCTTCTTCGCGTCGGCTGCGGCGAGCTCGGCCTATCTCACGGTGAGCGAGGTGTTTCCCCTGGAGATCCGGGCGCTCGCCATCGCGCTGTTCTACGCGGTCGGCACCTCGGTCGGGGCGGTGGGGCCGGCCCTGTTCGGCGTGCTGATCGAGGGCCAGTCCCGCACCGCCATCTTCGGCGGCTACCTGCTGGCCTCGGGCCTGATGATCGCCGCCGGGGTGGTGGCGGGGATCTGGGGCGTGGCGGCGGAGCGCAAGTCGCTGGAGGATGTGGCAAAGCCGCTGGCGGCGACGGAATAGGACGCCGAGGAGCCCGGCATCCCCGCCGGCTCGATCGGCCTGAGGCCGAGCGGTGGCAGTACCGGATCATGCCCATGGCCGAGGCCGCCGGCGGGACGCGTCGGGCCGGTTCAGCAGCCCGGCCCCCGCATGATCTTCTCGAATCGGAAGGCCTCGCCACCGCCGGGCAAGTCGTCCTGCCGTGACGCTTCGTCAGAGGCCGGGAAATGGGGGTCGGGGTGATGGGCGCTGAAGAATTCGACGATCTTGAATCCGCACGTATTCACGTAAAAGTGGATATTGCGTTTCTCGAAATACGGCGTGTGCGTCGTCCAGACCCGCGTCTCGGGATATCGATTCTCGATCGCCGTCCAGGCTGCGCGACCCAGACCTCGGCCATGTTCCAGCGTCGATATGAAGAAGAAGTCGAGTGAATTGTGGTGCGTCTCGCCATCGATCGTCACGATGGCGCCGCCGACCTTTCGCCCGTCGCAGAGAATCCGCAGAACCACGGCGCCCGGGGAGGCGATGGAGTGATCGAGATCGCTCTCGGACGGAATCGGGCCATTCGGAAGAGGCCCGAACTCCTCGATGACGGCCACCGCAAAGGCGTCCTGCAACTCGGTCTTGAAGGCTTGCAGATCGTCGGGCTGGGCAATGTCGAGCGTAACCAAGACAGTCTCCGTTCCTCGCTTGCCTGTGGCCCCGCCCGACAATGCGGGGCGAGGCCGAGGCGATCAGCCGGAGGGCGGCTGGCGCTCCTCGTCGAATCGATGCGTCGTCTGCCTACCGTAACAGCCGATCCATCCCTGCCCCGATCTCCTGCACCAGCTCGCCCGCCGGCACCGCCCGCGCCAATCCCGCCGCCTGCCCGGCCCAGGCCTGCATCCGGGCGAGATCGCCCGCCTTCACCGCCGCCTCGCGCATGCCTTGCGTCAGGCCGCGCTGGACCGGGTAGGGGGCGGGCGCCGGGGCATCCGGTTCTGCTGCCGCCGCCACATACTCGGTGGCGAGGCTTCGCCCCGTACGGCCGCTGAAGGCGCGGGTGAGCCGCGTGTCCTCGGGGCGGGCGCGGCCGAGGCCGTCGGCCCAGGCGGGCGGGATCCCGGCCTCCGGGCAGCGCAGGAAGCCGGTGCCGACCTGAACGGCGCTGGCGCCGAGGAGCAGGGCCGCGGCGGCCCCGCGGGCATCGGCGATGCCGCCGGTGGCGATCACGGGAATCCGCACCGCATCGACCACCGCCGGCAGCAGGGCCATCAGGCCGACCGCCCGGGCCTCCGCCTCCTCGGCCCGGAAGTTCCCGCGATGGCCGCCGGCCTCGGCGCCCTGGGCCACCAGCGCATCGGCCCCGGCCTCCTGCGCCGCCAGGGCCTCCGCCACGCTCGTGACCGTGGCCCACCAGGCGATGCCGCGCTGTTTCAGTCGCGCCACGAAATCCGGCGGGTAGAGCCCCATGATCGAGGAGACGACGCGGGGCCGGGCCTCGATCAGCGCCTCGCATTGCGCCGCGAAATCGGGCGGTGCGGCGTCGCCGGCCTCGTGCGGCACCGCCGGGCCGAAGCGGCCGAGGAAGGCGCGTAGCCGAGCCTCGTGGGCGGGATCGCGGGTGGGGGCGGGATCGGGAATCCACAGGTTGATCTGGAACGGCCCCGCTTCCCGCACCGCATCGGCCCAGGCCAGGATCGCGGGCGGCGGCATCAGCAGCGCCCCGCAGGCGCCCAGACCGCCGGCCCGCATCACCGCGACCGACAGGGCCGGCGGGCAGGCCCCGGCCATCGGGGCGAGGAGGAGCGGCCGGCGCAGGCCGTAGGCGGCGGCAAAGGATTCCGCGCGGGCGAGGGCAGGGTGGTCGGACATTTCGGGCGGCTCCGGCCTGACGACGCTCTTGGCCGTATCAACCACCGGGTGCCATTCCCTCGCAAGCGCTCATCGCACGGGTGCGGCGCGGTGGATGCAGGATCCGCCGATTGACTTCGCACCCGCACAACGCCATATGGCGGATTGCAGCGTCAGCGGCCGATCGCGGTCCGCTCGAGAGGGCTGCGTGACGGATTTCGCCGCGGCACCTGCGCGGCAGGCCCGGCCCTCTCTTAATCGCTCGTCCCTCGGATCGCTCCATCACGCGGGCGGTCTCCTGACATCGGATCGCGATGAAGGCCGTGCAACGCGCGCGCCTTGCGGCGATCCCGCTGCCAAATACCAAGAAGATTCAACTTGACCCAGTTTACCGATTTCGGCCTCGCGGCGCCGATCCTGAAGGCGCTCGCCCAGGCCGGCTACGTCACGCCGACCCCGATCCAGGCCCAGGCGATCCCGCCGGCCATGCAGGGCAAGGATCTGTGCGGCATCGCCCAGACCGGCACCGGCAAGACCGCCTCCTTCGCGCTGCCGATCCTGCACCGCCTCGCCACCGAGGGCGCCGGCAAGCCGGCCCCGCGCCGCTCCTGCCGCGTGCTGGTGCTCGCCCCCACCCGTGAGCTCGCCAGCCAGATCGCCGACAGCTTCAAGGATTACGGCCAGTTCCTGAAGCTCACCACCACGGTGGTGTTCGGCGGCGTCACCATCGGCCGCCAGGAGCGGGCGCTGGCGGGCGGCGTCGACGTGCTGGTCGCCACCCCGGGCCGCCTCCTCGACCTGATCGACCGCCGCTCGCTCACCCTCGACGGCGTCGAGTACCTGGTCCTCGACGAGGCCGACCAGATGCTCGACCTCGGCTTCATCCACGCCCTCAAGCGCATCGTGAAGCTGCTGCCGGCGCAGCGCCAGAGCCTGTTCTTCTCGGCCACCATGCCGAAGAACATCGCCGGCCTCGCCGACCAGTACCTGAAGAACCCCGTGCAGGTCGCGGTGACCCCGGTCGCCACCACCGCCGAGCGGGTCGACCAGAAGGTCGTCTTCGTGCCGACCGGCTCGAAGCAGCAGCTGCTCGCCACCATCCTGCGCGACGAGTCGATCGACCGGGTGCTGGTCTTCACCCGCACCAAGCACGGCGCCGACCGCGTGGTGCGGGGCCTCGAGCGCGACGGCATCGGCTCGGCGGCGATCCACGGCAACAAGTCGCAGCCGCAGCGCGAGCGGGCGCTCGCCGCCTTCCGTGCCGGCACCTGCCGGGTGCTGGTGGCGACCGACATCGCCGCCCGCGGCATCGACGTCGACGGCGTGTCCCACGTCGTCAACTTCGACCTGCCGAACGTGCCGGAGGCCTATGTCCACCGCATCGGCCGCACCGCCCGCGCCGGCAAGGACGGGCTCGCGATCTCGTTCTGCAACGACGAGGAGAAGGCCTATCTCCGCGACATCGAGCGCCTGACTCGCCAGAAGGTGCCGGTGATGGCGATCCCCGAGGGCTTCGTGCCCCCGAGCCGCGAGGAGGCCGCCCAGGCCGTGGCCGAGGCCGAGCGCGACCGGCGCCAGCCCGGCTCCGGTCCCCGCGGCCAGCGTCCCGGCGGTGGCCGCCAGGGCCAGCAGCCCGGTGGGCGCCAGGGCCAGCCGGCCGGCCGTCAAGGCCAGCCGCGCCACGGCGCCGGCCGTCCCCAGGAGCACCGCGAGCCCCGCGCCCATGACGGTCGCGGCGGCCAAGAGGGCCGTTCGGCCCGGCCGCAGGGCCAGGGTCAAGGCCGGCCGCAGGGCCAAGGCCAGGGCCGCCCCCAGGGGGGCCAGCGCGCCGACGGCAACCGCCAGCAGCGCCCGGCGGGCGGCGGGGCCAACCGTGACGGCCGCTCGATCGGCTGGCTCGACCGCGCCCCGCGCTGATCGACCCGATCTCCGTTGACGGATGAGAGGCCCGCGTTCCGGACAGGAGCGCGGGCTTCTCGCATTCCGGGTCTCGCCGACCGAAGGGAGCGCCGCCCATGGCGGCGCCCCGAGGCCCGCGGCCATCTGTGAAGCGAGCGTATCCCCACACCACGCCGAAGGCCGCGATCAGGCCGCCATCTTCCGGATTGCTTTCTGTCGATACATATCGGCGTCGGCGACTTCGAACAGTTCGTTGAACGTCGTCTCGACGGTCCAGAACGCACATCCGACACTGGCGCCGATCTTGATCGACTCGCCGGCGATGAGCAGGTTCCGATCGAGGAGCAGGCCGAGGGCGGCGGCTCGCTTCCGCACGTCCCCCGCACTCGCCGTCTCCATGATCAGGGCGAATTCGTCGCCTCCGAGCCGGGCGACCGTTTCACGATGATCGACGTTGAGCTTCAGCAAGGATCCGATGTGACGCAACACGTCATCGCCGCGCCGGTGGCCGTGGCGATCGTTGATCGGCTTGAAACCATCGAGGTCGACGACGACCAGTCCGAATCCACGATGCTCGAGCCTCGCCCGCGTGATCGCATGCGCGACATCGCGTTCGAGGCGGCGCCGGTTGGCGAGGCCCGTCAGGGGATCGGAGAATGCGGCATCCGACAGGATGTCTTCGTGTTCTTTTCTCTTGGTGATCTCGACCGAGACGCCGACGATCCGGCACACGCGACCGGATTGGGGATCGACGACAGGCGTCAGGGTCGTGCGCCACCATCGCGCCTCGTCGCCGCTGCCGATCCGCTCGTCGTATTCATGCAAGGCTCGTTTCGAAACACACTCCGAGTAGCGAGCAAGGATGTGCTCGGCAACCTCCGGCGGAACGCACTCTTCGACGCGCCGTCCGATGACATCACATATTTCGACATTCATTGCTTGAGCGTCGGCGCGGTTGATCGCCACGACCCAGAAATTATCATTCGAGCATATATCGATGACGAATGCCGGGATCCCAATCAAATCGATATCGATACCTAGCATTGATCGATCTCCTCCATTCCGGAGAACTAACATGAATTGGCTCAACGCGGCGTTAAGTGGCAGAGCTTGAAACGATTCGGCCTCTCGGAATGGTAGTCATATTTCATTATGATTAACATGCTAAGTATATAATCGTCCAACATGTAAATATGTTGTAAATCGAAGGCCGTCCGCCGACAAAATGAACGTCGCACGTAGATTATTGCCCGTCACGCGTCACGCCATGGAGACGCGGCGTTTCTCCACCCACCCTTGCCACCCAGCCAAGCGTAAGTCTGTACCCTGGGGAACGTGACTGACGCAAGGATACTCGCGCGCGGCCATCGACGTCCCGTCGAATGCCCCGGCACCACCGAGGCATTCCGGAGCGCGTCGGGGGCTCGAACCTCGCCGCGCGTCGCAAGCCGTGCCCCGTTTCCGGAGGGCCTGCGCTTCGACCCCTTCCCCCGGCAGTCGAGCGCCCATGACCGGCCGGGACGCGAATCCCGTCATTGCCTGGCCCGCCCGGTACACCATCTCTTGGGTCTGGCATGTCCAGCACAGGAGACCCCGATGCGCTTCGAACTCTATCGCGACGGCAAGGGCGAGTGGCGCTGGCGCCTGCGGGCCGAGAACGGCGAGGTGGTGGCCGATTCGGGCGAAGGCTATGTCCGCCGCGAGGATTGCGAGCACGGCATCGCGCTCGTGAAGGGCGCAACCAACGCCCGCGTCGACGACATGACGCTCAAGATGGCGTGACGACGCCCGGCGTCAGGCTGCCTCGGAGCCGAGCTTCCGGATGTCGGCCCCTGCGGCGAGCGAGGTCGAGGCGTCGAGAACCTCCAGGGCGACGAGGCGGCCCTCCGCGTCGAAGTCGAGGATTGACCTTCTCTCAACAGACGATCCGTGCGCCGGCTTCCAGATCGTTCCGTGCTCTCGCTTCTGCCTGCATCCGGCACCCTATTGTTCATCTCATGACGCAAGCGGCGCAACGCTTTTCGCCCCTCGCGCGTTTCCGCGGTCCATGCCTCCCTCCGGAGGCCCGCATGAGTAAGGGACCGACCACGTGCTGAAGACCGTGATGCTGGCCGCCGGCCTGATCCTGGGTGGCGTCGCCGCCATGCCGCAGGGGGCGACCGCCGCTCCCCTGACCGAGACCGCTGCCGCTCCCGACGTGTCCGCAGTCCCGACTGCCTGGGCGCAATACGGCTATTACGGCCGCCACCGCCATTGGGGCCCGCGCCACGGCTATTACGGCCATCGCCGCCATTTCGGGCCGCGCTACGGCTTCGGCGGCCCGCGCCACTGGGGTCACCACCGCGGTTGGGGCCACCATCGCGGCTGGGGCCACGGCCCGCGCGGCTATTATCGCGGCTTCTGAGCCGTTGCGCTGGCCGGCCGCCCCATCCGGGGCGGCCTCGCCGCATTCTCGCCGCATCCATGACCTTGGCTGTGCAAGCCTGGCCGTTCCGGCGGCCGGGCTTGGCGTCTCGAGCGGGTCCGCCTTCGCGGCGGGCCCGCCCCACAACCAAGGGGAACCGGAATGTCGCACAGCATCGCGGAGCGCCGTCGGCGCATCGAAGCGCAGCTCGAGGACTACGAGCGGACCCTCGCCGAGATCCGCTCCTCGGCGGGCTTGGGCGGCAACAGCCGCGCCCTCCAGCTCCAGCATGCCCGCCTGATCTCCGAGGCGCGGACCGAACTGGCGTCGCTCGACGCCGAAGAGGCCAGCCTCTAGGGAGCAGCCCGATCCCGGTCCCGCGGCCCTACGCGGGACCTTTCAGGACGGCGCAGGCGGTGTCGTACAGGTTCACGATGTCCTGCGGGTAGATTCGCAGCCCCGACGCCGCCATCTCGGCTCGCGACCACCAGCGATGCTCGGCCAGGGCCTCGACCTCGTCGGGCGTCCAGCCGTCGCGGGAGAGGGGAGCGGTCCCGGCCCGCAGCGCGAAGAAGCGCTCCCGCGCGCTCACCCACTCGCCATCCATCAGCTGCATGGTGAAGGCGCGCTCGCCGATCTCCGGCGCCGCCTCCGGGCAGGCAAGGCCGGTCTCCTCCCGCAACTCCCGGATCGCCGCCTCCAGGAAACTCTCGCCCGGCTCGACGGCGCCGCCCGGCGTCGCCCAGTACTCGCTGCCCGCGAGCGCGCCCGTGCGGAAGGCGAAGCGGAACAGCAGCAGCCGGTCCTCGCCGTCGAGGACGAGGAGCCGGGAGGCGAGGCGCTCGCGCATCGCCGCCTAGTGGTAAGGGTCGGCCGCGTCGCGCAGGCCGTCGCCGAGGAAGTTGAAGGCCAGCACCACGATCACCACCGGCAGGATCGGTGCCAGCAGCCAGGGATGGAGCTGCACCGCCGCGAGGTTCTGCGCCTCGTTGAGCAGCACGCCCCAGCTCGTCACCGGCGGGCGCAGGCCCAGCCCGAGGAAGGACAGGGCCGTCTCGCCGAGGATCATCGAGGGGATCGACAGGGTCGCCGACGCGATCAGGTGGCTCATGAAGTTCGGGATCAGGTGGCGGGCGATGATCCGGCTCTTCGAGGCACCCATTAGCTCGGCGGCGCGGACGTAATCCTCCTCGCGCAGAGCCAGAAGCTTCGAGCGCACGGCGCGGGCGAGGCCCGGCCAGTCGAGGAGCCCGAGGATCAGCGTGATGCCGAAGAAGACCAGGATCGGGCTCCAGTTCGGCGGCAAAGCCGCCGAGAGCGCGAGCCAGAGCGGCAATTCGGGCAGCGAGCGCAGGATCTCGATCACGCGCTGGATCACGTTGTCGACCCAGCCGCCGAGATAGCCGGCCAAGCCGCCGAAGAACAACCCGAGGGCGAACGACACCGCGATGCCGACGAGACCGACGGTAAGCGAGATCCGGGTGCCCGAGATGATCCGCGAGAGGAGATCGCGCCCGAGCCGGTCGGTGCCGAGCAGGAACATCGTGCCGTCCTTGGGCGGGCAGACCACGTGCCAGTCGGTGTCGACCAGCCCCCAGAAGGAATAGCCGTCGTCGCGGCAGAAGAACCGCAGCGGCTGCACCTTGGTCCGGTCCACCGTGTAGTCGCGGTGGAACGTCTCGATGTTGAAGGTGAAGTGGTAGGGATGGGTGTAGGGTCCGACGAACCGGCCCTCGTGGAAGAGATGGATCGATTGCGGCGGCGCGTAGAGGTAGTCGCCGTGGCGCTTGGCCGGGTTGTAGGGCGCGATCACCTCGACGAACGGGATCAGGGCGTAGAAGGCGATCAGGATCAGCCCCGCCGCCACCGCGACCCGGTGCTTGCGGAACTTCCACCAGGTCAGGCGCCAGGACGAGGCGCGGTCGACGGCGCTGCTCTCGGCGCCCACCGGCTCGGTGCGGCCGGGATCGAAGGGGGCGGTGTCGACGAAGTGGTGCGGCCGGTCGCGCAGCTCCAGGCTCATCGGCCAGTTCCCCCAAGACGGATGCGCGGATCGAGCCAGGCGAGCAGCAGGTCGGAGACCAGCATGCCGATCACCGTGAGCATCGCCACGAACATCAGGATGAAGCCGGCCAGGAACTGGTCCTGGCTCTTGAGGGCGGCGAGCAGGATCGGCCCGACGGTGGGCAGGCTCAGCACCAGCGACACCAGCACCGAGCCCGAGATGAGATGGGGCAGGAGGTTGCCGATATCGGCGATGAACGGGTTCAGCGACATCCGGAACGGATACTTGATCAGCGCCCGGGTCGGCGGCAGGCCCTTGGCGCGGGCCGTCACGACGTATTGCTTGCCCAGCTCGTCGAGGAGGTTGGCGCGCATCCGCCGGATCATCGCGGCGGTGCCCCCCAGCCCGATCACCAGGGTCGGGACGACGAGGTGGGCGAGGAGCGAGCGCACCTTCTCCCAGGTCCAGGGCAGGCCGGCATAGGCACTGTCGTAGAGCCCGCCGATCGACACCCCGAACCAGCGGTTGGCGTAGAACAGCATCACCAGGGCCAGCAGGAAGGACGGGGTCGCGAGCCCGATATAGCCGATGAAGGTCGCGACGTAGTCGCCGATCGAGTATTGCCGCGTCGCCGAGTAGAGGGCGATCGGGATCGAGACCAGGTGGACGAAGATCACCACCGCCAGGTTGACGACGAGGGTGAGCCAGAGCGCGTCGCCGACCACCTCGCGCACCGGGCGGTCATACTCGAACGACCAGCCCCAATTGCCCTGGATCAGGCCGTTGAAGGCGCCTTCCGGGTTGGGCCACAGGCCGATCCAGCGCAGGTACTGCTCCCAGACCGGGCGATCGAGGCCGTATTGTTGCATCAGGAACTGCGCCTTGGCGACCGAGGCCGCCTCGCCCTGCGAGCGCAACTCGGCGATCTGGTTGGTGAGGAAGTCGCCCGGCGGCAGCTTGATGATGACGAAGACGAGGGCGGAGATGATGAGCAGCGTGACCGCCATGGTAAGGAGGCGGCGGGCGAGGTAGCGGATCACCGCGACGCCTCCTTCGGGTTCGGCCCCCAGAAGAACTGGTCCATGCGGTAGATCCCGATCAAGGCGGTCGGCTTCCAGCTATAGGTCTGCTTGTCGGGCACGTTGAGGAGCCGGGTCTTGGCCACCACCGGCTGGAGCGCGCCCGAGACGGTGCCGATCACCCACTGGTTCTCGGCCCGGTTCCGGAGCATCTCGCCCCAGATCCTGGCCTGCTCGGTGTTGTCGGCGGTGGCCATCCAGCGGGCGTTGAGGTCGATGAGCACCTTCGCGGCAGGGATGTCGCAGGGCTCGCCCTCCTTGCCCTTGGTCTCGACGTACTGGCCCCATTTCGGCCAGGCATAGGTGTCCTGGTGAACCGGGGCGAGCTCGTCCGGCGACATGTCGGCGGTCGGCATCGCGAGGTCGAGCCCTTGCGCCGCCACCATCACGGCGGCGCCGGAATAGGCGCGGTTGCGCAGGACCGTGCGGTCCTGCGGCTTGACGAACAGCTTGACGCCGATCTCGCGCCAGAATTCCGAAATCAGGGTCAGCCCGTCGGTGAGCATGCTGCTCTCGCCGTCGGTCTCGACCACGATCTCGAGCTCGCGCCCGTCGGCCAGCAGGCGGATGCCGGCGCCGTTGCGCTGCGTCAGCCCGATCTCGTCGAGGAGGCGGGAGGCCTGCGCAGGGTCGTAGCCGGCATTGAGGGTCCGGTATTCCGGCCTGTAGAGCGGGCTCTTCTCGACCACCGTGTCGTTGCCCTCGGTGCCGAGCCCGAACAGCAGGGCGTTGTTGAGAGTGCGCCGGTCGATGGCGAGCGAGAGCGCGCGGCGGTAGCGCAGGTCGCGGTTGAGCTGGCGCCAGACCGGATCGGTGACGGTCAGGTTGGGGTAGAGCGCGAGTTCCGAGCCGCGGGCGGTGGGCCAGAGATGGGTGCGGTAACCCTTGGCCCGCTCGCCCTCGCGCAGGATCGGAATGTCCTCCATGTTGAGGCCGCGGAACAAGAGGTCGGCCTCGCCGGCATTGGCCTTGGCGGCGAGCAGGCCGCCGGCCGCGACATCCATGAAGACCTTGTCGATGTAGGGCAGTTGCTGCCCGTTGGCGTCGACCCGGTGGTAGTACGGGTTGCGCACGAAGACGAAACGGGCCGCCGGCGCCGTGTTGGTGACGCGCCAGGGCTGGAGGGTCGGCAGGTCCGGGTTGGTCTGCTCGAACATCGCGTCGAGCCGGTTGTGGAGCGCCGCCCAGCCCTTGACCTTCGCCTGCTTCACCAGCGGCTCGATCTCGGCCTTCGGCGTGTAGCGTGGGTTGAACTTCTTCAGGTAATGGGCCGGCCGGTAGATGAACGGATCGCGCGGCGAGGCCAGTTCCGGCAGGAAGCGGGGGTTCGGCTTGTCCCAGGTGAAGCGGACGTGGAGCGGATCGATCACCTCGAAACGCGGCGGCCGGCCGTCGACTATCATGAATTCCGGCGGGCCGGACGGGCTCAGGTCCTTGGCATTGGCGACGTCCTCCCACCAGTAGCGGATGTCCTCCGCCGTGAAGGGCTGGCCGTCGGACCAGCGATGGCCCTCGCGCAAGGTGAAGGTGTAGATCCGGTCGCCGTCGTTCTCGACCTTGTCCAGGATGTCGGGCTTCAAGGCCAAGGTCTCGTCGTAGCCGACGAGGCGGGTGTAGCTGTAGGTCGAGATGTAGCGGATGTCCCGGGCCTTCGAGACCAGGGTGACCACGTCGCCGCCGGGCTTGCCGATCTGGCGGCCTTGGGTGGTGGACTCGACGACGAGGGGTTGCTTGGGCAGGCGGTCCGCGGGGGATTCGGCTGCGAGGGCGGGGAGGGCGCCCAACAACAGGAGGGACAGGGCGATGCCCGCCCAACCCTCCCCCTCTGCGGGGGAGGGTGCCCCGCGGAGCGGGGCGGGAGAGGGGCAGCGCGACGCTGATCCAGCTGGCGCCCCTCAGAACGGTTCAGTCTTTTCCGGAGCCCGGGTTCCCCTCTCCCGGCCTGCTCCGCAGGCCACCCTCCCCCGCAGAGGGGGGAGGGGTGAGCCGTCGCGTCCTTGAAAAGGCGTCGGAACCCGAGCGTCATGTCCCGTCCCTCCCGTGCAGGCGCACCCAGGTGAGGCGGGTGGGCGAGTAGCCGGTCGCGGCGTGCAGGTCGTCGAAGGCGTGGGTGGCGGCGATGGCCGCACGCGCTGCCTGCGCCTCCGGGTCGTCCGGCCGGTAGACGAATTCCCGGCCGTTGCGGCGCCAGCGCACCGGCTCGCCGGAGCGGGGCGCGGTCAGCATCGCGATGGTCGGGAAGGCCGGACCGCCGTGGGAGTGGAGGCGGTGGGCCGCGGCGTCGTCGTCGAAGACCAGCCGCGTCAGCCCGCGCTCGCGGGCCTCCAGCACCCGTCGGGCCTGGCTGATGTGGTCGTCGAAGAACCCGACCGCCCGGTCCGCCTCGAGACGCGGCAGGCGCGCCGCCGACCAGTCGCCCGCGTGGTAATGCGCTTTGGCATCGCGGTAGCGTAGGCCGGAGAGGTCGGGATCGAAGCAGAAGATTTCGGCCTCCGGGCAGGCCTGGCGCATCACCCAGGTGGTGAGCCCGCGAAACACCCCCGATTCGACGATCACCTCCGGCTTGAGGGCCCGCATCAGCACGTAGAGCTGCAACGCGCCGTTGAAGCCGTTGCCGCCGCGCTTCTGCGCCACCGGCGCCGTCGCGATCAGGTCCCAGAAGGTCGCGACGGCCGCGCGCGTCCCGCCGGGCAGCGACAGGCCGGAGGCGGCCAGATCGTGGTCGAGGCGCGCGGCGGCGCCGGCGATCAGCGCCTCGGTCTCGGGGCCCGAGAGCGGGCGGTGGTTCCAGTCGGACACCGCCGGGACGAGGTCGTAGCCCAGCCGATCGAACAGGCGGCCGAGGAAGCGGCGGCGCAGCCGCTCGACGAAGGGATGGGGACGGAGGGCGGCGCCGTGGGACATCGGAATCTCGTCGAGAAAATCAGGCGGCTTGCCGGAGCACCGGCCCGGCGACCCGGACGCAATGGCCGGGCTCGATCTCGGTCATGGTGCCGGCCGCGCCGCCGGTGAGGCGGTAGGGCTCGGGCCAGCTCGCGGGATCGGAGAAGCGGTCGCTCATCAGCAGCTTCAGGTCGAGGGGGTGGTCGAGATCGGGTTCGGGCACGGCGGCGAGCAGCGCCCGCGTGTAGGGATGGGCGGGGTTGCGGAACAGCGCCTCCTTCGGCGCCTCCTCGACGATGTAGCCCCGGCACATGACGGCGATCGTATCGGCGATGTAGTCGACCACCGCGAGATTGTGCGAGACGAACAGGTAGGAGACGCCGAGGCTCGCCTGCAGGTCCTTCAACAGGTTGAGCACCTGGGCCTGGACCGACACGTCGAGGGCCGAGACCGGCTCGTCGCAGAGCAGCACCCGGGGCTTCAAGGCCAATGCCCGGGCGATGCCGAGGCGCTGGCGCTGGCCGCCCGAGAAGGCGTGCGGGTAGCGCCGCAACGACGACTGGTCGAGCCCGACCATGTCCAGGAGTTCCTTGGCGCGCTCGTAGCGCTCGTCGGCATTGCCGACGCCGTGGATGCGCAGGGGCTCGGTCAGCAATTCGTAGACCGTCATCCGCGGGTTGAGCGACGAGAACGGGTCCTGGAACACGAACTGCACCGCGCGGCGGAAATCCTTCAGCTCCCGGTCCTTGAGAGCGAAGACGTCGCGAGGCCCGCGCCCCGAGCCGTCGTCGAAGGTGACGGTGCCGGAATCGGGGCGCAACGCCCGCATCACCACCTTCGACAGGGTGGTCTTGCCGCAGCCCGATTCGCCGACGAGGCCCAGCGTCCGGCCCGGATGCAGCTTGAGCGACACGCCGTTGACGGCGTTGATGGTGCGGGTCTTGCCCTTGAACCAGCCCGAGCGCAGGGTGAAGGACTTGCGCACCCCCTCGATGGCGAGAAGCGGCCCGGCCGGATCGGGCCGGTGCGGCTCGCCGGCCTTGCGGGCCAGCACCGCGCTCTTCACCTCGCGGATCGGGGTGAGGCGCTCGCCGGGCTCCATGTGGAAACGCGGCACCGCCCGCATCAGGGCCTTCAGGTAGGGATGGCCGGGCCGGCGGAAGATGTCGTCCCGCGAGCCCGCCTCCATCACCCGGCCGCGATACATCACCACCACGTCGTCGGCCATGTTGGCGACGACGCCGAGATCGTGGGTGATGAGCAGCATCGCCATGCCGGTCTCGGCCTGCAACTCGCGCATCAGCTCCAGGATCTGGGCCTGGGTCGTCACGTCGAGCGCCGTCGTCGGCTCGTCGGCGATGAGGAGGGCGGGCTTCGTGATGAGCGCCATCGCGATCATCGCGCGCTGGCGCAGCCCCCCGACAACTCGAACGGATAGGTGACGAGAGCCCGTTTCGGATCGGGGAAGCCGACGCGCTCGAACACCTCGATCGCCCTCGCCCTGGCCTGGTCGGCCGAGACGTCGGCGTGCAGGCGCAGGGCCTCGGTGACCTGGTCGCCGACCGTGTGGAGCGGCGACAGCGAGGTCATCGGCTCCTGGAAGATCATCGCGATCCGCCCGCCGCGCAGCGACTGCATCCGGGTGGAATCGGCCTTCAGCGCCGCGATGTCGGTGACGCCCGGCGGGCTGGCGGGATCCGACAGGCGGATCTGGCCGCCGCTGATCCGCGCGACCTTGGGCAGGATCTGGAGGATGGCCTGCGCGGTGACCGACTTGCCCGAGCCCGATTCGCCGACGAGGGCCACGGTCCGGCCCGCCGGCACGTCGAGGGACAGGCCGTCCACCGCCCGGAACGCGCCGGTATCGGTGGTGAAATCGACCGTGAGGTCGCGGATCGACAGGAGCGGTGCCGTCATCCTGATGCCGTGCTGTCCTCTCGGGGATGGGGGCGGCCCCGGATCTTCACCGGAAGATAGGGTCCGGTTGTGACATGGGCGACGGCGTGGGCGCAAACAAAGTGGCGGCCCGCGATATTCCGAATGCCCGGCCTGTCGCAGGGGAAGAGGCGAGGCGGTCGAGGAGGCGCTCGCAGAAGTCCCAGGTCGCGTCGTCCTGCACCAGGTGGTGGGTGAGGAGCCCGACCGCGCCGCCCTCCGCCACCGCCCGGACGGCGCGGGCGATCACCGCAGCCGGATCGGCGAGCGTGGCCCCGGCGCGCCAGGCGATCGGGTCGATCGCGGCGTGAGCTTGCGCGAGGCCCGGCACCGTGGGCACGGGATGGGCCGCCGAGAGGCCGCGATAGCCGAGAGCCGGCAGGGCCTCGGGCAGGGCGGCGGCGATGCGGTTCCAGGGCGGCACCAGCACCGGCAGCAGGCGGGGGCCGAGGCGGGCCGTCGCGAGCGCCAGGGCTTCCGCGGCCTCGGCCTTCAGCGCTGCCGGCGGGCGATGCGGGCCGAACTCGGCCTTCCTGGCGTCGAGCGGGGCGTGGTTGGCGTGGGCGAGGCCGTGGACCAGGAGATCGACCCCTGCCTCGTCGGCGACGCGCGCCGCCAGCGACGGCTCGACCCGGGCCGGCACCGCCGCGAGCGCCACCGGCCAGCCGGTCCGGGCCGCCAGCGCGAGCAGGCGGTCGAGAGCGGGGGTATGGGACACCGCGTCGTCGTCGCGCCACCAGAGGGAGGTGATGCGGCCTTCGTCCGCGGCGCGGGCGAGGGCGTCGGTAAGGGGGGTGATGTCGAAAGATGTGTGGAGGTAGAGCGCCTTCCCCTCCCCCTTGTGGGGAGGGGTCAGGGGTGGGGGTGGTTCCACGCGGAGCGAGGCGGTGCCTTCTGCACCACCCCCACCCCTAGAGCACTTCACGATCGCGTTGCAATCGCGAAGCTCTCTAGGTCGTTGATTTTGCCGCATTTTCTGCGACGAACCGGTATCCACTTCGTCGGAAAATGCTCTAGCCCCTCCCCGCAAGGGGGAGGGGAAGTGCTTCGTCTTTCCAGCCAGCATCCCCTCCACGATCGCCACGCTCCGCCGCGCCCCGTCGCGGGCGATGGCGCGGTCCGTGGCAGGCGGCGCCGCCGCCAGGGCCGCCTCCGCCAGGCTGTCCGCCGTCAGTTCGCATTCCGGCAGCACCCGGGCGAGGCCGTGGGCCGCCAGGGTCTCGGCGCGCAGGCGCTGCTCGGTCTCGTGGCCGGCCTCGAACGGCACCAGCAGGGCCGGGCAGCCGCTGTGCAGGAGGTCCAGCACCGTGTTGTAGCCGGCCTGGCTGACCGAGAGGGCGGCCCGCGTCAGGAGAGCACGGAAATCCGGCCGGGCCCGCTCCACGGCGGCGTTCGCGGGCGCGGCCGCCGCGAGCGTCGCGAAGGCCGGCTCGGGCACCGCGCGGCCGACGAGGATGCGCCAGGACAGGGCCGGGGTGAGACGCGCGGCCGCGACCGCGGTCTCCTGGAGCGGCAGCCCGGCGGCGCTGGAGCCGCCCGAGACCACGATGCCGGAGCGGGGACCGCCCGGAGCCGGCGCCGTCTCCGCCTCGTCGACGTAGCCGGTATAGCGCAGCCGCGCGGCCAGGGCGGCCTCGACCGGCCAGGAGGCGTCCAGCGGCAGGAAGGCCGGATCGCCGTGGACCAGCACGGCATCGTAAGCGTCGAGGCGGGCATGGGTGGCGGCGATCCGCTCCGGGCGGCTCGGGGTCGCCAGTACGTCGCGGATCGAGGCGAGGAGGAGAGGGCGCGACGCAGCCCCTCGCACCGCCGCGACCAGGGCCTCGAATTCCGGCGCCAGGACCCGGCGGCCGAACGGGTAGAGCTCGGTGATCACCGCGTCCGGCGCGGCCTCCGCGAAGGCGGCGAGCAGGGTCTGGCGGCGGGACGCCAGGCGCTCCGGGGTCGCCGGCGCGCCGTCCGGGTCGAGAAGCGCCGTGAAGGCGGTGCCGGTGATTCTCACGGGCGGCAGCTGGACCAGGCGGATTCCGTCGAGGCGCGGCAGCGCCACCGGCATGCCGCCGGAGACCAGCGTCACGGCGTGGCCGGCGCCCGCGAAGGCCCGCGCGAGGGACGCCGCCCGGGTGAGATGGCCGGCCCCGAGGAGATGGGTGACGGCGATCAGGATCCGGCTCATGCGGGCTCCCGCAGCAGGGGCCCGAGCGCCGCGTGCAGGCGGGCGGCGGCGGTCGTCAGGCCGCGCTCCTCGCGGGCGAAGGCGAGGGCGGCTCGGCCCATCGCCGCGAGCGTGTCGGGCGCCCCGGCGAGGTCGCGGATCGCGGCGGCGAGCGCCGGGGCGTCGCCCGGCGGCGTCACCCGGCCGGTCGCGCCGTCCCGCACCACGTCCGGCACCCCGCCATAGCCGCCGGCCACCACCGGGCAGCCATGGGCCTGGGCCTCCAGCAGCGCCATGCCGTAGGCCTCGTTCACGGCCGGCCAGACCAAGAGGTCGGCGGCGGCGTAGAGAGTCGAGAGGGCGGCGGGCTCCACGGCCCCGTGGCGGCGCACCCGGTCGCCGAAGGGCGCCAGCAGGGAGGCGACCTCAGCCGCCGCCGGGCCGTCGCCGGCCACGTCGAGGGTCCAGGGATGGTCGCCGATCTGCGCCAGCGCCTCCACCAGCAGGCGGTAGGAGGCGAGCTTGTCGCCGTCGCGCATCATCGCGACCGTGAGGAGGCGCAGGGGTTCGGGCGAGTTCCCGGCGGGCAGGGCGATGCGGGCGGAGGACGAGGCGCGGGTTCCCCCCTCTCCCGAGTGGGAGACGGGTCGGGGGTGAGGGTGGCTCGGCTTCAGGATTGAACTCCGAGCGCCGAGCAACGCAGCGGAACGGACTGAGTTTAATTCTGAAGCCGATCCACCCTCGCGCGATCTTCGATCGCCCCTACCCTTCTCCCACTCGGGAGAGGGGATCCCACGCTGAATTTTCGAAGGCGTGTCTCTCGAACTCGAATCCCCTTGTGTGCCGCCGGACAGCACCCAATCATCCGGATCGAGAAACGGCGGAAGTTCGGACAGAACTTGCCGGCTCGGCCGCGCCGCCTCCAGCGCCGCCCGGTCGCGGTAGTTCATGACGAGGATCAGGTCGGCGGCGTCGAGGGCCGCCTCGGCGCCGGCATGGCCGAGGGCGTGCGGGCCGGTGGCGCGCCGGGGCGCCCGCGAGCCCTCCGCCACCACGTAGGGAATGCCGAGTGCCCGCGACACCGCCGGGCCGATCCAGTCCGGCGCCTTGTAGTAGACGTGATAGGTGAACCACAGAGCGGGCGGGTCGGCCCGGTAGGCCGCGACCAGGCGCTCGGCCTCCGCCAGGGATTCCATCTTCAAGCCCGGATGCCGGGATCCGTCGGGATCGCGGGTGCGCAAGCGGCTGGCGAGTTCCGGCGCGAATCCGGCCGCTGCCAGCGCCCGCAGGAGCAGCCGCGCCATCGTGCGCTCGCCGGACGGCACCGGGTGATCGGGGGCCTTCAGCGGCGCGTAGAAGGCGACCCGGCTCATCGCCCGGCGGCATCCGTCAACAGCCGCGCCACCGTCTCGAACCCGGCCTCGGCGCCGAATTCCGTCCGCAGGCGGGCGAGCGCCGCCGCGGCGAGGCGCGCCCGCTCGGCGGGATCGCGGGCGAGCAGGTTGATGGCGTTCGAGAGCGCCCCCCAGTCGCCCGGCGGCACCAGCCGTCCCTCGATGCCGTCGCGCAGGAATTCCGGGATGCCGGCGAAGTCGGTGGCGACCACCGCGAGCCCCTGCGAGGCCGCCTCCATGATGACGTTGGGCAGCCCGTCGCGGTCGCCGGAGGGGGCGCGCTTGGCCGGCAGCACGAACAGGTCGGCCTCGCGCAGGAGCGCCACCACCTCGGGCTGCGGCTTGGAGCCCAAAAAGATCACCTTCTGCGACAGGCCGAGCGCCGCCGCCTTCTCGCGTAAAGCCGCCAGCGCCTCGCCGCTGCCAATATGGGCGAGGCGCCAATGCAGGTCGGGAGGCAGGGCGGCCAGCGCGTCGAGAAGGTCGTCGAACCCCTTCTTCGCCACCGCCCGGCCGACGGTGACGAGGCGCAGGGGATCGGCCGGGTCCGACCCGTCCCTGCCCGGGCGGCTCTCCGGCGGCGCGGGAAACCGCGACAGGTCGAGGCCGTGATAGACGAGGGACACCCGGCCCGGATCGGCCGCGACCTCGCGCAGGCGCGCCGCGCCCGCCGCCGTGCAGGTGACCGCGAAGGCGAGCCGCGCATCGTCGAGCTTCTCTGCCAGCTCCCAGTCCGGCGTGGTCCAGATGTCCTTGGCGTGGGCCGACGCGCTCCAGCTCCGCCCGCTCAAGAGCGCGGCGTAGCGCGCGACGGAGGCCGGGGTGTGCAGGTAATGGACGTGGATGTGGCCGATCTCCGCCGGCAGCTCGCGGGCGAGCACCAGGGCCTGGCCGAGGCGCCGGCCGCGATTGGGCGTGCAATCGCGGGCGAGGTCGCGCCGGACGACCTTCAGGAGCGGCCACAGGCCCGGCCGGCGCAGGGCCGCGAGCGCCCCGCGCAAGACCCGCCACGGCGCCTGGTGGAGGTATTCGGGCAGGTAGGCGATCGACGCGCGGATCTGCCGGTGCATCGGATGCACGGCGCCGTCATGCGGCTGGCGCAGCGACCAGATCGCGAGGTCGAGCCCCCGTGCCTCGAGGCCGAGGAGTTCCTGCGCGATGAAGGTCTCGGACAGGCGCGGATAGCCCTTGACCAGGACGGCGATGCGGAGCGGGGGCATGAACGGACGTCGCTTACTCGGCGGCCAGGCAAGGGGCGTCGGCGGCAGCGGCGAGGCGGCGGATCGCCGGCAGGCCGTCGAGGAGGCCGGGGATCGGCCGGGCCGACGGGGTCGGCCGGTGGGGCAGGGCGTCGAGGGCCGCGGCCATGCGGGTGGTGTCCTCGTCCTCGCCGGGCTCGATCACGCCGACGAGGCCGAGCCGGGCGGCGGCCCGCGCCCGGATCAGCTGCTCGCGCCGGGGCCGCACCCGCGGCAGGATCAGGGCCGGGCGGTCGAAGGACAGGATCTCGCAGAAGGTGTTGTAGCCGCCCATCGCCACCACGCCGGCGGCGCGGCGCATCAGCCGCTCCAGCCGCGCGTCGAAATCGAGGGAGGCGAGCCGCGGATGGGCGGCGATGCGGGCGCCCAAGGCGGCCTGGGCGGCGGCCGGGAAGAACGGACCGAACACGACCAGCGCCCGGTGGGCGATGGGATGCGCCTCGTAGGCCCGCACCACCGCCTCGACCAGCTCGACCCCGTCGCCGCCGCCGCCCGGCGTCACGAGGAGGAACGGCTCCTCCGCCGCCTCGTCGGGCAGGTCCGCCTCGGGCGCCTCGCGGCGGAGATAGCCGGTATAGGTCAGCCGCTCCGCGACGCCTCCCGGCAGCGCCAGCCCGTCGAGGGGGGCGTAGATCTCCCGCAGGCCGTAGACCCAGAGCGAATCGTAGAGCGGCAGCACCGAGAGCGCGCCCTTGCGCTCCCATTCGGGCGCCAGAAGCTCGGGATCGTCGAGGACGTCGCGCAGGCCCAGCACCAGCCGGCAGCCCCGCGCCTTGAGGCGGTGGAGCGCCGGCAGCACCTCACCGTGGAAGCCCGCCGGCTCCTTGTCGACGAGGAAGAGATCGGGATCGAAGCGCTCGGCGACGTGGCGGATCAGGGCGGCGCGGGCCGCCACCACCTCGCCGAGGCCATGTCCCGGGCCGAGGCTCTGGTATTCGCCGCTGGCGAGCTTGGTCACTCCCGGCAGGCGCCGGCAGCTCACCCCGGGAGCGAAGCGGAAGGCGTGGCTCACCGGCGAGCCCGACAGGATCACCACCCGCCGCTCCGGCGCCCCGGCCACGAGCGCATGGGCGATCGCCCGCGCGCGGCGCAGATGGCCGAGCCCGAACGTGTCGTGCGAGTAGATCAGAACCCGCTGCGGGGCACCGCCGGGTAAAGGGGAAACGAAGCTCATCCGGCGGGGACTTCGGCCCGGGGCGTCAGGGAGGCCCGTGCGGACACGGCGGGCCGGGTGCGGCTCAACGGTATCGGCATCGGGTTTTCGGACCTCCCGGGCGCGGGAGGCCAGACTAGCGCATCCGCCCCCGGCGCGGCTACCCGGGTGGCGCAGTTATGGCCAGGCTTGTGGCGGCGCAGCCTCGTCGGGCGGTTGGCGGCGCACTTGCAAGGGCGGGCGCCGCCCGTCCGGCTTCCCGGCCGGCCCATTCGACCGCCGCACACCGAGAGTCCCCGATGCCCGAATGCCTCGTCTTCCGCGTGCCGACCCGCCACCCCGCCGACGTGTCGGGGCTCGAGGCCCTGATCGACACCGGCACCGTGGCGCCCGACGAGATCGTGGCGGTGTTCGGCAAGACCGAGGGCAATGGTTGCGTCAACGATTTCACCCGGCCGCTCGCCGTGATGGCGCTGGAAGCGGCGCTCGCCGCCCGCCTCGGCGTGTCGCCGGCGACGATCGGCGCCCGGGTCGCGCTCGTGATGTCCGGTGGCACCGAGGGCGGGCTCTCGCCCCACCTCCTGATCGTCGCCCGGCGCGAGGGGCCGAGCGTGGAGGGCGAGACGCCGGAGGGCAAGGCGCTCGCGGTCGGCACCGCCTTCACGGACGACTTCTTGCCCGAACAGATCGGCCGCATGGCGCAGGTCCGCGCCACCGCCGCCGCCGTGCGCCGCGCCATGGCGAACGCGGGCCTCACCGAGGTGGAGGACGTGCATTTCGTGCAGGTGAAATGCCCGCTCCTCACCAGCGCCCGCATCCAGGAGGCGGCGTCCCGGGGCGAGTCCGTGGCCACCCACGACACCTACGCCTCGATGGGCCTGTCCCGCGGCGCTTCGGCGCTCGGGATCGGGCTGGCGCTCGGCGAGATCCCGGAATCGGCCCTCGACGATTCCGTGATCGGCACCCGCACCGATCTCTATTCCGGCCGCGCCAGCGCCTCGGCGGGAATCGAATTGATGCGCAACGAGGTCATCGTGCTCGGCAACGCGCCGGGCTGGAGCGGCCGCTTGCGCATCGCCCACCGGGTCATGCGCGACGGGATCGATTTTCCGGCGATCCAGGGTGCGCTCGCCGATCTCGGGCTGCCGACGGGCGGCCAGCTCCCGCCCGAGGCCGCCGAGCGCGTGGTCGCCCTCCTCGCGAAGGCCGAGCCGACCGGCAACGGCCTGATCCGCGGGCAGCGCCACATCATGAACGACGACAGCGACATCAACGCCACTCGCCATGCGCGGGCGCTGGTCGGAGGCGTCGCGGCCGCGGCGATCGGGCGGACGGATTTGTTCGTGTCGGGTGGGGCGGAGCACCAGGGGCCGGATGGGGGCGGGCCGGTGGCGGTGATCGGGCGGGTCGGGGCGTAACGCACCGGATCGGTCGGCTTGGGAGCCTGTGGCCTGCCGACTGCTTCTTGCAGTCGCCCCCACCCACGGCCTCATCCTGAGGTGCGACTGAAAGGAGCCTCGAAGGAGGGCTCCAGAAACCTCGGCGATCTCTGGAGCCCTCCTTCGAGGTCAGCCGATTTCTAATCGGCTAACACCTCAGGATGAGGTCGCAGGTGGGACGGAGTAATTGATTTTGAAACTGCCTGGTGAACGACCTCACACGGCACAAATCACCCCGGCGGGATCACATCGATCTGGATCCCACTGTAATACGCCGCGAGATTCGCGATATCGGCATCCGACAGATCCTGCGCCGCCACCGACATCACCTCGTTCTTGCGCGTCCCGTTGCGGAACTCGGTCAGCGCCTTGACGAGATACGGCTCGACCTGGCCGGCGAGGTTCGGCGCGTCGGGCAATTTCGAGAGGCCGTCGAGGCCGTGGCAGGCCTGGCAGCCCACCGCCTTGGCCCGGCCGGCCTTGGCGTCCCCGGCGGCGGCCGGCACGGTCGCGCCGAGAAGGATCAGGAGGGCGAGGGTGCGGGTCATGAGCATCTCCTGGAGGGGAGCGGGGCGGCAGCGCCGCCCCAACTCCGAAAAAACCTACTTCTCGTAGGAGATGCGGTAGATCGCGCCGGCCGTGTCGTCGGAGACCAGCAGCGAACCGTCGGGCAGGGTGGCGACGTCGACCGGGCGGCCGAGATACTCGCCGCCCTCGGTCAGCCAGCCCTCGGCGAAGGGCTCGGGCTTGCCGGCGCTGCCGTCCTTGTTGACAGGCACGAACATCACCCGGGCACCGATCGGCGTGGTGCGGTTCCAGGAGCCGTGCTCGGCGGTGAAGATGCCGCCGCGGTACTTCTCGGGGAACGACTTGCCCTTGTAGACGATCATGCCGAGATCGGCGGCGTGGGGCGGCAGTTCCGCCTTCGGCGGCACGACGTCGGCCGGGATCTTGTCGTCCTTGTACTCGACCGTGCGGACGCCGCCGCCGCCATACCACGGGAAGCCGAAATTCTGGCCGGGCTTGGTGATCTGGTTCAATTCACCCGGCGGCTGGTCGTCGCCCATGCCGTCGACCTGGTTGTCGGTGAACCACAGCGTCTTGTCGTTGGCGAAGTCCATGCCGACCGAGTTGCGGATGCCGGTGGCGTAGACCTCGCGGTTCTTGCCGTCGGCATCCATGCGGATGATGCCGCCGATGCCGGTCTTGGCGTAGAGGTCGGCCTTGTCCTTCGGCGGCACGTTGTAGGGCTGGCCCAGCGAGACGTAGAGCTTGCCGTCCGGCCCGATGCGGCACATCCGGGCGGTGTGGTTGTAGCTCTCCTCCGCCGGCGGGATCAGCTCGCCCTGCTTGACCACCACGACCGCCGGGCCGTCGGTGCCCTCGTAGAAGAACTCGGCGGCCGGGAAGGCCAGCACGCGGTTCTGCTCCACCACCGTCAGCACGCCGTCCCGGGAGAAGCAGACGCCGTTCGGAATCTTGAAGTCGACGCCCGGCGCGTAGACCTTGACCTCGTCGGCGACCCGGTCCTTGTCGCGGTCGGTGACGGTGTACATCTTGGACTTGCGGGTGCCGACGAAGACCACGCCGGCATTCGGGCCGACCGCCATGGCGCGGGCATCCGGCACCACGGCGTAGAGCTCGATCTTGAAGCCGTCCGGCACCTTGATCTTCTGCAGGGTACGGTTGATCGCGTCGGCGCGCCGGCCGGTCTGCGGGATCGGCGCCGGCTCGGCGACGCCGGTCTGCTTGAAGCTGCCGAGCTTCTCCAGGTTGTCGACCTTCGACTTGGTGTCGCCGGCGGTCGTGTCCTGCGCGAGCGCTGCTCCTGCGAAAGACACGCCGGCGGCGAGCGCCGCCATCAGGAAGGGCTTCATCGAGATTTCCTCCGGTGCCGGCCGTTCGGGCGTGGCCGAGCTTGTTGCCCGCCATTTATGGCGCCGGGTCTTGTCGGCGGCAAGCGGAGCAGGCAGCCTATCCCGTCCGCGCCGCCGCGATTCAGTCGCGCAAGGCCGGCGGCAGGGTGCGGTCGAACCCCGTCACGGCCTCGTAGGCCGCGGAGATGGCAAGCAGCCCGGCCTCGTCGTGGTTCGGGGCGATGAGCTGGAGCCCCATCGGCAGCCCGGCCGGGTTGAGGCCGACCGGCAGGCTGATCACCGGGCACCCCGACAGCGTACCCGGCACCACCACCTCCATCCAGCGGTGATAGGTGTCCATTGCGTGCCCGGCGATGCGGCGCGGCCAGGTCTCGCCGGCATCGAACGGAAACACCTGCGCGGCGGGCAGGGCCAGCACGTCGAAGCGCTCGAACAGACCACGCACGCAATGATACCAGGCGGTGCGGGCGACGCTGGCGGCATGCAGGTCGAACGCCGTGAGTTTTTGGCCCTGCTCGACCTCCCAGACCGCCTCCGGCCGCATCTGCGCGCGCTTGCCCGGATCGCGCCAATGCGCCGCGAGACCGGCGCCGGTGAGGCCCTGGCGCAGGGTCACCCAGGCGCGCCAGATCGCCTCCGGATCGAAGGCCGGCAGGACCGGCTCGACCGCGGCGCCGTGATCGGAGAAGGCCTTCAGGCCGGCCTCGCAGAGGTCGAGCACACCGGGCTCGAAGGGCAGATGCCCGCCGAAATCGCCGATCCAGCCGATGCGCAGGCCCTTCAGCTCCCGCGGCCGGACGGAGGCGAAGGCGGCGGGGTCCTGGCGGATCGCGGTCGGGGTGCGCGGATCGTAGCCGGCCTGGACCGAGAGCAAGAGGCCGAGATCGGCGGTGCAGCGCGCCATCGGCCCCATCACGCCGAGCTGCGGCAGGAAGACCTCGTCGGTGTTGCCCGGCACCCGGCCGGCGGCGGGGCGCAGGCCCAGCACGTTGTTCCAGGCGGCCGGGTTGCGCAGCGAGCCGCCATGGTCGCTGCCGTCGGCGAGCGGCACCATGCGCAGCGCCAGCGCCACCCCGGCGCCGCCGCTCGATCCGCCGCCGGCCTTCGCCGGGTCGTAGGCGTTGCGGGTCGTGCCGAAGACCGGGTTGGTGCTGTGCGAGCCGAGGCCGAATTCCGGCACGTTGGTCTTGCCGATCAGGATCGCGCCGGCCTGCCTGAGGCGCGCGACGTGGAGCGCGTCGGTGTCCGGCACCGTGTCGCGAAAGAGCGGCGAGCCCTGCGTGGTGCGGATTCCGGCCGTGGCAGACAGGTCCTTCACCGCGTGCGGCAGCCCGTGCAGCGGCCCGCGCGGACCGTTCGCCGCCAGGTCCCGGTCGGCGGCCTCGGCCTCGGCGAGCAGGATGTCGGGATCGCGCAGGGAGACGATCGCGGTCACTGCCGGGTTGTGGCGGGCGATCTGGTCGAGATGGGCCTGCATCACCTCCCGGGCCGAGACGGCCCGGTCGCGGATCGCCCGCGCGAGGTCGGTGGCACGCATCATGACGAGATCGGACGAAGGCATCGGCGGTTCCTGCGCTGTCGCCCCAGCGGAGCACGGGAGCGAGGGACGGACAAGCGCCGCGCGTGGGCAGGCTTCTGCTGCCCGGTGCATGGTTCGCTTTCGGCACAGGTCGACTCATCGCAAGTCGATCTGGAACTGGCGTCGACACCTCTCCTCGTCATTCCGGGGCCGCGCAGCGGATCCCGGAATCCAGAACCGCAGGCGGATATAGATGAAGCGGAGCGCGATTCGACTTCTTCTGATTTCTTGGCGGCTCTGGATTCCGGGCTCCGCTGCGCGGCCCCGGAATGACGAGGAGAGTTCGAGATCTGCCGAGCCTCGCCAGACCCGAAATTCAGCCGAAAACTCTCCATAGAAAAGCCCGGCGCACGAGGCGCCGGGCCGGTTCGATCGGCTCTTAAACCGTTATTGGGTCTGCTCGTTGCCGGTATAGTCGATCCGGCCGTCGGCGCCCTTCTTCCACATGTACATCACGTAGTCCGGACGGGTGATGTCACCCTTCTTGTCGTACGAGATGTCGCCGATCACGGTCTTGAACGGCTTGCCCTCGTGCATGTAGGCCGCGACCTTCTTGCCGTCGGTCGACTTGGTGGCCTCCATGGCGTCCTTCAGGATCTGGACGGCGGCGTAGGAGTAGAGGGTGTAGGCCTCGGGGTCGATGTTCTTGGCCTTGAAGGCCGCGACCACGTCCTTGGCGTTGGGGTTCTTGCGGGCATCCGGCGAGAAGGTCATCAGCGTGCCGTCGGCACCGGGGCCGGCGATCTGGGCGTATTCCTTGTCGGTGATGCCGTCGCCGCTCATCAGCGGGGCGTTGAGGCCCTGGTCGCGCATCTGGCGCACGATCAGGCCGGCTTCGGTGTGCAGGCCGCCGTAATAGACCACGTCGGCCTTGGCCTGCTTCAGCTTCGAGACGAGGGCCGAATAGTCCTTCTCGCCCGGGTTGATGCCCTCGAACAGCACGTCCTTGCCGCCCTTGGCCTTCAGGGCCTTCAGGGTCTCGTCGGCCAGCCCGCGGCCATACGGGGTCTTGTCGTGGACGAAGGCGACGTTCTTGCCCTTGAACTTGTCGGCGAGCCACGCCCCGGCGACCGCGCCCTGCTGGTCGTCGCGGCCGCAGGTGCGGAAGGTGTTCCACAGCTTGCGGTCGGTGTATTTCGGGTTGGTCGAGGCCGGGGTGATCTCGACGATGCCGGATTCGGCATAGACGTCGGAGGCCGGGATCGAGACGCCGGAGTTGAAGTGGCCGACCACGGCCTTCACGCCCTCGGCGGCGAACTTGTTGGCGACCGACACGCCCTGCTTCGGATCGGAGGCGTCGTCGCCGATCACCAGGACGATCTTCTGGCCGTTGATGCCGCCGGCCTTGTTGATGTCGGCGACGGCCTGCTCGGCGCCGTTCTTGAGCTGGGCGCCGAAGGCGGCGTTGGCGCCGGTGATCGGGCCGGCCACGCCGAGCTTGATCTGGGCCTGCGCCGAGCCGGCCCAGGCGACGGTGGCCGCGAGGGCGAAGCCGGCCAGTAGCGTACGCTTCATCTCAATACTCCTCTGGATCGACGGTCACGTCGGGCTCTTGGGCCCTTTCGGCCGGGAGACCGGGGCGTGGGGACCCCGGATCGGGGGCCGGGGCGAGACGCCCCGGATCGCGTGAGGCCCTGCACCCGGCGACGCGTGCAGGGCAGGGGGCGTCAGGCGTCTCCCGCCTTCGCCCGCCAGGAGAACGGAGAGCTGCGCTCGTAGAGCCAGCGATACTGCGTCGTCATCTGCCGGGCGCGGGTGGCGCGATAGCCGGCCGAGCCGATGACGAGCAGCACGATCGTGTCGACGACGTAATAGTACGGCGACAGCAGCGTGCCCTCGAACAACGCGTAGTGGATGAAGCGCACGGCAAAGCCGAGCAGCAGCAGCGAGACCACCGCCTGCCAGTACGGCTTCCAGCCGAGCGCGATGCCGCGCCCGATCATCCAGGCCATCCAGCCGCCCATAACCACGGTGACGAGCAGGAAGAGCCAGATCGTGCTCTCCTCGTGGAGGAACCCCTGCATCAGTGCCGTCCCCCTTCGAGATAGGCGGCCTTCACCGACGGGTCGTCGAGGAGCTGCTTGCCGGTGCCCGACATGGTGATCGTGCCCGTCACCATCACGTAGCCGCGATGCGCCAGCTTGAGGGCGTGGTAGGCGTTCTGCTCGACGAGGAAGACCGTCATGCCGTCGCGCTCGTTGAGCTCCTTGATGGCGGAGAAGATCTGCTTGACGATGAGCGGCGCCAGGCCGAGGGACGGCTCGTCGAGGAGCAGGAGCCGCGGCCGGCTCATGAGCGCCCGGGCGATCGCAAGCATCTGCTGCTCGCCGCCCGACATCGTGCCGCCGCGCTGGTAGAGCCGCTCCTTCAAGCGCGGGAACATGGCGCAGACCCGCTCCAGGTCCTGCTCGAAATGGGCGCCGCCATTGACGGCCGCCCCCATCTGCAGGTTCTCGTAGACGGTCATCCGCGGAAAGATCCGCCGGCCTTCCGGCGATTGCGCCAGGTTGAGCCGGGCGATCTCGTGGGTCGGCATCCGGGTGATGTCGCGGCCCGCGTACGTAATGGTGCCCTCGCGCGCCCGGGGGCTGCCGAAGATCGTCATCATCAGGGTCGACTTGCCGGCGCCGTTGGCGCCGATCAAGGTGACGATCTCGCCCTCGTTGACGTCGAGATCGACGCCCTTGAGCGCGATGATGTTGCCGTAATAGGTCTTCACCCCGCGCACGGTGAGGAGCGGCGCCCGGGTGCCGGCCTCCCGGGCGCGGGTCTCGTCCACCAGGACGTTGATGCCGGCGACGCTCATACCCCCACCTCCGCCTCGACCTGCTCCACCTCGTCGTCCTCGACGCCGAGATAGGCGGCGATGACGCTCTGGTCGCTCTGGATCTCCGCCGGCGTGCCGTCGGCGATCTTGGTGCCGTAATCGAGCACCACGACGTGGTCGGAGATCTCCATCACCACCGACATGTCGTGCTCGATGAGGAGCACGGAGGTGTCGTGGTCGTCGCGGATCGCCCGCAGGAGATCGTTGAGGAGCAGCGATTCCCGCGGGTTGAGGCCGGCGGCCGGCTCGTCGAGGCAGAGCAGGACCGGATCGGTGCACATCGCGCGGGCGATCTCGAGCCGGCGCTGGTCGCCGTAGGGCAGGGCGCCCGCGGGGTCGTCGGCGCGGTCCATCAGCTGGATGCGCTCCAGCCAGTCCTTGGCCCGCTCGACCGCGGCCTTCTCGGCCCGGCGATAGGCCGGCAGGCCGAGGAGCCCCGCGATGGTGAAGCCGGAGGCCAGCATCAAGGGGTTGTGCTGGGCCACCAGCAGGTTCTCCAGCACGGTCATGCCGGTGAACAGGCGGATGTTCTGGAAGGTGCGGGCGACCCGCGCGTTCCGGTTCACCGCGTAGCCCGGCAGCTGCTCCAGCAGGAACTCGGCGCCGTCGCGGTGGCGCAGGGTCATCATGCCTTCCGTCGGCTTGTAGAAGCCGGTGATGCAGTTGAAGACCGTAGTCTTGCCGGCGCCGTTCGGGCCGATCAAGGCCGTGATGTCGCCGCGGCCGACCTTGAACGACAGGTCGTTGACGGCGACGAGGCCGCCGAATCGCATGGTGACGTGGTCGACCGTCAGGACCGGGTCGGCCATGCGGGGGGAGGCGAGAGAGGCCGCCATCAGCCGTGGCCCTCCTTCACGAGGGAGCCCGAGATGCGCTTGCGCTCCTTCAGCACGATCGAGGGTGCGCGTTCCGAGATCAGGCCGCGGGGGCGCCAGATCATCATGATCACCATGGCGAGGCCGAACAGGAGCAGGCGGTACTCGTTCGGATCGAAGCCCTCGCCGAACACCGCCTTGAGGAAGCCGAGGTTGCGCAGCATCTCCGGCCCGCCGACCATCGCCACCGCCGCGATGGCGACGCCGATCTGCGAGCCCATGCCGCCGAGCACCACGATCGCCAGGATGATCGCGCTCTCGAGGAAGTTGAAGCTCTCGGGACTGACGAAGCCCTGGCGCACGGCAAAGAACGAGCCGGCAAAGCCGCCGAACATCGCGCCGAGCGCGAAGGCCGTGAGCTTGGTGTTGGTGGTGTTGATGCCGAGCGACCGGCAGGCGATCTCGTCCTCGCGCAAGGCCTCCCAGGCGCGGCCGATCGGCAGGCGGCGCAGCCGCAGCGTCACGCCGTTGGTGATCAGTGCAAGCGCCAGGATCAGGTAGTAGAGGAAGATCACCCGGTGCATCGGGCTGAAGTCGAGCCCGAACTTCGCCGCGAACCCGTCCTCGTCCGCCGTGAACGGCACGCCGAAGAAGGTGGCGCGGGGGATCGACGAGATGCCGGCGGCGCCGCCCGAGAAGTCGGTCCAGTTGATCAGCACCAGGCGGATGATCTCGCCGAAGGCCAAGGTCACGATGGCGAGGTAGTCGCCGCGCAGGCGCAGGACGGGGAAGCCCAGCACCATGCCCCACAGGCCCGCGAACAGGCCGGCGAGCGGCAGGCAGATCCAGAACGACAGCCCGAACACCGTCGAGAGCAGGGCGTAGGAATAGGCGCCGACGGCGTAGAACGCGACGTAGCCGAGATCGAGGAGGCCGGCGAGCCCGACCACGATGTTGAGGCCCCAGCCCAGCATCACGTAGGTGAGGATCAGGATGCCGAGATCGATCCAGTAGCGGGATTCGCCCAGGCCCCCGGTGCCGAGCACGGCGAGCAGCGGGAAGGCGAGCGTCACGCCGAGAAAGGCCGGCAGGGCGAAGCCCGAGAGCCTCTGCGAGGCGTTCGGCTCGGCATGCACCGCCTCCGTCGCCTGGACCGGCGAGGGGGTCAGGGTCCGGCGGGCGTCGCGGTTGGCGAGGATCAGCCGTTGCGCGAGCCGCCCGACGAAGACCAGGCCGCACAGGATCGTGACGAGGCCCCAGCGCGGCACGAGGTCGAGGGCGGAGGTCTGGCTCAGATCGGTGCGGAAGGCGACGATCGGGACGCACAGGCCGAGGGTGACGAGCGCGAACAGCGCCGCGTCCTTGACGATCGCCGCCCTATCGGTGGCGGCGCGGTCGGCGGCGTTGGGCGCCGCCCCGGAGGTGGCCGGATTCGCCATCAGACCTTCTCGACCTCGGGCCGGCCGAGGATGCCGGAGGGCATGAAGATCAGCACGATCGCAAGGATCGAGAACGCCGCCACGTCCTTGTACTCGATCGAGAAATACGCCGACCAGAAGGTCTCGACGAGGCCGATGAGCAGGCCGCCGAGCACCGCGCCGGGCAGGCTGCCGATGCCGCCGAGCACCGCCGCCGTGAACGCCTTGACGCCGGGGGTGAAGCCGTCGGCGAAGGAGACGACGCCGTAATAGAGGAGGTACATGGTGCCGGCGACCGCGGCCAGCGCGGCGCCGAGCACGAAGGTCAGCGAGATGGTGCGGTCGACGTCGATGCCGAGGAGAGCCGCCATCTTGCGGTCCTGCTCGCAGGCGCGCTGGGCCCGGCCGAGCGAGGTCTTCTGCACCAGGTACCAGAAGCCGGCGAGCAGCACGACGGTCGTCAGCATGATGATGATCTGCTTGTAGGAGAGCGCCACGGCGTAACCGTTATCCCCGGTCCACAGCGTGATCACCTCGCGCATCATCGGCGGGGTCGGCTTGTTGCGGGCGCCCTGCACCACCTGGACGAAGTTCGACAGGAAGATCGAGACGCCGATCGCCGAGATCAGCGGCGCCAGGCGGAACGAGCCGCGCAACGGCCGGTAGGCGACCCGCTCGATCGCCCAGCCCCACAGGGCGGTGAGCACCATCGCGCAGATCAGGACGATCAGCAGCGCCAGCGCGATCGACGAAATGCCGAGCCAGGTCGTGACGATCAGGAATGTGATCAGCGCGATGAAGGCCGAGAGCATGAACACGTCGCCATGGGCGAAGTTGATCATGCCGATGATACCGAACACCATCGTGTAACCGATGGCGATGAGGCCGTAGATCGACCCCAGCGTCAGCCCGTTGATGAGCTGCTGCGCGAAGACCTCCATGCGGTCACGTTCTCCATTGGCGGGCTTGTCGCCCGCGCCTCCCTGGCCGTGCCCGTCACCCGGGTGTCACGACCGTCCCTTGCCGCGAGGCTTAGCAAGCACCGCACCACTCGACAATCCGGGGTTGCCGGGCGGGTGTGCGAAAGCCCCGCTGGCCGTGACGCTACGGCTCCGCTACCCTTTCGGCGAAGCCCGCTTCACCAGAAACCAGGGGGGACGCCGCCATGGCGATGACGATGACCGGCGAGGTGCTGCTGCCGGCCGACCAGCAGACCGTGTGGGAGAAGCTGAACGACCCCGAGGTGCTCAAGCGCTGCATCCCGGGTTGCGAGACCCTCGAGAAGGTTGGGGACAACGAGCTGCAGGCCTCGGCCAAGATCGCGGTCGGGCCCGTGAAGGCGACCTTCAAGGGCAAGGTGACGCTCACCGACATCGACCCGCCGAACGGCTACCGCATCACCGGCGAGGGCCAGGGCGGGGTCGCGGGCTTCGCCAAGGGCGGGGCGGTGGTCCGGCTCGAGCCCGCCGAGGGCGGCCAGACCAAGATGACCTACGACGTCGAGGCCAGCGTCGGCGGCAAGATCGCCCAGCTCGGCGGCCGCCTGATCAACGGCGTGGCGAAGAAATACGCCGACAACTTCTTCGACACGTTCGCCAAGGAGGTTCAGGGCGGCGAGGCCGGCGAGACCTCGGCCGCCTGACGCCGCTTTCGATCGCCCGCGATCAACTTGTTGCGAGGCGAATCGGCAGAGTGATCCAAACCGGGCGAAAACGGCCGGTTTGCGCGCCAAAAAGTCGGAGTGCCGCGCCTTGACCGGCGCTTCCGGCCGGTTGACACTCGAATTCGAGCGATTCCAGAAAGGCAGGCCGGCCCGGCCACCACGAGCGACCGGGTCCGACGGACAGGATCCGCGGGTTTTCGGCCAAGAAGCCTTTGGGCCAGGAGGAGGACGTCACCCATGAGCGCTGTCAGCCTGACGGTGAACGGCAAGGCCGTGACCGCCGACATCGATCCGCGCACCCTGCTGGTGCAGTACCTGCGCGAGACCCTGCGCCTCACCGGCACCCATGTCGGCTGCGACACCAGCCAGTGCGGCGCCTGCGTGGTCCATCTCGACGGCGAGGCGATCAAGGCCTGCACCGTGCTCGCCGTGCAGTGCGACGGCCGCTCGGTCACCACCATCGAGGGCCTGGCGTCGGGCGGCGAGCTGCACCCGATGCAGGCGGCCTTCCGCGAGCATCACGGCCTCCAGTGCGGCTACTGCACCCCCGGCATGATCATGACCGCCGTGGATCTGGTGCGCCGCAAGGGCAACGCGCTGGACGAGCACACCATCCGCGACGAGCTCGAGGGCAACATCTGCCGCTGCACCGGCTACCACAACATCGTCAAGGCGATCGCGGCGGGGGCGGAGAACATGGCGGCCGAGCCGCAGAAGGTCGCGGCGGAGTAGGGCGACGCTGCCGGTGACCCTCCCCCCTCTGCGGGGGAGGGGGCCCCGCGGATGCGGGGCGGGAGAGGGGACGCCGGTTTCGGAAAAGCTTGAGCCGTTTTGAAGGGCGCGAGCTGGGTCAGCGTTGCGCTGCCCCTCTCCCGGCCCGCTTCGCAGGCCACCCTCCCCCGCAGAGGGGGGAGGGTTCACACCCTGCGCTCTACGAAAATCTGTCCGCACCAACCGGACCAACAACGAGACGCCATCAAGAACGAGGCCGGCCCCTCGGCGCCGGCCCACGAGGCCAGATCCGGGAGACTCAACGCCATGACCGCCACGGGTATCGGCGCCTCGGTGCGCCGCAAGGAAGACCAGCGCTTCATCACCGGCAAGGGCCGCTACGTCGACGACTACAACCGTCCGGGCCAGGCCTATGCCTATTTCCTGCGCTCCCCCCACGCCCACGCCACGATCCGCGGCATCGACACCTCGGCCGCCGCAGCGATGCCGGGTGTCGTCGGCATCCTGACCGGCGAGGATCTGGCAGCCGACAAGGTCGGCGGGCTGATCTGCGGCTGGATGATCCATTCCAAGGACGGCACGCCGATGAAGGCTGGGCCCCACCCGGCGCTGGCCCAGGGCAAGGTGCGCTATGTCGGCGACCACGTCGCCGTGGTGATCGCCGAGACCCTGGCCCAGGCCAAGGATGCTGCCGAGGTGATCACCGTCGAGTACGACGTGCTTCCGGCGGTGGTCGAGACCGCGAAGGCCGCGGGCGCCGGCACGGTCGTCCATGACGTCGCCCCCGACAACACCGTCTTCAACTGGCATCTCGGCAACCAATCCGACGTCGAGGCGGCCTTCGCCCGCGCCGCGCACGTCACCAAGCTCGACATCGTCAACAACCGCCTGGTGCCGAACCCGATCGAGCCTCGCGCCGCGGTCGGCGAGTACGACGAGGCCGAGGAAGCCTTCACCCTCTACACCACGAGCCAGAACCCGCATGTCGCGCGCCTCGTGCTCTCGGCCTTCATCGGCATCGCGCCGGAGAACAAGCTGCGGGTGGTGGCGCCGGATGTCGGCGGCGGCTTCGGCTCGAAGATCTTCATCTACGCCGAGGAGACGATCTGCGTCTGGGCGGCGAAGAAGGTCGGCCGGCCGGTGAAGTGGACCAGCGACCGCACCGAGGCGTTCCTTTGCGACGCCCATGGCCGCGACCACGTCACCCATGCCGAACTGGCGATGGACGAGGGTGGCAGGATTCTGGCGCTGAAGGTCCACACCATCGCCAATCTCGGCGCCTATCTCTCGACCTTCTCGTCGTCGGTGCCGACCTACCTCTACGCGCCGCTCCTGTCGGGCCAGTACAACATCCCGGCGATCTACTGCGAGGTGGACGGGGTCTACACCAACACCGCGCCGGTCGATGCCTATCGCGGTGCCGGGCGGCCGGAGGCGACCTTCGTCATCGAGCGGCTGGTCGAGGTCGCGGCGCGCGAGCTGAACCAGGACCCGGCGAAGTTCCGGCGCAAGAACTACATCAAGAGCTTCCCGCACCAGACGCCCGTCATCATGATGTACGATGGCGGCGATTATTCCGCCTCCCTCGACAAGGCGCTGGAGATCGCCGATCACAAGGGCTTCGCCCGCCGCCGGCGCGAGAGCGTCCGCAACGGCAAGCTTCGTGGGCTAGGCTTCTCGTCCTACATCGAGGCCTGCGGCATCGCCCCGTCGCAGGCCGTCGGGTCGCTCGGTGCCGGCGTGGGCCTGTGGGAATCGGCCGAGGTGCGGGTGAACCCGACCGGGTCGATCGAGGTGCTGACCGGCTCGCACAGCCACGGCCAGGGCCACGAGACCACCTTCGCGCAGCTCGTCTCCGACCGGCTCGGCGTGCCGATCGAGAGCGTCACCATCGTCCACGGCGACACCGACAAGGTGCAGTTCGGCATGGGCACCTACGGCTCGCGCTCCGGCGCGGTCGGCATGTCGGCCATCGCCAAGGCGATCGACAAGGTGGTGGCCAAGGGCCGCAAGGTCGCGGCCTACGCGATGGAGGCCGGCGAGGACGACATCGAGTTCAAGGATGGCCGCTTCTCGGTCGCCGGAACCGACAAGTCGCTGGCGTTCGGCGAGGTGGCGCTGCAGGCCTACGTCGCGCACAAGTTCAGCGGCGCGCAGCTCGAGCCGGGGCTGAAGGAGGGGGCGTTCTACGATCCCACCAACTTCACCTTCCCGGCCGGGATGCACATCTGCGAGCTCGAGGTCGATCCCGATACCGGCGTCGTCACCATCGAAAAGTTCACGGCGGTCGACGATTTCGGCAACGTCATCAACCCGATGATCGTCGAGGGCCAGGTCCATGGCGGCATCGCGCAGGGCGTCGGCCAGGCGCTGTTCGAGGGCGCGTTCTACGATGCCGACGGCCAGCTCGTCACCGCGAGCTTCATGGATTACCGGATGCCGCGGGCGGCCGATTTGCCGTCGTTCGAGGTCGGCATGACGGTGACGCCGTGCCCGTCGAACCCGCTCGGCATCAAGGGCTGCGGCGAGGCCGGCGCCATCGCGGCCCCGGCGGCGGTGATGAACGCGCTCACCGACGCGCTGGGCCACGAGAACATCGCGATGCCTGCCACGCCCCTGGCGGTGTGGCGGGCCGCGCAGGCGAGCCCCCACCTGCGCCCGGAAGCCGCGGAATAAGAGACAATCTGGAGAGCCCCATGTACGCTTTCGCCTATCACCAGCCGAACAGCCTCAAGGAGGCCGTGAGCCTGCTCGCCGGAGAGGACGCCAAGCTCGTCGCCGGCGGCCACACCCTGATCCCGACGATGAAGCAGCGGCTGGCCGCCCCCGGCACGCTGATCGACCTCGGCAAGGTGCCGGACCTCGTCGGCATCGAGCGCAGCCCGCGCTCGATCACCATCGGGGCGATGACCACCCACGGCGCCGTGGCCGCGTCGAACGACGTGAAGGAGGCGATTCCGGCTTTGGCCGAACTCGCGGCGCTGATCGGCGACCCGGCGGTGCGCCACCGCGGCACGATCGGCGGCTCGGTCGCCAACAACGATCCGGCGGCCGATTACCCGGCGGCGTGCCTCGCCCTCGGCGCCACGATCAGCACCAACAAGCGCAAGCTGACGGCGGAGGAGTTCTTCACCGGGCTGTTCGAGACGGCCTTGGAAGAGGGCGAGATCGTCACCGGCGTCTCGTTCCCTATTCCCCACAAGGCGGCCTACGAGAAGTTCCGCAACCCGGCCTCGCGCTACGCCCTCGTCGGCGTGTTCGTCGCCAAGCGCCCGAGCGACATCCGGGTGACGGTGACGGGTGCCGGCTCGAACGGGGTCTTCCGCTGGACCGAGGCCGAGGAGGCATTGGCCAAGCGCTTCGCCGCGAAGTCGTTGGAGGGGATGTCGCCGTCGGCGAGCGGCCTCAACAGCGACATCCACGCCGATGCCGATTACCGGGCCCACCTGATCGGCGTCATGGCGCGGCGCGCCGTGCAGAAGGCGGCGGATCGGTAGGGCGCGACGCGCGTGTGAGAACCCTCCCCCCTCTGCGGGGGAGGGTGGCGAGCGGATGCGAGCCGGGAGAGGGGCAGCGCGACGGCACCGGACGTGGCAGCCGTCATCATGGTCGCGACCTCTCCGGAAACGGCGTCCCCTCTCCCGACCCTGCTGACGCAGGGGCCACCCTCCCCCGCAGAGGGGGGAGGGTTTGATTGGCGGCGTTCCGCTCCAAATAGCTATCGTCAAAGCAAGCTGGCGGAAGCCACCCGTCACCCGCGAGAAGCCTCCTCCGCCGAATGACCCTCCCCACCTCCATCGACGCCACCCAGGCGCTGCTCTCCTCGGCCGGCTACGTCGCCGACCGGGCGCTCTCCACCGTGGTGTTCCTCTCGCTCAAGCTGCAGCGGCCGCTCTTCCTCGAAGGCGAGGCCGGGGTCGGCAAGACCGAGATCGCCAAGGTGCTGGCGAAGTCGCTCGGCCGGCCGCTGATCCGGCTGCAATGCTACGAGGGGCTGGATGTCGCGGCCGCCGTCTACGAGTGGAACTATGCCGGCCAGATGATGGCGATCCGCCTCACCGAGGCCGGCGGCGCCGTCGACCGTGAGCGGCTCGAATCCGAACTCTTCTCCGAGCGCTACCTCATCCGCCGGCCGCTGCTCCAGGCGCTGGAGCCGGGTGCGGACGGGGCGCCGGTGCTGCTGATCGACGAGCTCGACCGCACCGACGAGGCCTTCGAGGCCTTCCTGCTCGAGGTCCTGTCCGACTTCCAGGTCACGATTCCCGAACTCGGCACGATTCGCGCGCCCGAGCCGCCGCTGGTGATCCTGACCTCGAACCGCACCCGCGAGATTCATGACGCGTTGAAGCGCCGCTGCCTCTACCACTGGGTCGATTACCCGGATGCGGAGCGCGAGTTGCAGATCCTGCGCACCCGCCTGCCGCACGCGCCCGAGGCCCTGTCGCGCCAGGTCGTCGCCTTCGTGCAGGCGATCCGCAAGGAGGATCTGTTCAAGGCGCCGGGCGTCGCCGAGACCCTGGATTGGGCCACGGCACTCGTCGAGCTCGACGCCGTGGCGCTGGATCCGACGCTGGTCATCGACACGCTCGGCGTGCTGTTGAAGTACCAGGACGACATCCAGGCGATGCAGGGCGGGCGCGCCAAGGCGCTGCTCGACGAGGTGAGATCGTCCGCTGGATGAGCGACGCGCCCGCGGGCTCCGGCCGGCTTGCCGACAACATCGCGTATTTCGCCCGGGCTCTCCGCGCCGCCGGCGTGCCGGTCGGGCCCGGCGACGTGATCGACGCCGTCGAGGCGGTCGAGGCCGCGGCGATCGGCAGCCGCGAGGACTTCTACTGGACCCTCCACGCGGTGCTGGTGCGCCGGCGCGAGCACTCGACCCTGTTCGCCGAGGCCTTCCGGCTGTTCTGGCGCCGGCGCGACCTCATCGAGAAGATGATCGCCCAGATGTCGCCGGTCGCCCCCGACAAGGCGCCGCCCAAACCCCCGAATGCCGGGGCGCTCAGGGTGCAGGACGCCCTGTCGCCGAAATCCGAGCGGCCCAAGCCCAAAGTCACGGAAGAGGATCTCACCACCGTCACCCTGTCTGTGTCGCAGGCCGAGGTGCTGAAGGCCAAGGACTTCGCCCAGATGAGCGCCGAGGAGGTGGCCCAGGCCCGCCGGCTCATCGGCGCGCTCCGGCTGCCCGACGACGCGACCCGGACGCGGCGGTTCGAGGCGCGCCCGCGCGGGCGCATCGATCCCCGCCGCAGCTTCCAGCGCACGGTGCGGGCGGGCGGCGCCATCGACCTCGCCTTCCGGGCGCCGCGGGAGCGGCCGCCGCCGATCGTGGCGCTCTGCGACATCTCCGGCTCGATGGCGGAGTATTCCCGGCTGTTCCTGCACTTCCTGCACGCGCTGTCCGAGCAGAGGCGGGTCCACAGCTTCGTCTTCGCGACGCGGCTCACCAACATCACCCGGGAACTCACCCGCCGCGATCCCGACGAGGCCTTGTCCCGCGCCAGCGCCCGGGCGCAGGACTGGGAGGGCGGCACCCGCATCGCCGAGGCCCTGCACCTGTTCAACCGGCACTGGTCGCGCCGGGTGCTCGGCGGCGGCGCGGTGGTGCTGCTGTTCACCGACGGGCTCGAGCGCGAGGTGACGCCGGAGCTGACCCACGAGATGGACCGCCTGCGGCGCTCGTGCCGGCGGCTGGTCTGGCTCAACCCGCTGCTGCGCTTCGAGGGGTTTTCCGCCAGGGCCAGCGGCATCCGGGCGATGCTGCCCCATGTCGACGACTTCCGGCCGATCCACAGCCTGTCGGCGATGGCCGATCTCTGCCGCGCGCTCGGCGCGCACCAGCCGCGCGGCCGCGAGCCGAAGGCGTGGTTGCGCGAAGCCGGTTGACACCTAACTGTTGGAGCGGGGCTGACGGCCCCGGAGATCTTGTCCGATGCTGTCGACAGACACCGACATCCTCGCCACCGCCGAGGCCTGGCGCGAGGCCGGCCGCGGCGTGGCGCTCGCTACCGTGATCGAGACCTGGGGCTCGGCCCCGCGCCCGGTCGGCTCGCACCTGATCATCGACCAGGAGGGCAACTTCCTCGGCTCGGTCTCAGGCGGCTGCGTCGAGGGCGCGGTCATCGCCGAGGCCGCCGACGTGATCGAGGACGGCAAGTCCCGGGTGCTCGAATTCGGCGTCGCCGACGAGACCGCCTGGCGGGTCGGCCTGTCCTGCGGCGGGCGCATCCGCGTGCTGGTCGAGCCGGTCGCGTGAGGCTCGACATCCTGCGGGAGATGAACCGGGAGCGCGCCGCCCGCCGCGCCGTCATCCTGGTGACCGACACCGCCGACGGCTCCCAGCGCCTCGTGCGCGAGGCCGAGGTGGCGAGCGATCCGCTGGCGTCCGAACTGGCAGCCCGGTTCCGGTCGGGCAAGAGCGGGATCGTCGAGACGGAAGGCCGTTCGCTGTTCCTCACCGTGCAGGTGCCGCCGCCGCGGCTCGTGGTGGTCGGCGCGGTCCATATCAGCCAGGCGCTCGCGCCGATGGCGCAGGCGACCGACCTCGACGTCACCATCATCGACCCGCGTACCGCCTTCGCGACGCCGGAGCGGTTTCCCGACGTGCCGCTCCTCGCGCTCTGGCCCGACGACGCCCTGGCGCAATTGCCGCCGCTCGACCGCTACACCGCGGTCGCGGCCCTGACCCACGACCCGAAGATCGACGATCCGGCGCTGATCGCGGCGCTGAGGGCCGAATGCTTCTACGTCGGGGCGCTGGGCTCGCGGAAGACCCACGGCAAGCGCGTCGAGCGCCTGAGCGCCGCCGGCCTGGCGCCTGAGCAGATCGCCCGCGTCGCCGCGCCGATCGGCCTCGATATCGGCGCGGTCAGCCCGGCCGAGATCGCCGTCTCGGTGCTGGCCCAGGTGATCGCGGCCCTGCGGCAGGATCGCCGCCGGGCCCCGCATGAGGTTCGGCCCGGTTCCGATCGCGGACGCCCCCGGACTCATCGCCGCCCACTCGGTGCGCGCCGGCGAGGCAGTGGTGAAGAAGGGCCGGGTGATCGGCCCGGACGAAGCGACGCGCCTCGAAGCGGCCGGCATCGCCGAGGTGGTGGCGGTGGCGCTCGAACCGGGCGATGTCGGCGAGGATGCGGCGGCGGACAGGCTCGCGGCGGCCGTCGCCGGGCCGGGCGTCACCGTCGAGCCGCCCTTCACCGGCCGGGCCAACCTCCACGCCGCGCAAGCCGGCCTCCTCGTCCTCGACGAGGCGGTGATCGCCGCGGTGAACCGCATCGACGAATCGGTGACCCTGGCGACCCTGGTGCCGTTCAAGCCGGTGGTGCCCGGCGAGATGGTGGCGACCGTCAAGATCATTCCCTACGCGGTGCCGGGCGCGGTGCTCGACCGGGCGCTAGGCGTGGCCGCGCCGGCGATCCGGGTCGCGCCCTACCGCCTGACGCGGGTGGCCGCGATCTCGACCCTGCTGCCGGGCCTGAAGCCGAGCGTCGTCGACAAGACCCTCCGCACCCTCGACGCTCGCCTGGAGCCGGCAGGCGCCCGGATCGTCGCCGAGTCCCGGGTGCCGCACGAATCCGGTGCCGTGGCCCGGGCCCTGCACGACGCGATCGCACGGGACGGCGCGGAACTGGCGGTGGTGTTCGGTGCCTCGGCCATCGCCGACCGGCGCGACGTGATCCCAGCCGGGATCGAGGCCGCGGGCGGGGTCGTCGACCATCTCGGCATGCCGGTCGATCCCGGCAACCTTCTGCTGCTCGGCCGATTGGGTGAGGCGCCGGTCATCGGCGCGCCGGGCTGCGCCCGCTCGCCGAAGGAGAACGGGTTCGACTGGGTGCTCCAGCGCCTGCTGGCCGGCCTGCCCGTGACCCGCGACGACATCGTCGGGTTCGGGGTCGGTGGGCTGCTGATGGAGATCGTGTCGCGGCCCCAGCCCCGGGCCGGCGGGGAGAGCGCCGACGATGCCTGACCCGGTCGGCACGGTGCTTCTGGCCGCCGGCCGCGGGACCCGCTTCGGCGCGAGCCCGAAGCTTCTGAGCCCCCTCGACGGCAAGCCCCTGGTGCGCCACGCGGCGGAAGCGGCCGTGGCGGCGGATCTCGGCCCCGTGGTGGCGGTGCTCGGCCATGCAGGCGAGGCGGTGCGAGACGCGCTGACCGGCCTGAAGCTGACGCTGGTGGAGAATCCGGATTATGCGGACGGCCTGTCGACCTCGCTCCGCGCCGGGCTCGATGCCCTGCCGGGCGAGATCGCGGCGGCCCTGATTCTCCTCGGCGACATGCCGCGGATCGGGCCCGGCCTGCTCGTACGGCTCGCCGAGGGGTTTCGCACCGCTCCGGTCGCCCCGTCCGCGGTGGTGCCGGTGCGGGACGGGCAGCGGGGCAACCCGGTGCTGCTCAACCGCCGCCTTCTCGCTCCGGGCCTCGCCGCTCTCGACGGTGATCGCGGTGCCGGCCCGCTCCTGGCGCGGCGCGACGATGTTCTGGAACTGCCAGTGGACGAGGCGGGGGTGCTGATCGACGTCGATACGCCGGCGGCCCTGGCCGGCTTGGACCGACCGATCAGGTCGGCAGCCGCGCGGTGAGCACCCGCAGGCCCGCCCCGGCGAACAGCAGCGCGAAGGCGCTTTCGAACCAGCGCCGCAGCCGCTGATAGCCCAGGGCCATCCGGCCATTCGAGAACAGCCAGGCATAGCTGGTGAAGATCAGGGTGCTCTGCAGACCGATCGCGGCGATCACGAGTATCAGTTCGGCCGGCGTGGTCCGAGGCGACAGGCCCAGCGTGTAAAGCGAGCCGAAGAACAGGATCGCCTTCGGGTTGGTCAGGTGCAGGGCGAGGCCCCGGGCATAGGCCCGCGCGGCGGAGGCCTCGGCGACGTGGGGTGTCCGGGCCGCCGAGCCCCGGATCGCGCTGCGCGCCGACCGCCAGGCGAGATACAGCAGGTAGGCGCCACCACAGTAGCGCAGCAGCTCGAGCATCCACACGCTCGACGCCATGACCGCCGCGAGCCCGAGCGCCGCGGCGACCGACCAGGTCAGCGAGCCGGTGACGACGCCGAGCGCGAGCGCGAGGCCGGTGCGCCGCCCGGCCTGCATCGCGGTGTCGGCGATCGCGAGCGTCGCCGGGCCAGGGCTGGCGCTGGCGACGAAGGCGGCGGAGAGGATCAGGGGAAGGTCGATCGAGAGGGACATCGTGTCGGCCCGCCTGTGATGGTCCGCGCCTCACACGGGCCCATCGGCCCCTGTGCGACGGATTTCCGGCTGCGATCGACGCCCGGTGCCGCTGTCGGGCTCCGGACGCACGCCTGACCTCACCCGGACGCGACGGCCGATCTCCGCCTCACGCCCCGGCGGCACCCAGGCTCAGGAGCCCCATCACGGCGGTGAACACCGCGTAGACGAAGCCGAGATTGAGCAGCACGCCGAGAACGCCGACGCCCAGGCCCGCCGCCACCACGACGCCGTCGCGCTCGACGAGGCCAAGGCCGACCAGGGTCACGGCGAGGCCGAGCGGAATCTGGCCGACCAGGGGGGCGGCGACGATCAGCACCAGGGAGAGCACCAGGAGCAGGAGCCCCATGGCGCGCATGCCGATGTCGTTCTCGAACACCCGCAGCCGCGGCCGCGACCAGCGCTCGAGCCGGCGCAGCAGCGGCACCGCGCGGGAGACCGCCCGTTGCAGGTCGGAGCGGGCGATCGAGCGGCCCAGCAGCGCGCGGGGCAGCCAGGGCGCCGACATGCCGGCGGCGATCTGCGCCGCCACGAGCGCCAGGAGCAGGCCGCAGATCAGCGGGATCGGCGGCGGCATCGGCAGGCAATTGGGCAGGCCGAGCAGCACGACGAGGAGCGCGAAGGCCCGGTCGCGCAGAACCGCCACGATGTCGCCGACGGTCAGCCGCTCGGTCTCCTGGGCGGCAAGAACGGTCAGGACCTCGGATGTGCGGGAGAATTGCGTCACGGGGCTCTGGCCGTCGGGTGCCGGGGAGGTGCCCCCGGGCGGGATCGTGGCGTCCTCGGGGGAGGGCGCCGCGCTCGCCGGCGCGGTCGCCCGGCCCCCTCTAGCCCAGTCCGCCGCCCGGGCCAACCCGCGCGCATGGGCGGCCCCCGCACCGAGATCGGCACGGGCCGGCCCTGCGGCGACAAGGGGCCCGAGCCGCCGTCGAAGCGGCCCGGCCGCGGAGAGGATGCGCCTGTGCATGGTTCACCGACGTGAGCGTCCCGCTCCTCGAGGAGCGCGACCGTTGGGGGCCTCACACACGGTCAACCGGGCAATCGTAGGGCAGAGCGCCGAAAAAGCGCCACGCTCCCGGATAAAGCGCCGAGCCCCGGACTTTCAGTGCAGCGTCAGCACCCCGTTCACGGCCTTGAACTCCGCCGGCTTGATCAGGTGCGAATGCGCCACCCGCACCGAATGCAGCGGCCCGTCCAGCTCGCGCTTCCAGAAATCCAGGAAACCGTTGAGCACCGGGAAGCGCGGGGCGAGGTCGTAATCCTGCCAGACATAGGTCTGCAGGACGCCGGGATGATCGGGGATGCGGTAGAGGATGTGGGCCGTGGTCAGCCCGTAACCCTCGATCTGCTGCCGGAACTCCTTGGAGACCATGGAACCTCCTGAGCGTGAGACGATCCTTCTGGGGGTGCAGAGCGCTTTGCCGGCCAAGCGTCCGATGATGCGGTTAATCATTGGTTAAGTTCAAGCACGAACGGCACCTAATTCGTTGATTTTTCAGGCAATAGCAGCCTAGGCGCGCGAGTGCTGACAGTCTCGGGACCGGTCTGCATGCGCGCTTCACGCCGCGATCGGACCGGACGGGGCGGGATCCCGGCACGATCCACCCGACGATAGGTCGTCGGGCGAGATGGCGGGTACCAATGCAAATCTGTGACGTGGTTCCTGTTGCCGCTTGACGTTGCGTTTTATGGAAAAGATATTTCCATTTTCGCGACGCCATGCCTGGTCGCCGTGCCTCTTTCCCCGGTCCATCCCGCCCTGTTCTACGCGGTCGTCGGCCTCGCCTGGCCGGGTGGCGCATGGGCGGACGAGCGGGAGGAGGTGCGGACCGTGCTGTTCGGCAGCCTGGATGCCGGCCGCTCGACCTTCGTCAGCGCCGGGGCCAAGGTCGCCCCGGGCGGGATCGACCGGGACGGCGTCGTGACGCTCGCCACCCTCGGCTACGGCTTGCGGCCGGAACGGGACTGGTGGGGCGATCCGCGGGCGAAGGCCGAGCAGACGCCGCCGCGCACCTTGCGCCACACGGTCCAGGCCGGTGCGGTCGCCGGCTGGCAATGGATGCACGATTGGGGCGTCGCCGCCCTGTTCGCCGGGCCCGAACTCGCCTTCGAGGTGCTGGACAGCCCCGGTACGACGAAACTGCCGGCGCCGCGCTTCGGGGCACGGGTGCAGGGCGAGCTGTGGGCCCGGCCGACCGAGGCGACGCTCCTGACCACGACGCTGATCGCCGGCACCGCCCGCTGGAGCGCCTGGGGCCGGGTCTCGTGGGGCATCCGGCTGCCGGAACTCGGGGCGGCCTATCTCGGTCCCGAGGCCGCGCTCTACGCCGACCGGACCGGCTACCGGAAATGGAGCCTCGGCCTCCACGCCACCGATTTCGCGCTGGCGCGGGTCAGCTTTCGCATCTCAGCCGGCTGGGTCTACGAGGAACAGATCCGGCGCCCGGGCGTCTACGGCACGCTGACCGCCTGGCTGCCCCTCTGACGGGCTCAGCGAATCGAGGAAGCGGGCGGCCTCCACCGCGATCGCCTCGCGCCGCGTCGGCGCCATCTTGTCGAGGGTGCGGTAGGGCATGGCGAGCCGCGGGTTGCCGCGCAGACGATCCTCGTGGGCGATCAGGAAGTTCCAGTACAGGTAGTTGAACGGGCAGGCGGTCTCGCCGGTCTTCGCCTTCACGTCGTAGGCGCAAGTACGGCAGTAATCCGACATCCGGTCGATATAGGCGCCGGACGAGGCGTAGGGCTTCGAGCCGAGGAGCCCGCCATCGGCCCACAACGCCATGCCGTGGACGTTGGGCAGTTCCACCCATTCATAGGCGTCGGCATAGACCACGAGGAACCATTCCTCGACCTGGCGCGGCGCGAGGCCGGCGAGGAGCGCGAAATTGCCCAGCACCATCAGGCGCTGGATGTGGTGGGCATGCGCATGGGCCCTGGTGTCGCGCACGCATTCGGCGAGGCAGGCCATGGCGGTCTCGCCCGACCAGTAGAACCACGGCAGGTCGCGGGTGGCGTCGAGCGCGTTGGTCTCCGGGTAATCCGGCATCCGCGCCCAGTAGAGCCCGCGCACGTATTCGCGCCAGCCGAGGATCTGGCGGATGAAGCCCTCGACGGCGTTGAGGGGCGCCGAACCGTCGCGCCAGCGGCTCTCCGCAGCGCGGCAGACCTCCTCGGCGTCGAGGAGGCCGAGGTTGAGGGCGGGCGCGATCAGCCCGTGATAGAGGAACGGCGTCCCGGACCGCATCGCGTCCTGGTAATCGCCGAACGCGGCCAGGCAATCGTCGAGGAAGTGCCGCAGGGCCTCCAGCGCGTCCCGTCGCGTCACCGGCCAGGCGAAGCCGTCGAGATCGCCGAAATGGTCGGGGAAGCGGCGTGCGACGAGATCCATCACCGCGCGCGTCACCGCGTCGGGCGGGAAGCGGCGGCGCTCCGGCACCGCATGGTCCGCGGGCAGGCGGCGGCGGTTGTCGTGGTCGAAGTTCCAGCGCCCGCCGACCGGCTCGCGCCCCTCCATCAGGAAACCGGTGCGCCGGCGCATGGCGCGGTAGAAGGTCTCCATCCGCAAGGCCTCGCGCCCCTCGGCCCAGCGGGCGAAGACCGGGCGCGGGCACAGGAACCGGGTATCGTCCCGGATCTCGACGGCTAACCCGAACCGCTCCTCCCAGGTGAGCAGCATCGCCTCGACCCGCCACTCGCCGGGCTCCGTCACGACGATGCGGTCGGGCCTGTGGCGGGCGATGGCGCGCTCGACCTCGCCGGTGAACGAGCCGGTATTCCCGGAATCGTCCAGGGCGACGTAGTCGACCGCGATGCCGCGCTCGCCCAGCTCGGCCGCGAAGTGGCGCATGGCGGAGAAGACCAGCACCAGCTTCTGCTTGTGGTGGCGCACATAGGTCGCCTCTTCGAGAACCTCGACCATCAGCACCGTGTCGGCGCCGGGGTCGAGATCGGTCAGGGTGGCGAGCCGCGGATGGAGCTGGTCGCCGAGGACGAGGCGGAGGGTGCGCACGCGCGGTCAGCCTCCCGGTGAAACATTGGCTAACACACGCACCATTGCGACTCCCCTCCGACTGCCCATAACACCCCTAGCTAGGGCGCGTGGTGCCGCCGGACGTCGGGGTGCAGGGAGTTCGCGACGTGAAATTCGCCTTCGCGGGAATCGATTTCCTGGGCGGTGTGTTCGAGGGGCTGGTCGCGTCGGGCTGGCAGCCGATCAAGCTGTTCTCCCGCCCCTGCGACGGGATCTACGACCAGAACGAGGCGGTCGTCGCGCTCGCCCGGCGCCACCGCGTGCCGATCCAGCTCTCGCGCATCCGCGTCTCCGACATCGAGGCCCTGTCGGCCGAGCACGGCCGCGACTGGGCGCTGGTGGTGGCGGGCTATCCGTGGCTGATCACCGGCTGGCCCGGCCGGGTGCGCTACGCCCTCAACATCCATCCCTCGCCGCTGCCGGACGGGCGCGGGCCCTATCCGCTGTTCCGCGCCATCCTCGATTCCTACGAGAGCTGGGGCGTGACCGCCCACGTCCTGGCCGAGGGGGGCTTCGACATCGGCGACATCCTGGCCCAGGACGTCTTCCCGATCTCCGCCGCCGAGACGCACGAGACCCTGCTCGCCCGCTGCCAGATGGCGGCGACGCGGCTCGCCCGCGGGCCGATCGCCCGGGACCTGCCCGGCCTGTGGCGCAAGGCGGAGCCGCAGGGCGACGGCGCCTACTGGCCGCGGGTCACCGACCTCGACCGCACCCTGGATTTCCGCCAGCCGGTCGCCGCCATCCTGCGCCGGGTGCGGGCCTTCGGCTCCATCGAGACCCTGGCGCGGGTCAACGACAACCGGGTCTTCGTGCAGGAGGCCTCCGGCTGGACGGAAGGCCACCGCCACGTCCCCGGGACGGTGGTGCATTCCTACCGCCGCCAACTCCTGGTGGCGGCCCGCGACGGCTACGTGCAGATCACCCGCTGGAGCGCCATCCCGCTCGCCGATGCGGGCAAGACCGGACGCTGACAAAGCCATGCCGAAGATGCGCCGCAAGGGCGACCTGCCGCAGAAGATGTGTGCCCAGTGCGGGCGGCCCTTCGCCTGGCGCAAGAAATGGGAGCGGGTCTGGGACGAGGTGCGCTACTGCTCCGATGCCTGCCGGCGGGCGGCGCACCGGGGCGAGCCGGCGCGGCCGCCCGAGTCTCACACCGCGAAGTAGCTCACGCTTCCAGGTGACGGGCGGGCAAAAGCCGCCAGACCAGTCCGCCGCGGGGCCCGAACAGCATCGAGGCGACGTAGAGGGCGCCGGCGGCGAGCACGATCGCCGGCCCGGTCGGCAGGCTGGCATAGTAGGAGACGAGGAGCCCGGCCACGCTCGCCGTCAGCGCCAGGATCACCGCCATCGGCATCAGCCCGGTGAGGTCGAGGGCCCAGAACCGGGCGGTGATCGCCGGCAGCAGCATCAGCCCGACGGCGAGCAGCGTGCCGAGCGCGGCGAACCCGCCGACGAGGTTGAGCACCACCAGGGCGAGGAAGCCGTAATGCACCGGTCCGCTCGCCCGGCCGACCGAGCGCAGGAACAGCGGATCGACGCATTCCATCACCAGCGGCCGGTAGGCGACGGCGAGGCCCGCCAGGGTCACGGTGGCGATGCCGCCGAGCAGCACCAGGGCGTCGTCGTCGAGGGCCAGCACCGTGCCGAACAGGATGTGCAGGAGGTCGATCGACGAGCCCTTGGCCGAGATCAGCAGCACGCCGGCGGCGAGCGAGATGAGATAGAAGGCGGCGAGGCTCGCATCCTCGCGCAAGACCGTCGAGCGGGCGATGAAGCCGGACAGGAGCGCCACGGCGAGGCCGGCGACGAGGCCGCCGAGCGTCATCGCCGGCAGCGACAGGCCGGCCCACAGGAAGCCGACCGCCGCGCCCGGCAGGATGGCGTGGCTCATCGCCTCGCTCATCAGGCTCATCCGGCGCAGGGTCAGGAAGACGCCGACCGGCGCGGCGCCGACCGACAGGGCGATGCAGCCGGCGAGCGCCCGGCGCATGAACGAGAACTCGACGAAGGGTGCCGTCAGGAAGTCGATCACGCGGCGTGCCCGTGGGTGTGGTCGTGGGCGCCGTGGCCGTGCGGCGCGTGGTCGTGACTGTGCGGCGTTGCGGCCGGGGCGCGGCAGACCGGCGCGTCCTCGTCCCAGGCCTCGCAGAGCCGGCGGGCGCGGCGCAGGTTGTCGGCGGTCAGCGCCTCGTGGGTCGGCCCCCAGGCCACCGCCTCGCGGGCGAGCAGCAGGGTCGAGGGGAAGTGGCGGGCGACCTGGTCGAGGTCGTGCAGCACCGCCACCACGGTGCGCCCTTCCGCGTGCCAGCCATGGACCAGCGCCAGGAGTTCGTCGGTGGTGCGCGCGTCGATCGCCGCGAAGGGCTCGTCGAGCAGGATGACCCGGGCATCCTGGAGCAGGACGCGGGCGAACAGGGCCCGACGCAGCTGGCCGCCCGACAGGGTGCCGATCGGCCGACGCTCGAAACCGGTGAGGCCCACCGCCGCCAGCGCCGCCGCGACGGCGGCCCGGTGTGGCTTCAGCGACCGCCACGGCCCGACCCGGCGCCACAGCCCCATCGCCACGAGGTCGAACACCGCGATCGGAAACGCCCGGTCGATCTCGGCGGCCTGGGGCAGGTAGGCGATGTCCTGCCGCGCCAGCCCCGCGCGGGCGACCTCGCCCTCGAGCGGCGCGATCTCGCCGATGATGCCCTTGAGCAGGGTCGACTTGCCGGCGCCGTTCGGCCCGACCACCGCGATGAGCGATCCGGCCGGGATCGTGCCGTCGACGTGGTGGACCGCCGGATGGCGGGCATAGCCGAGGGTGAGCCCGCGCAGGACCAGGGCGCCGCCGGGGGGGCCTCCAAGGGTACCGTCATGGGCGGAGATCGGGAGCGGCGCCGTCACGCGATCGCCCAGCCGATCAGGGCCCAGAGCGCTCCCGCCAGCAGGGCCGCCACGGCGAGGCGCGGGCCGACCCCGACCCGCAGCAGCGAGAACGGCACGGCCTGGGGCCGCGGGGCGGCATCGTCCCGCAGGGCGGGGGCATGGGAATGCGGCATCGGCGAATCGGTCGCTCGGGTCTCGGGCGCCCTCGGCGGGCGGGCGCGCGGACCCCATATGGGGGCGGCCGGATGGCGCCCCGGTGCGGATCGTTACACTGTAACAGGCGGGGCCTGTCAACCGCCGCCCAGGTGGGGTAGAGCATCACCGGATCGCCCTGCGATCGGACGATGCTCTAGGTTTTTGATTCTGCCGCATTTTCTTCGACGAGCCGGTCTGCACTCCGTCGAAGATGCACTAGGACGGCGCGGGAGGGTGTCGGATGGACGAGCACGGAACCTGCGGGCATCACGGTCACGCGCATGGCGAGGACGGGCACGCCCATGGTCCCGCCCGGACGGCCGACCTGATCGCGCGGGCCGAGCGGCTGGCGCAGGATCTCGGCCTGCAATTCACGTCCCTGCGCCGCCGCACCCTGGAGGTGGTGGCCGAGGAGGGGCGACCCCTCGGCGCCTACGACATCGCCGAGCGCCTGAGCGTCCCGGGCAAGCGGGTCGCCGCGGTCTCGGTCTACCGCGCCCTCGACTTCCTCACCGAGCACGGCCTCGTCCACCGCATCGCCAGCCGCAACGCCTTCGTCCCCTGCGAGCACGGCCACGGCGCCGGCGAGAGCGCGGTGTTCCTGATCTGCCGCAGCTGCGGCAGCGTCGACGAGACGATCTCGGCCGAGATCGAGCGCAGCCTGGACCGGACCCTGGCGCAGGCCGGGTTCAAGCCGGCGAGCCGGATCGTCGAGATCGAGGGCGAGTGCGGGGCGTGCCAGGGGCGGGGAGACGCCGGCTGACGGCGGCCGTCCGGCCCGGGGCCGCGAGCCCGCCAGGATCGACGATTCTTGCCGAAGGCCGAATGCGGCGATCCGCTTCCGCGTCCGGTCGTGGACGGTTCGTTAATGCTCCTCGCGAATGGACCGCCGGCGGTCGGGAGCCTGAGCCCGGTTCGACGCTTCTCACTTCGCATCCCGACTCGCGCGTCGTGATGACGGCGGCTGGCGCTCCTCCGGGCGATCCGAATCCGCCGGTGGGAGTGAAGCGTCCGATGATCCACCAACTCGTCTATTACAGCCGCAACACCGTGCCGGGCGGCGACCGCGCCATGCTGACCAACATGCGCGAGATCCTCTCGATCTCCCAGCGCAACAACAGCCGGGACGGCATCACCGGCTTCCTGATCTTCGACAAGACCTGGTTCGTCCAGATCCTCGAAGGCGAGCGGGCGAGGGTGGCCGGAACCTACGACCGCATCGCCCGGGACCCGCGCCACGCCGCCGCGACGATCGTCAACGTGCGCGACGTGCCGGGACGCCTCTTCCCGAACTGGACGATGGGCGGCGCGATGCGCACGCCGGAGGTCCAGGAAATCTACCTGCAGCATGGGTTCGGCGGTCCGCTGGACCCCACCCACCTCAAGTCCGATCAGGTCGTCGGCCTGGCGCTGGATCTCCAGGCCTTCGAGGCGGGCCGCCGGCACGGGCTGAAGCTCGCGGGCTGATCCGGCGCCGTCCCTCGCCGTTCCGGTGCGACACAGGGAGGGGCGCAGAGGGCGCCCTTCTCATCCCAATGGCCCAATATGCTGACGCATCGGGCCCTTGAGCCATCTCGAATTGTCCATGCCAAGCCAGAGGCTCGACGACAATTCGAGAACGGAAACAAAGGTCGTTTCCACCGACCGTCGGGATCAATACGCGTTCTTGAACGCGCTCCGCGCCACCACCGTCATGACCAGGATCCTAAGGTCGAACCACAGCGACCAGTTGTCGATGTAGAACAGGTCGTGCTCGACCCGGCGCTGCATGTCGGCATCGGTCAGGGTCTCGCCCCGCAGGCCGTTCACCTGCGCCCAGCCGGTGATCCCCGGCCGCACGTTGTGGCGCCTGGCATAGAGCGCGATGCGGCGCTCGAAGCTGCGGTCGTGGGCGACCGCGTGGGGGCGGGGGCCGACCAGCGACATGTCGCCCCGGATCACGTTGAGGAGCTGGGGCAATTCGTCGAGGTTGGTCCGGCGCAGGATGCGGCCGATCCGGGTGATGCGATCGTCGTCCCGGGTTGCCTGGCGGAAGGCGGTGCCGGAATCGGAGCGCATGCTGCGGAACTTGAACACCCAGAACGCCTCCTGGTTGAAGCCGTAGCGCTTCTGGCGGAACAGGCTCGGACCCCGGCTGTCGAGGCGGATCAGGATCGCGATCAGGGCGAGCAGCGGCGAGAGCACCAGCAGCGCGAGGGAGGCCACCACCACGTCGAAGACGCGCTTGGTCGCGACCTCCAGGGCCGAGAGCGGCGCGCGGCCGACATTGATGCCGGTGAGGAGCCCGACCCGGCCGAGGCGCACGTCGCTGAAGCGGTCCATCACCCGGCCCGGGCGCAGGTGCAGGGCGACCGGCACCCGCAGGAAGGCGTCGACGCAGGCCTCCAGATCCTCGACCTCCGCCCAGGGCACCAGCACGAACACGTCGTCGGGGCGCAGGAAGCGCACCACCGAGACGCTGAGATCCAGGTCCTCGGCGAGCTGGGTCCGGCGCGCCTCCGGATCGCCCCCCGGAGGGGCGTCGCGCAGGGTGCTGACGCCGATCACCCTGAGCCCCAGGGCCGCGGTGTCGTGGGTGGCGTAGAAGCTCGCGACGTCGTCCTCGTAGCCGATCAGGTGGATGCGGCGGGCGGAATCGGAGCGCGGGGTGATGAGGTGGCGCACCAGGGCCACGGTGGCGAAGCGGGTCACGACCAGCACCGGCAGGCCGGCGAGGAAGGTCGCGAGCGCCGCGGCGCGGGAATGGTCGCCGGTGGTCTTGCTGAGGAAGCCGAGGACGAGCACCACCGCCCAGGCGGCGAGCCACAGGCTGATGGTCCGGCGCAGATGCGGCGCGCGGGCGAGATAGTTCTCGATGCTGTACTCGCCCCGGGCGACGTTCGGCAGCACCACGAACAGGCCGAGGAACAGCCCGACCGCCAGGGAGGGGCCGAGCTCGGGCTGCCGCTCGTAGGTGACGAGGTGGTAGATCATCTCGCAGGCCAGCCCCGTGAGGGTCACCGCCGCGAGCTCGGCCAGGGCCGCGCCGCCCGCAATGGCGAGCCGCAGGACCGCCCGGCCGCGGCGGGGCAGGAGCGCGTTCCAGACCGCCCGCGCCTCCGACGAGGCGAGGCCCGCGTTGTCGTCTCCCGGGAACCGTTCGTGTCGCATGGCGAGATGACCCGTGACCCGTGCCTGTGCCGGAAGGGGACGGACCGGGCGGGACCGTGCCGTTTCCGCACGCATCCCGGGCCGCCGCCGGCTGATTGCCGGGCAGGCAGCAAGCCCGGGACCGACGGCATCCCAGCCCTGCTTCGGCCGAGGGGACGGGTCAAGACGGCAGGTGTATGAGACACTCGCCGCAACCCCTGGATCGTTGTCGACGGGCGGCGCGGCGCGAGCGGCCGACAGGCCGGCCGGCAAGGGATGGACCCAGCGATGGATGCGCGAGCGAGCGAGGGCGGCGTGGCCGTGGAGATGCCGGCGGCCGCGGGCCGGGGCGTGCCGTCCGGTGCTGCGGCGGCGGGACCGGCGGCTGTGGTGCTCGGGGGCCTGAGCCTGTCGCACCTCCTCAACGACATGATGCAGTCGCTGCTGCCGGCGATCTACCCGCTCCTGAAGCAGGCCTACAGCCTGGATTTCGGCCAGATCGGCGTCCTGACCCTGGCCTTCCAGCTCACGGCGTCGGTGCTGCAGCCGGTGGTCGGCCTGTTCACCGACAAGCGGCCGATGCCGTTCTCGCTCGCCACCGGCATGCTGCTGTCGCTCTGCGGCCTCCTGCTCCTGTCGCATGCGGGGTCGTACGGCCTGCTGATCCTCGCCGCCTGCCTCGTCGGCCTCGGCTCGGCGATCTTCCATCCGGAGGCCTCGCGGGTCGCCCGCCTCGCCTCGGGCGGGCGCTACGGCCTGGCGCAATCGGTGTTCCAGGTCGGCGGCAATGCCGGCACGGCTCTGGGGCCGCTGCTCGCCGCCTTCATCGTCGTGCCGCTGGGCCAGCCGAGCGTCGCCCTGTTCGCGGTCGCGGCGCTGATCGGGTTCGTGGTCCTGAGCCTCGTCGGGCGCTGGTACCGCGACCGCCTGAGGGCCGGCGCCGCCCGGGGCAAGAAGGGCGGGGCGGCTGTCCGCACCCTGCCGCGGGGCAAGGTGGTCGGCACCATCGCGGTGCTCCTGGTGCTGATCTTCTCCAAATACTTCTACATGGCGAGCCTCAGCTCGTACTTCACCTTCTACCTCATCCACCGCTTCGGCGTGTCGGTGCAGGATTCGCAGCTCTACCTGTTCGTGTTCCTCGGCGCGGTCGCGGCCGGCACGGTCGCGGGCGGGCCGATCGGCGACCGGTTCGGCCGCAAGGTGGTGATCTGGGGCTCGATCCTCGGCGTGCTGCCCTTCACCCTGGCGCTGCCGCACGCCAACCTGTTCTGGACCGTGGCGCTGACGGTGCCGATCGGCCTGATCCTGGCCTCGGCGATGCCGGCGATCCTCGTCTACGCGCAGGAATTGCTGCCCGGCCGGGTCGGCCTGGTCGGCGGCCTGTTCTTCGGCTTCGCCTTCGGGATGGGGGGCCTGGGCGCCGCGATCCTGGGCGAGGTCGCCGACCGCACCAGCATCGAGTTCGTCTACGGGCTCTGCGCCTTCCTGCCGGCGGTCGGCCTGCTCGCGGTGTTCCTGCCGCGGCTCGATCGGCCCGGGGCGGCGTGACCCCGGCCGGATGACGGGGACGGGGGCGATCCGCCCCCGCTTATGACCGTTAGCTGGCCATCGTCGGCCGGGGATCGTCAGCCTTCCCGGGCGACGGTCTGGATCGTCTCGAAGCCCTCGAATTGCGGGTGGCCGAGATAGAGCGGCTTCGTTCCCGGGGCGCGGCTATGCGCCTTGCGGAACTGCTCGGAGCGGGTCCAGGCCTCGAAATCCGCCCGCGAGGACCAGATCGTGTGCGAGGCGTAGAGAACGTGGTCCTCGTGTTCCGGCCCGCGCAGAAGGTGGAACTCGACGAAACCCGGCATTTCTCCCAGGTGGCTGTCGCGGCCGAGCCAGACCTGCTCGAAGTCCTGGGCGGCCTCCTTGTAGACCTTGAACCGGTTCATGGCGATGAACATCGCGGGCATCCTCCTGTCCGTTCGGATTAGGCCGTGGAGATGGGAACCATCCCGCCCTCGGCAAGGTGACCCGCCCAGGCCGGCCGGGGTCCATGAGGCGGCAACCTGGGGAGGCTGTGCAACTCAGTATTTTTTCCACGTTTGTTCCCTTGGGGAATTCCCTCGGAGCGTGTAGACGGGATGCGGGTTGCATGGCAGACCCGCACCCGCACCGCGAGACCGACGACAGGACGGCCTCGACCGGGCGGGCATCGCTAGTCTTTCATGTCGTCCGACCGCGGTCCGCGCGCCCTCACGGGGCGAGAGACGCCGGGGTCGGAACGGGACGACGAGGGAATGGAGCGGACCGGATGCGAGGCGTCTTCGCCGCCGGGCCGGGCACGAACATCCGTGGTGTCACCGGAGCGGGGAGCGCCGGCCGTCGCGGGCATGAACGACGCGGGACGGCGGCCCTCTGGAATCGGGGAGGGGGCTTCCGGCAAGCCAGCACGAAGATGTCGAGGACCGATGCCCAAGCAAACCACTGAGGTCGACCGTCTCGTCGGAGTCCGCATCACGGCCCTGCGCAAGGCCAAGGGACTGAGCCAGACCGCCCTCGGCAATGCCGTCGGCGTGACCTTCCAGCAGGTCCAGAAATACGAGAAGGGCCAGAACCGCGTCGGCGCCGGCCGCCTGCGCGAGATCGCCCGGCTGCTGGAAGTGCCGGTCTCGGCCTTCTTCGAGGACCAGGGCGGCAGCGAGTCCGGCGACGACAACGTCTTCGGCTTCCTGAGCGCGCAAGGCGCCATCGAGCTGCTGCGCGCCTACGTGCAGATCGAGGACGAGCAACTGCGCCGCGAGGTTCTGGCGATCGTGCGCTCCGCCGCCCGCCTCGGCCGCCACGCCAGCGCGGCGGGCGGCGAGGACAGCGTCGCGGCCGCCGAATAGCGGCCGCCCGTCGCGCAGGCTCCGGTCAGCGCAGGCCCACCAGGTGGAAGAAGCTGCCGCTGACCCGGCCGCGCCGGTGGCCGGCCAGCCCGAGGGCACGCCCTTCCGCATCCGTCACCTCGGCCAGGGCCTCGTCGGGCCCCGGCGGCGGCGTGAGTTCGCTCGCGTAGTGGAACTCGTGCCCGACCAGGCCCTGCCCCGCGGCACCGAGGGATCCCCCCCCGGCAAGCGTCGCGATCCGGTAGCCGAGATGCAGCCGGCGCCGGGCGTAGGAGGTCGCGACCGGCAGGAGGCCGGCCATGCGGTGGGTCGTTCCCTCGGCATCCTCCAGGCTCTCGCCCAGCACCATGTAGCCGCCGCACTCGCCATGGACCGGCCTCGTTCCGGCAAAGGCACGCAAGCCGTCGAGGAAGCGCGAGGCGGCGGCGATCCGGCCGGCATGGAGCTCGGGATAGCCCCCGGGCAGCCAGCAGGCGTCGCACTCCTCCGGCGGGGGTTCGTCGGCGAGCGGTGAGAACGGCACGATCTCGGCCCCGGCCGCGCGCCAGCCGGCCTCGAGATGCGGGTAGACGAACGAGAACGCGGCATCGCGCGCGACCGCGAGGCGCCGGCCGGGCGGCGGCGGCAGATGCCCGATCGCCGGCTCCGGTACCCTGCCGCCGGCGGCGGCCACGATCGCGTCGAGATCGATCGAGGCCTCGGCCAGATCGGCGAGGCGGTCGAGGCGGGATTCCAGGTCCTCGGTCTCGCTGGCCTGGATCAACCCGAGATGGCGCTCCGGCAGGACCAGAGCGGCCTCCCGCGGCACGGCGCCGAGCACCTTGATTCCGATCCGGGTAAGCCCGACCTCGACGAGACGGCGGTGGCGGGGGCTCGCGACCTTGTTGAGGATCACCCCGGCCAGCGTCAGGCGCGGGTCGTAGGCCCGGACCCCCAGCGCCGTCGCGGCGGCCGATTGCGCGGCGCCCGAGACGTCGAGCACCAGCACGACCGGCCAGCCGTAGCGGGCGGCGATGTCGGCGTTGGCGCCGCTGCGGCCTTCCTCCGCCACCACGCCGTCGAACAGGCCCATCGAGCCCTCGGCGAGCAGCAGGTCGGATTCCGTGCCGGCCCGGCCCGCCACCGCGTCGAGGAGCGCGCCGTCCATGGCGAAGCTGTCGAGGTTGTAGCTCGGCCGGCCGGTGGCGGCGGCGTGGAAGGCGGGATCGATGTAGTCCGGCCCGCATTTCGCCCCGGCGACCGCCCATCCGCGGCGGCGCAGGGCCCGCAGCAGGGCGAGGGTCACGGTGGTCTTGCCGGAGCCGGAACGGGCGGCGGCGATGAGGAGACCGCGGGCAGGGCTTTGGGTCACGAACGAGTCCATCACTGGGCGACACGGCGCGCATTCACCGCGCCGCTCCCGGGTGATACCACGCCGCATGGATGCGACACGACCACGGGAGACCCTGCGCCGCGGCTGGACCACCGGCGCCTGCGCGACGGCCGCCGCCAAGGCGGCTTACGTCGGCCTGGTCACCGGCGCCTTCCCCGATCCGGTCGAGATCGCGCTGCCGAGCGGTGCCCGCCCGGCCTTCGCGCTCGCGCGGAGCGGGCTCGTCGCGGGCGGGGCCTTCGCCGGGGTGGTGAAGGATGCCGGCGACGATCCCGACGTGACCCACGGGGTCCTGGTCCTGGCGACCGTCCGGCGCGGTCCGCCGGGCTCCGGCATCGCGTTCCGGGCCGGTCCCGGCGTCGGAACCGTGACCCGGGCCGGGCTGCCGCTGCCGGTGGGGGAGCCGGCGATCAACCCGATGCCGCGGCGGATGATCGCGGCGGCGATCGCGGAGGCCGCGACCGGCCTCGGCGGTCCGCCGGACGTGGTGGTGGAGATCGCGATCCCCGGCGGCGAGGTTCTGGCCCAGAAGACCCTGAATCCGCGCCTCGGCATCCTCGGCGGCCTGTCGGTGCTCGGCACGACCGGGGTGGTGGTGCCCTATTCCTGCGCCGCCTGGATCGACAGCATCCATCGCGGCATCGACGTCGCCCGGGCCGGCGCCCTCGATCACGTCGCCGGCGCCACCGGCTCGACCTCCGAGGAGGCCGTGGCGCGCCTGCACGGCTTGGCCCCCAGGCCCTGATCGACATGGGCGACTTCGCCGGCGGGATGCTCAAGTACCTGCGCCGCCACCCGGTGCCGCGGGTGACGGTGGCCGGCGGCATCGCCAAGATGGCGAAGCTCGGCCACGGCCTCCTCGACCTGCATTCGCGCTCCGGGCCCGTCGACCTCGCCTGGCTCGCCGAGCGCATCGTCGAGGCCGGAGGCGGGCCGGACCTCGGCTTGCGGGCGGCGGGCGCGAACACCGCGCTGGAGGTGCTGCGCCTGGCGCAAGCGAACGATCTTCCGATCGCCGACCTGATCGCCCGCTACGCCTGGGCGACCGCGGCGCGGGTGCTGGCGGGCTCGGGCAGTTCGCTGGAGGTGGTGGTGTTCGACCGGGAAGGCGGGCTGGTCGGGCGGGCGCCGTTTCATCCGGTGGGGTGAGGGGCGTCGTCGCGTGACGCGCCTAACGGAAGGGATTACATTCAAGCCCTCAGGGACATGCCTTTTAAGGTGATTTTTACTGATAAATATCTAGTATTGATCTAATGGCGACGCGCCATTTTTGCTCACGCCAGCATTCTGGTATCCGAAGCACTCTGGACCTCCGAGTGCCCCATCAAGCTTGGCCGCACTGCAGTCGCATGTTGCAGCAATTCCAAGTATTTAAGACCTTAAAAGGCATGGCCCTCAGGGAGACTACGACGATGGTTGCTTAGGCTCTTGTGAAAACGGAGATCGATGCGTCGACCGAGCGCGAAGCCGCCGTGGCGCTCGAAGCCATGGGGCTGACGGTCTCCGATGCGGTTCGCCTGATGCTCATCCGCGTCGCGCGCGAGGGCACGGTGCCTCTCGATCTCCTCGCGCCGAACGAGACGACGCTCGCGGCGATGCAGGAAGAAGCCCGTGCCGGTCAGCTTCCCCGCTTCGACAGTGTCGAGGCATTGCTGGCCGATCTCCATGCGGACGATTGAGCGCACGGGACAGTTCAAGTTGCAGCATCCCCGGATCGAAATTGGCAAATTCACCTTGCAGCCAGGTCATGCTCGCTGAGGGGCATAAATCGTTATTCGAAGCTGCGCACCAATCTCTCCCATAACTTGAAGCGATGTACTCGAAATTTCTGCCGTGACGGAGTGCATTCCCAGGTCGCCCTCGTACCCGACATTGAAGTAACGTGCCGCAGAGTGCGACCACAACAGCTTCAAATCCGAGGGCATTGCACGAATCAAGCATGCTAACGATGCGATGCAAGAATTGGCATCGCTGTGCATTACGAGTGGCTCAAACGAGAGTAGGCTTGGGCTATTCTGCAAAATAATCAATTGCTGTCGAAAATAATTTGCAATAACTTGGCCGCCGGTCGGACCAATAATATCGATATCGACATTTAGAAACTTCAATGGAGCACTCATTTTTTTCATGCCGGTCAATTCGATCAACTGCAATAATTTATTAATTACTATCAGGTACTGCTTGCTTGATTCGAACATGCAATCCCACACTCGACCTCATCCTGAGGTGTTAGCCCATCGAAGATGGGCTAACCTCGAAGGAGGGCTCCAGAGATCGCTGAGACTTCTGGAGCTCTCCTACGAGGTCAGTCGATCTGCGATCGACTGACACCTCAGGATGAGGTTGCGAATGGGGAACAACATTCGGTTGAGATGCCGATATTCGAACCTGAATCTGCTCCACCATCTCGGGTGGCGTCAAGCGCGGCCGGTCGACTTGGACCTACCGAGAACGGCGGGCTCGGGCCAATGATACCGAATCACCGGCCGGTCGCCTCCCCCGGGAATGGCGTGCCGGCTGCGCTCGGCGATCACGCCGCCGCGCCGCTCGTAGAAGCGGCGGGCCGGTTCGTTCTGCTCGAAGCACCACAGGTAGATTCCTGAAGCGGGATGGAAACGCAGGGACCACTCCGCCGCGGCGCCGAGCAGGTCCGTCCCCAGGCCTCGCCCCTTCGCCGTGGGCAGGACATGGAGATTGTCGATCAGCGTTCCCCAGCGCTCATCCTCCGCCCCGACCGCGCAGACGAAGCCGAGCGGTTCGTCGGCCTCCTCGGCGATGAGGGCGGTCACGTGCGGATGATGCGGCCCGAGGCGGCCGGTCCAGGTTTGCAATCGGTCCTGCTCGATCGGGCCGGCGAGGAAGTCCGGATCGAGGATGCCCCGATACGCGCTCCTCCAGCTCGCGGTGTGGATCCGGGCGAGCAGGGCCGCGTCGGCGTCGGTGGCGAGTCTCATCCGCATGACACTGTCTCCGGACGGAGTACGACATCCGCAACGGCCGGGAGCCGTCGCGGATCGGGTCAGGTCGGCTGGGGTCCGGCCGGCGCGGCCACGGCCCCGCCCGGCCGGAACCGCCGGTCGTAATCGACCGCGTACAGCGCGCTCTCGCGGAACTCCGTCGCCCCGAGCGCCGGCCCGACGAGGATCAGCGCCGTGCGCTCCAGCCCCGCCGCGGCGGCCTTGGCCGCGATGTCTTCGAGCGTCCCGCGCAGGACCCGCTCGTCCGGCCAGGTGGCGCGGAACACCACCACCGCCGGGCAGTCGTGGCCGTAATGCGGGATCAGCTCGGCCGCCACCGTCTCGATGACGTGGATCGACAGGTGGATGGCCAGCGTCGCCCGCGTCGCCGCGAAGGCGGCGAGGCGTTCCGTGCCGGGCATCGCCGAGGCGCGGCCGCTGGTGCGGGTCAGCACCACCGATTGCGCCACCTCCGGCACCGTCAGTTCGCGCCCGAGCACGGACGCGGCGGCGGCGAAGGAGGGGACGCCGGGGGTGAGGTCGTAGGGGATGCCGAGCCGGTCGAGGCGGCGGGTCTGCTCGGCGACGGCGCTCCAGATCGAGAGATCGCCGGAATGCAGCCGCGCCACCTCGTGGCCGGCCGCATAGGCCTGCCTCATCACGTCGATGATCGCGTCGAGGGAGAGGGGCGCGGTGTCGACGATCCGGGCGCCGGGGGGGCACCAGGACAGGATCTCCGGCGCCACCAGCGAGCCGGCATGGAGGCAGACCGGGCAGCGGGCGATGAGGTCGCGGCCGCGCACCGTGATGAGGTCGGCGGCCCCGGGGCCGGCACCGATGAAGTGGATCATGACGAAAGGGCGTCTCCGCTGGCGGCGAGCGCGCAGGTGGCGCCCGCCGAGGCGATGCGGGGCAGGACGAGGCGGCCCTCGGGCCCGGACGCCGCGAGGGCCGCGGCCTCGGCGAGCGAGCCGATGCCGCGCAGGGCCTCGATGCGGACCGAGCGGGTGACCACCCGGCGGCCGGCCTCGCGCAGGGCCTCGACCCCGATGGCGACGAGCGGCACGCCGAGGGCTTCGGCCGCCGCGCGGATGGCCGGATCGCCGGCGCGGTCGGCGGCCGTGGCGAGCGCCGCGATGTGCGCGCCGGGCAAGTCGGCCTGGCGCAGGCCCTCCGCCACCAGCCCCAGGATCTCGTCGGCCGCGGTGGCATGGCGAAAGCCGATGCCGGCGACGAGGGCGCGGGGCGCCGCCCTGGCGGGCGTGCGGGCCGGGCCGTGCAGGAGCGGCGGCGGCGGGGCGCTCCCTGGGACCCGCGCCTGGATGATCGCGGGCGTCACGGCTTCGTCAGCGCCCATTGGGTCACCGGCATCGCCGGGCGCCAGCCGGTGAGGTGGCCGACCGGCTCGGCCCGGGCGACCGAGAGGCGCCGCAAGGTGCCGCCCCGCTCGGCGTGGCAGCGCAGCAGCAGGGCCTCGCTCTCCAGCGTCACCGCGTTGGCGACGAGGCGCCCGCCCGTCGGCAAGGCGTCCAGGACCGCCGCGACCAGGGCCGGATCGGAGACGCCGCCGCCGAGGAAGGCCGCGTCCGGCGCCGGCAGGCCGGCGAGGCTCTCGGGCGCCCGGCCGACCACGACCCGCAGGTCGGGCACGCCGAGGTTCAGCGCGTTGCGGCGGATGCGGGCGGCGCGCTCCTCGCGCGCCTCGACCGCGACCGCGCGATTCGCCGGGTGGCGAAGGCACCACTCGATGCCGATCGACCCCGAGCCGGCACCGACATCCCACAAGAGCTGGCCGAGGCGGGGGCGCAGGGCCGCGAGGGTGACGGCGCGGATCTCCGCCTTGGTGAGCTGGCCGTCATTCTCGAACCAGGCATCGTCGAGGCCGGGCGCGAGGGGAATCACCCGGGCATCCGGCTCGGCCGCCACCTCGACCGCCACGGTGTTGAGCGGATCGATTCCAGCCTCCGCGAACTCCGCCGCCGGGGCGGTGCGGCGGCGCTCGCGGGGACCGCCCATCGCCTCGAGCACGGTGAGGCGCGAGCGCGGGAAGCCGCGCGCGGCGAGCAGAGCAGCGAGTTTCTCGGGCGTCGAGCCGTCCCATGACAGGACCAGGAGCCGGGCGCCGGGCTGGAGATGCGGGATCACCCGCTCCAGCGCCCGCCCGTGCAGGGTCACGCAGGCGATTTCGGCGAGCGGCCAGCCGAGCCGCGCCGCCGCCAGGCTGAAGGCGGAGGGTTGCGGAAAGGCCGCGATCTCGTCTGCCTGCACCAGCCGGGCGAGTTCCGCGCCGACGCCGTAATGGAACGGGTCGCCGGTGGCGAGCACGCAGGTCGGCTGGCCGCGCCGGGCGAGGATCGCCGGGTAGGCGTCGGAGAGCGGGCTCGGCCAGGCCAGGGTCTCGG